>NZ_JAFBDT010000007.1 GCF_016908355.1 Fusibacter tunisiensis | reverse complement strand
AACCGTGGGGCACACGGGGATAGCTCGCTTATGCTGTAGCCATTAGGCTATTCGAACGAGAAGCCCCCACTTCTTAAGTGGTGGGAGTATGTCACTCAAACTCCTGTTTCAAGCAAGTTTGGATTCGAGCGGTGCAGTCCTTTTGTATTTGAATGGCTACAGTGTAATTTTGGGCCATATTTTCCCATTTTACATGCGTTTTAAAGGTGGTAAAGGGACGGCGGCTTTAATTGGTATCATTATAGGGATGAACGGATTTTTAGGTTTGTTAGCCTTGCTGACAATTATTATAGCAACTTTGATTACAGATTATATTATTTTGGGAACTTTGGCCCTGACGTTATATATGCTTGGGATAACGTTATACCTTAATCTTGGCCTTATACCTATTTTGGTAGCTTTGTCAGGCATGTTTCTAAGTTTATGGCTCCATTTGCCAAACTATAAGAGACTTCAAAATGGAACAGAAAGCAGAGTCTCAAGTGTAATTGGATACAAACGGTTCTAAGAAAAATTCCTGAAACCTCATTTAAATTTGAGATTTCAGGAATTTTTGCGTCAACTAGAGTTGATAAACGGTTTCTTTTTTAAAGAAGACAGATTTAACTTCTAAGAACTCTTCGATACCAATTATACCCCCTTCACGTCCAATACCAGATTGCTTGTAGCCACCAAACGGGGCGTCTATGTCACGTTTGCCATCATTTACATAAACTGTACCTGTTTGAAGTTTCATAGCGACTTCATAAGCTAAAGGTTCTGGCCCAAAAACAGCGCCAGATAAACCGTAGACCGAATCATTTGCAATTTCAATTGCATCCTCCACGGAATCGTATGGGATAATTGAAATTACTGGTCCAAAGATTTCATCTTTTGCGATGCGCATGTGATTGTGAACATCTGAAAAAACAACAGGGGTCACAAAATACCCATTTTCATAGGAATCTGGGACACTTCCAACAATCATTCGAGCGCCTTCATTTAGGCCCTCTTCAATATATTTTTTTACTTTAAGAAACTGTTTCTTACTTGCCAGTGGGCCAATATCAGTTGTTTCAAGTTCTGGATCGCCTACAGTAAACTCATTGGACATTTCAACCACTATGGATTCAATTGATTCGAGGTGTTTTTTAGGAACCAACATGCGTGTAAGCGCCGCACAAGTTTGTCCGGTGTTGTCAAAGCATGATTTTAAGTTTGTGTAGACAGCTTTTTTATAATCGGCGCCTTCTAAAATGATGTTTGCGGATTTTCCACCAAGTTCTAAGGCGATTTTTTTGACACTTTCCATAGCCATTGCACTCACTTCTTTCCCGCCTTTGGTAGAACCTGTAAAAGAAATCATGGATACTTTTCGGTGGGTTGCAAGTGCGTTACCAACTTCCCCGGCTCGACCGGTTACAAGATTAAAAACACCTTTGGGGAAACCAGCATGATCAAAAGCCTTGGCAAGTATAAGTGAACTTAAAGGTGCATTTTGAGAGGGTTTAAGAACAACAGTATTGCCACAAAGAATTGCAGGGATAACCTTCTGCATGACTTGCCCAAGCGGGTAGTTCCAAGGTGTTAAGCATCCGACAACGCCTATTGGATCGCGGACAATTCTACCATGTGTCAGGTCGGTAACGAAGTCGTATCCTTTAACAAGTCTAATGTAATTTTCAAGTCGAGCTATTGGGCCATCCACATGGGCACGTTCAGCCCACTTTTTAGGTGCGCCAAGTTCTTTTACTTCTAAATCTATAAGAATTTGCTTGTTGTCAAGCAAGAAATCAAGGACTTTTTCCATTAGCGTAATGCGATGTGCCACAGGTGTAGCCGCCCAATCCTTAAAGGCTTCGTAAGCTGCATTTACTGCAATGTCAACATCAATTTCATTACCGCGTGCCACTTTTCCGATAATTTTACGTGTGGCTGGATTTTCGATTTCTACCCATTCATCAGAATTTGATGGAACCCACTTTCCGTTGATATAAAGTTTGTCTGCAAACATGATAACTTCTCCTTTTCCATTCATTATGGAATTAAGTATACCCGAATGAAATGAAAAGGCAACAGAATTTCTGGGTATATGATTATCAAAACAGAACATTTGAGATATAATGAAATGAATCTAACTGAATTGGAGGCTTATGTGGACACTTTACAACTGGATCAACGCTTGCTTGATGGGAAGAAAATAATGAGTCGTGTGCCAAAGGAAGCGCTCAAGATTAGTTTAGAAGTTGAGCGTGAGGCTCAGACTATAAATTACTATAAAGGCATTTCTGGAAGTCTTGTTTTAAAGGGCTCTTGTCTAAGCATAATGGGTCAATACAGAGAAGCGCTTGAAGCACTAGAACGTGGTATCGAGAGTGCTTCTATTCACCATGATTTGGATGTAGTGGTTGCTGGAGTTTTCTCAAAAGGAAATATTTTTTCAAAAATAGGAGATGTAAAAACAGCCTTGTCGCTGTATCAAGAAGGCCTTACCATGAGTCGTCAAATTAAGAGTGAGTATGAAATTAGTTTTCTAAACAATATATCAGTGATTTACTCAAAAACTGGACAAGTTGACCAGGCTTTGACCTATATGGAAAATGCATTAACCTTGGCTCGACAGAGGGATTTACCTGTTGAAGGGTTGATTCTAACAAATATTGCAGAAATATATGTCAAAAAGGACAATTTGGAAGAAGCGCTTGTGTATAATCAGAAGGCGGATTTTGTAATTCGAAGTTTTGAAAACACAATGTATCGGGTTCAGTGTGACAAAGTATACGGTATGATTTATGGCTATATGGGCAATCATGAGAAATCCAGTCAATTTTTTGAAAAGGCAAAAGCGGCCTGTGCTGAAAATGAAGACAACTATAGATTTGCGTCTATATTATTTGAATCAGCATGTGTTCACGCGGCATTAGGTGCAAAAAAAGAAGCTGTAGAAATTTATTTAAACTCTTTGGTATTGTCAGATGAACTGGATCTTAAGGTGCAATCAAGAGATACTTTAAAAAAACTGGCGACAGTATATAAAGAACTAGAATTCTATAAAGAAGCATTCGATGCACTTGAACGCTATGTGCGTTTAAATGAACAAATAGAATCTGAAACACTTGAGAACATGCTTGAAGCTCAAGCCTTGCAGTTTGAGGTGGAAATGGCAAAATCGGAAATGAATATGGCAATAAGTGAGTTGCAGAAAATTTCAAAGATTGGCAAATTGGTGACACATTCTTTGAAGATGACTGAAATTATGACAGAGTTGTATACTCAGCTTAAGGGTGTAATGGATTTGGACGTGGTGGGAATTTGTGTTTATGAACCAGATAATGCCGTTTTAAGGTATAAGGAAATTATAAAAAAAGGCATTTTTTTAGATGAAAGAACACTACCGTTAAACGACTCAGAAAGTCTTGCAGCATCATGTATTGTCAATAGAAAGATGGTTTATAAACCGCATTTAAAAAACGCTTTAATGACTTCAGTTTTGTATTTTCCTTTGTGGGCTCAAAATAAAGTGCTTGGTGCATTTACAGTACAAAGTGAGCAAGAATCAGCATTTTCACAAAAGGATATTGAAATGCTAAGTGCATTAACCTCATATATTGCCATTGCTGTTAACAATTCCATTCAATCAGAACTTTTGATACGACAAAAAAACGAACTTGAGTTGCTCTCTAATACAGACGTACTTACAAAACTGTATAACAGACGGTTTATGGTTCAGAGACTTTCAGAGGCTTGGGAAAGATATTTGCGTGAGCATATACCTTTTAGCCTTGCACTCATGGACATGGATTTTTTTAAACGGATTAATGATTCATTTGGGCATGCTGGCGGTGATTATATGCTCGTGGAAACTGTAAACCAGATACAAAGTCAAATCAGGCCCTATGATATTCTAGCCCGTTGGGGGGGAGAGGAATTTTTACTCCTAATGCCAAACACATCAGTCGACACAGCGTCTTCTATTTGTGAGCGCATTCGAACTGCTGTTGAAACCTATGCCTATAGATATGATGACAAACAAGTTTCCTCCAGTATAACAATTGGACTTGCTGAAAGTGAAGAAGCAACCAGTCCAGAGGATTTAATTCGAAAAGCAGATCAGTATTTATATGTCGGTAAGGAGACGGGAAGAAATAAGGTGGTTGCCTATTATGAGGAGAGTACTCTTGAAAAAGAATTGGATATATGAAGTGTTGCTCCTGCTGGCAGTGGGCCTTTGGGGGTCTTCGTTTGCCTTAACAAAACCACTTCTGTCCGTTATGGGTGTATTTACTTTCATGGCCTATCGGTTTTTGATTGGTGGTTTGGCGTTAACTTTTTTTCTAATTATAATTGGTCGGTTTAAGCCTGGTAGACACCAGATTAAAGGCGGAATTATAACAGGACTTTTGCTGTTTCTGGCGTTTATCTTTCATACCTACGGACTCAAGTATACTTCCGCGTCAAAAAATGCCTTTATTGTGGGAAGCAATGTTATATTTGTCCCATTTATAATGATGATTTTTCGGAAGGAACGTCAGCCTAAGCAGGTTTGGTTTTCAACAGTTTTAGCGATTATAGGACTGGGGCTAGTAACTTTGGATGGTGATTTAGGGGGCTTTAATTTTGGGGATGCCTTAACGGTTATAGGAACTTTAATTATCAGCTTTTATATACTTTCTGTTGAAAAGTATGTACGAGAAGGAAGCCCGCTCACAGTAGCGGCAATCCAAGTTACAAGTGTTGGTATTTTTAGCCTCGTACCCACATTGATCTTCGAGACGGTTAGCGTTGAATGGACGCCTCTTGGGATTCAAAATATTTTGATTCTTGGAATTGGGTGTACGAGTATTGCATATGTCATTGCAAATTATTGTCAACAATATCTTAGTGCTGAACGAACGGCACTTTTATATGTGTTCGAACCGATATTTGGAGCTTTGCTTGGCATGTTCCTTTTAGGGGATCGATTTGGTATTCAGGGAATTATTGGCGCCTTGCTTATTACATTTGCAACAGCGTTCCCTGCTATGGTAGGACGTGGGAAACTATAAAGAAGGAGGATAGACCATGCTAATTCGAAAGTTGGAAACTTATGCTGAATATTCTAAAGCGGTGGATTTAAGAATTCGGTATTGGAATGAGGAACTTGCAGGTCACAGGACAACAGAGTTGTCACCTGAAAAGGAATTGGATTTTTTAGTGGAATGGGAACAAAGTGCAGCAGATTATGATGATAAAAGAGTTCTATATGGGGTCTTTGATGAGGGTGTTTTTGCTGGCTTTGCAGGGGGGTCTTATGCAGAGATCGAGGATGACGAAAATGCCTTTGAACTGAATTATTTATTTGTTGCCAAAGCCTATCGAGGGAAAGGTTATTCCTTGCAGTTGATGCTCAAACTTATTGATGATTTCCTGAAGAGTGGCAAATCAAAGATGGTGGTTTACTCTCATAGACATGCACCTTCAAATGCATTTTATCGTAAGTATGGCGGTGGGGTCATACGAGAAGTGATACAGGGTGAAGACCAATTGCTGGTAGATGTATTTGTGTTTGATGCTGAGATTTTGAAAAGGCGTCTGAAGCGGTCATTAGAAGCACGAGATTGTGCCAAATGAGTCGTCTGATTTTTTCAAGAGAAGTTCGGAAAATATGGAAACTGGCATGGCCTGTAATGGTGGGCCAGCTCTTGCATACTTTAATGGTAACTGCCGACATGTGGTTTATCTCTCAAATTGGGAGCACTGAAGCTGCGGCAGCAGGCTCTGCCTCTTCTTTGATTGGTGTCATACAAGTTATGCCATTTCTGATCTCAGCAGGTACCATTGCTCTTGTAGCACGCTATACAGGCGCTGAAGAACCGGAGGAAATTCAAAATATAACCGGTTCAGGACTGATTGTGTCTTTAATATCGGGTATAATTTTTATGACACTTAGCTACATGAATATGACTGGATTGCTTGGTATTTTTGGAGAGGCAGATGGTCTTGTCCTAAGTTTGGCAAGGGACTATGTATGGGTTGCCCTTATGGGACTTCCTTTTTTCTTTATCAATTCTACTGCAAGAGCCGTTGTTCAAGCCACCGGGGATACAAAAAATCCTGTTAAGGTATTTATTTTTGCGAATGTTCTTAATATTGGACTTGATTATGTGTTCATCATGGTGCTTGGATATGGCATCAAAGGGGCTGCAGCTGCCACTGTTATTTCGGAAATCACAGCATCGGTATGGATGCTCGCATTGGTTGGGACTCACGTTTACAATCGACACCTTACCGCGATACTAAATTCTTTAAAATTAAATGTTGACTGGATTAAAAGGATTTTAAAAATCGGACGATATGCTGCGCTTCATCAAATTACACGGCCCTTTACTGGTCTAATTATGTTTCGTATTGTTCTAGAGATAAGTGTTGATGCAGGCGCTGCATTTGGTATTGGTGGCCGCATGTTTAATTTTGTTTTTATTTTTTTAGCTGGTTTGGGGACGGCAATGTCGGTTATGGTTGGACAAGCACTTGGCCGGCAGGATCTAGATGAGGTAGACCGGCTCATCCGGCATGGAATTGGACTGGCCCTCATTAATATGATTGTTTTTGCAATTCCATTTTATTTGGTGCCTGAGTGGATTATGGGATTTTTTGTAAAAGATCCATCTGTAATTTCAATCGGCGCAAATTATTTGAGAATTACCTACACTGGCGTTATTTTTGCGGCATTTTTAACAGTACATGGATCTGCTTTTTCAGGTGCAGGCGATACATTTCCCCCAATGCTTGCTTCCATAATTGGCAACTGGGGCGTAAAAATTCCACTGGCTTTTTTACTAACAAGGCATTTCAACTGGGGTGCAAATGGTGTGTGGTTTGCCATTAGCATTTCGGTAATCGTTGAAGCGTTTATTGTAGCCCTGTGGTTTAAAAAAGGTCAGTGGAAATATAGGAATGTTTGATAGGGGTTAGGGGATAGTGGTTAGGGGATAGTGGTTAGTGGTTAGTAGTTTGCTATTGATTCGCGGCCAATCCAGTAGGAAAGAAGTGGCGATAGCATACCGTAGATTAAGAAAATTGTAAAAATCGGTGAGTTGAAATCGGTATAAAAGAAATATACCAAACTGTAAAATAGCACACGGCCTGTGTTGAGTACAATAACTCGGAACATTAGATTTCCTAGCATTTGTGACTCTTCGCAGGCATTTTCTTTTGTACTCCTAAGTTGGACTCCGACAAGTGGCGTTTGGAACATGGCGGCACCGATGTTCATGAGAACGCCAAAGGCAACAAAGGTCCAAAGATTTGGACTCAAAAGCAAAAGGAGAACAACTGAAGAGGCAATTGCGCCAACAAACATCAGGTGTTTGCGATTAAACCGCCTTTGGAGGATTCGATACATGGTGAACATAAGAATTGAAAAAATACTAAAGGCAGAATTTAAGGAACCAATTACAGACTCGCGTGCCACAAGTGCATAAAGGAAAACACTGTTGGCAAGGGATGTAAATTGCGTATAAGGTGAAATAATGATATTGGTCCACAGCATTTTCGAATGTACTTTATTGGCTTTAATTTTTTTAAAGTGAATTTTTCCAAGTGTGGCGATATGGTGGCTTTCACTTTTAAAGGATAAAAATAATTGAATGGCAATTAAAAAGAGTAAACTGTAAAGCATGGCATTAAAACCGAGCGCTTCAATTACAAAACCGGATATAATTGGCGTGATAATAGAAGACGCTTTTTTTAAAGCGCTTGAAGCGCTCATAAAGTAATCCATATCGTCTGGCAGTAGTTTGCCGGCTTGAAATGTGTTTAGATTAAAGAAGAAAAAGCCGTCACCAAAACCTCCCAGTATGCCTATTAAAATGGCATAACTTGAAATGGATTCGCCTAGATATGCGGTCAGTGAAAATGCTGCCATAAAAGATAAAGATGAAAGCAGGTAGTTGTATCGCATATTTTTCAAAGCCACAATATTGCCAAGATAGAAAGATACGGTTGCTGCTATGTAGTTAAAAATATTAAAAACAGCAACGGCTTCCATGCTTTTGCCTGTTTTCCATAAGTATATATTTACAAAAATCAGGATAAAGCTCTTGAAAATAGAGTATATTGTATTCATTGCAATCATAAGATTGATGTTTTTTTTCATAGGGGTTTATCCTCCATTTGTATAATAAGTGGTGTAAGCAAATAAAAAGGGCGCACAAGGGCACCCTTTCATGAATCGTTCATTAGGACAGATCTATTCCAGCACAGCCGTGTCAATGACAAGAGACAGGGCGTTTTGCTGAAGTATGTTGAAGACCAAATAAGGCTTGCCATAGCGTGCTTCATAATCTGAATAATCTTCCACACCCATATTGACCTTGAAAAATTCCACCAATTCAGCCTCAGATACAGTTAAATTTTCGGATTCAATAATCGCTTGCATAATGAGTGAGAATTGGGCACTTTCAATGTGCTCATTTTTAGAACTTTCAAGTAAGGCGTCAATAGATTCTACTTGAAGGTATGCATTAACGAAATCTATTAATGTCATGCCATACTGACTAGCAGTTTGTTCATAGTAATCTAAAAAGGCATTTGCCTGATATGTGACAAGGGATTCAGGGACAGTATCCACGGAACTGTTTTCAAATAAATGATCCTGAACATAGTTTGCAATGGCATTTTTCTGAAGATCGTCTTTAATTGTTGTTTTTAACATATCGACAGTTGTAAAACCAAAAGATTCAGAAAAATTTTCCATAACAAAAGCATCTGTAAGTTCTGGGATATAAGACTCTTGAATGCTATTGATTGTTACTGTGAAAACCGCGTCTTTACCATTCAATGTTTCATTGCCATAGTTTTCAGGAAAAGTCACTTCAATGTCAAACGTTTCGCCTGGCATATGTCCAATGAGTTGCTCGAGAAAATCATCAATGTACTGGGTAACACCAATCGTAACTTCTGTCCCGTTACCACCTGTACTACCACCTTCGAATTCAACGTCATCCACTTTTCCAACGTAATCAATGTTAACCGTATCACCATCTACTATTGCACGGTCCATAACCTCGTTGTAAGCAGTGTAGGATTCCATCAATCTTGATATTTCAGATTCCACACTTGCTTCAGGGATTTCATGAACGTCTTTAGGAATTGAAATGCCTTTGTAATCCGTTAGTGTAACCAAATCAAGGGCTGTAACACCGTCCCACTTTCCATCTGCGTTAATGCCGTCGCTATAAGAAAATCCGTCTGTTTCAACAGATCCTGCAACAGGTTCAGTAGGTGTGTCATTTGCGTCAGTGTCACTTGAACAGCCAGCTAGAACCAGCATTAAAAGTGAAAACACCAACAATAATTTTGTCCATTTGTTCATAAAAGAAGCCTCCATATCTTTGTTAGTCTTAACCATTATACAGTATATGACTAAAAATTAAATGAATAACTTGTGAATTTTTGAAAAAATGATAACAATAATTCATTTGTGGGTATTCACATTAAACAGTATAATCGGATTAGAAAAGAGAAAAGGAGCATAACCATGTTTAAAAGGAAAAAAACAAAAGAAGCAAATCGAGCAACTGATGATTTAGCAGTAGAAACTTTGGTTCAGGTTGAATCCAGGGACGCAACCAATGATGAACAAGAATCAATTTACGTGGATTTTTTGGCACAAGTAAATAGCTTGCTTAAATATGTTACAGAAATGGATTATATAAAGGATATGTTGCTTGGTGCTGAAAAACAGGCGTCTATGGTGGATAATGTTGCAGCAGGCAGTGAAGAAATGACCGCATCTGTGGAGGACATTTCTAATTTTGTCCAGGATTCCAGTTCTAAAGCAAACAATTCCATTGAAGTGGCCAACCACTCTATTTCAGAAATTGAACGTGCATTTGAAGCCATTGTTAAAAGTTTTGCTGAGTCGCAACGCGTTCAAAAAATAATGGAAAATGTTAAGACAGAAGCAGAAAAAATTAACAGCATGGTTGAAATCATTAAAGGGGTTGCAGATCAAACAAACCTCTTGGCCCTTAACGCATCCATAGAAGCTGCCCGCGCTGGCGAGCAAGGACGTGGTTTTGCAGTAGTTGCAGATGAAATTAAGAAGTTAGCAGAAAACACAAAAGAGCAAGTTGATTATATTCGAAACACTGTACAGGGTTTAACCAATGAAATCATAAATACCAATAATGCCTTGGCGACTTCAAATGAAACATTTGAAAAGGGAAAAGAGCAGTTGACAAAAGCAATAGGTGGCATGGATGTCATCCAAAAAGACCTTTCCGATATAAGTGGTGCATTTGTGGAAATTAGTGCCAATGTTGAAGAGCAAACAGCTTCATCTCAAGAAATATCCAGTGCAATTTCAGTGGTTAATGAAACCACTAAAACACAACAGAATGACACCAATCGTGTTGGACGTTCAATCAACTCCATTTCAATGATGCTTGATGACATGCGAATGCGGCTTATTGCTAGGGATATGCAATTGGATATGGGAACACAAATTGAGGTGTACACAACGGACCATTTAATGTGGCGTTGGCGGATTTATAATATGATTTTGGGGTACGAAACTTTAACTGAAGCAGAAGTGGGCACGCATCATACCTGCAATTTAGGATGTTGGCTGGACAAAGAGACGTTTGAGACGGATGATATGAAACGATTGGTTTCTGAAGTCGCTATACCACATGAAAAACTCCATAATTTCGCTAAAAAAGCGATTTCCGCCTATAATTCTAATAATATGGACCAGGCTGAAAATTATTTGCACGAGGTAGATACAGCCTCTAAAGAAGTCGTTGCCTACTTGAGAAAAATGAAAAAAGCGTGTAAGCGCATAAATTCTTAAATTTAAAAAGTTGCTTTAGATTTGGTCAAAATCTAAAGCAACTTTTAATTTCAGGATATGTTTCAAGTGGAAAGTTTAACTTGATTGCGACCATTTTCCTTTGCTTCATAAAGGGCCATATCGGCCAAATGGATAGCCTGATCCAACGTTTCATGTGTGATTTGGCCAACATAAAGACCAATGCTTACGGTGATGGTGTAGGGCATTTTTTCAATGACGTTTTTTCGAATGTGATCGCCTGTTTTGATGGCTTCTGCTTTGCTGAGGTCAGAATTTGGAATGAAACAGAGAAACTCTTCACCACCATAACGTCCAACAAAAGCAGTTTCAGGAAGACTTAATTCAAGAATTCTTGAAAGTTGTCTTAAGCAATCATCTCCTTTTAAGTGGCCATAAGCGTCATTGAATGTTTTGAAGTGATCTATATCAATAATAAAAACAGTGCCCTTTAATGTTGTGTTCGCAGAAAAAAGTGTGCTAAATTTTCTATTTAAGCCTCTACGGTTCAAAAGGCGGGTGAGTTCATCTATCAAAACCTCTTGCATAAGGGTAGCGTTGTGGGACTCTAATGCCTTAAGCTCTTTTTGTGTGTCTACAACATCTTGAGCTAACTTTTCAGCTAGGGTTTCCATTTGATTGTATTTCAGTTCTAAGGAGAGAATCTCAAGACGCTTGGATAGATTTGAGGCTTCATTCTCCTTTTCTTTAACATGATACCCTTTATAATAAGTTAAAGCTTTGTCAAAGTCTTTTTCTGATTCATAAAATTCTGACAATGCTTTGTAAATTTGACTGATTTTATTGCCAAAATTGTTTTCAATTGAAATGTTAAGTGCCTCATGTAAGTTTTTTAACGGAGAGGCATCTCGAATTTCATCGAAACTTGCCATTTCAATTAGGAGTTCAACCAAATAAAATTCATTGTTAATGCGTGTGAGATTTGTATAGGCTAGAGTGAAATAGGTTTCCGCTTTTTCAAAATCACCCTCACGCATATAGATTTTACCGAGTTTGGTTTCGGCTTCACCTCGACTTATAGGGTCTCCTGAGTTTATAAGGATTTCATAAGCGGTTTGAACCGCTTTGATGGCATCTGAGTAGTTGGATTTTCTAAAATGAATTTCGCCAATATTTAATAGAATCACTGCTTTATTATGCCATTCTTCATGTTTTTCGCAGACAAGAACAGCTTTTTCATAGTAATCAATGGCTTGAGTGTACGACTCAGCCATTCTATAGATTTCACCTATATTGTTGTAGACAGATGATTCCATATTTGGATTGTCAATGTCCTCAATTAACTCAAGGGCTTTTATAAAATAGGAAAGTGCCTCAGAATACGCACCAAAATAAAAATAAATTATTCCAATGATGTTAATTGCTTTTAGCATTCCTTCTGGCGACCGATTCATTTTAAACAGCTCAAGCGATTGGAATGCGTAGGCAAGTCCTGATGCGTAATCCGATTTTACCCTGCAGGCGTAAGCCATATAATAAAGCGCTTTAGCTTCTGATGTAGGGTCACTCGTTTCTTTTGCAAGTTCTAAAGCCTGAGTCGCATAGATCAATGAAGTATCGGGTTTATCAAGTGCATTTTTCCGAGCATTATCTAGCAATTTTAGTATAGGTGACATAGAATCCTCCTAGAATATAGTATTATTGTATCACATCCCAGTTGCACAAAACCACGTAAAAATGTATTATAAAAATTGAATCAATATGAGGAGGTCATCAATGAAGATTAAAATTTTAGGTGTTTTTTTAGGTATTGTGTTGGCTTTGACCGGATGTGATCTGGAGCCTACCGAAAATATTAGCATTGAAAAAAACATTAAAACATCAATTGAGCGTGTATATGCCAGTGTACTGGAGAATGATTTAGAGGCAATTTTAGCCCTAACCTACGCGGATGAGCAAGTTGAGGAAATGGGCGTTCCAGTGAGAGAAACCTATCAGACTTCTATAGACTCTGCACTGCAAGCTGGATTTGAAGGCATAGATGTAAGTGTAGAAGCGGTTGAGTCCATAGAATTAGATGGGCAAATCTATTATAAAGCACAAATTGTTGAAACTTACACATATAAGAATTCTGAGACATCTAGTCGAGATAATGTGGTTTATTTTGCTGAAGAATCTGGTGAAATGAAATCTTTATTTAATGGACTGACAGGGACGTTTGTTGAAGTGAATTTGCCAGACAGATTAAACGAAGCCTTTGAAATTTCTAATTTTAAATTGTATGAAAAACCGGATGCCGCCGATGGGTTTATTGTGTTTACAAATGAATCTGGTGTAGATTATGAATTGGGTGGCGAAAAGAGTTATGCCTTTCACTTTGAACTGGAATCTGGTGAAACAATTTCATTTAAGGGTGGCGGTTATCTGTGGAAAAACGGCGAACATATAGGTGTTGATTTGAAGTTTAAGATACCAATGGATACATTAAAAGACCAGCTCGTGAGTATCTATTTGACAGAATCATATCCTCTAGGAAGTCCGATGGATGCACCACCAGAAAATATCCTTTTGTATGGGCGTGATTTTAGTGAGCAGACGTGGGATGAGAAGGTGAAAACCATAAATGAAAATAATTAAAACGCTATTGGCATTTCTCACTTTTTATTTTGTTTTTTTAATGGGTGCAAATATCGTTCGATTTGCGCGTTGGGTGAGCTTTGACTATCTTTGGATAGAAGGTGGCATTTATATTTTTATTCTCGGTGCAGGGTTTTATTTTCTTGGTATCCCAATCATTAAATATCGGAATAGACCCTCAATACCAGAGATAACAAAAGCATTAAAAGGTGATTTAAAGGCACTAAAGAAAGTAAGAACTGCTTTAGAACGGGAATTAGAGTATCTTTTGCGAGAAGAAATGAACGCAGCATTTGAAAACTCTAGACAAGAAGGCATCAATTGGATCACTCAATATTTTGAAAATCAGATTGCCGGATTTGATCGCATTATTAGACAGTTTGCTTTTAAGCTGACGGCCACAGTGATGATATCCCCCAACTCTGTAATAGATGGGCTGACACTCATTTTTGGGAATGCGCGTTTGTTACACACACTTTCTCAGCGTATAAAAATTAGATACTCTCTAAATGAACTTTGGCAGATGTATTTTTCGATTTTTTCAATTGCATCCTTATCAGGCGTTTTGGAAGAGTTTGATGATGAAATTGAAGATATGGTTCAGGAATTCATAGAGGAATTTAGTGAAATTTTCGAAGCACAAACCGGGAAAACACTGGGAGACTCTATTCCATTTTTGGGTGTTGTTGTAAAGACCATTAGTCCCATCCTTCAAGCAGCGGGAAATTATGCCTTTATCATTTACAATGGTAATCGTTTCAAGTATAGGGTGTTGGCAGGTATTGCGGGAGATGGTGTCTCCGAAGAAACCTTACGAAAGCGTGCCCGAAAAGACGCCCGAAAAGCCCGGTTTAGATACATTGAAGTTATGATTCGAAATCTAGGCAAGAAAAGTGCCAATGGTGTCAAAGAAAAAATTTCATTTTTTAAACGAAAATCTTGAAGTTGACTTTCATGTCAACTTTTTTTTGCGTGTTGTTTTTTTGGGTATGTATGATTTAGGAGGCAGACAGATGACTGAAGAATTTTGGATATGGCATATAAAATCAAATTGGGTTGAATGCGCTGATTTCAGGCTTAAAGACTATCAACTCGAGGCTGTTGAGCCTGTCATGTATGATTTGTTTTTAAATCAGATATACATTGAGGATTATCCTAAAGTACGTCAAAAAATTTTGTCGTTAATGGCTGGTGAAATTGACAAATATCAAGTAAGTTTTCGGATTAGAACGTCCAGTGAATCGCCAGTTTGGATAAGTGAAACAGTTGAAATCACAGACTATGATCAAGAGGGCAGGCCCATTAAAGCCAAAGGGGTCACCTGTATTGAACAGAATAAAATGAACCGAGAAAAAAGGTATCGGGCTTTTGAACTGGATGTTTTGACACAACTCCCAAATGATATAAGGATGAAAACACAATTTCTTGAGATCCTTAAAGAAGCAGAACTTAAAATGAAACTGGTCTGTGCCGTTGCAATTGAAATCACATCGCTCATTGAGATTAACAAAAAAGAGGGGCGGCCAATGGGGGACTATTTGTTGAGACGTACATCTGATTTTCTGAAAGAGTTACCTGGGGTATTGGGCAGGTTGGGACCTGGACGTTTTTTAGTTATATTTACAGGTCAACCCGTCTATCACATTGAAAAAGTTTTAGAGGATAAACTGATGGAAATTCGGCATGCTGCAAATCAATTTGCCCCATCTTTTCTTATAACCTATCAAATATATGAATATTGGGGAGAGTCTGTAGATGTGTTTTGGGAGAGACTTTTATGACAGAGCAAGACTTTTTAGACCAGTTTACAATGCCATTGAAATACTTCAGAACTATTTTAGAAGGTGTTGAAGGGGTAGAAAATTGTGATATAAAAACAGGGTGGTTTGTACTTGTGAGGCGATTTTCTGTACGTGGGAAAACATCAAGACAACATAGGATTTCAAGTGTTCAGAACGTAATAACAACAAAAGAGCAACTCGATAAAACCGTTTATGATTATCTGAGTAAAATTCAGAATTTGACGTCAATAAAGGGACTTCAAATTGAGGGACGGATTCAAAGTGATCCAATTAAGTGTGTTGCTTGCAATGGACGTGGCGGGGATGTTATTGCTATGGTCGATGAAGTTGTTCAAAGCAAAAAAAAGAAATGTCCTAGGTGTCACGGAGTGGGATCAACACAAGTTGAAAATAAAACTGTCGTTTGTGAGTGTAAAGTAGCCCCTGATTCTGTGGCGACTTATGAAATTTGCCCAACTTGTGGAGGGCTAGGAATCTATCTACAGGATTACTGTATCACGTGTCAGGGCACCGGTCTGGTATGTGCCACGTGTCATGGTTCAGGAAAAAGAGAAGTAGCAAGTCCTAGAGAAACATGTACACTGTGTAAAGGCAGTGGCGCGCTTTATAGGGATGAGAAATTTGTCTTTAAGAATACTTTTGTAAATTGCAAATTGTGTCATGGTTTGGGCAAACAATATTCTGAAACAATTGAGAAACTTACACTTGATTCAGTGCCTTTAAGAGAGGCTTCATTTTATGCTGACTATGATGGAATTGACATAAAATCAAACGAAGAACGCATACTTATTGAAGAAGCTTTTAATCACCTAAAAAGTAAACGCTATATATTTGAAGACCATTTGCCGGGACCAGTTTTCAAAGATGTGACCAACCCGCAAATTGAAAAACTGAATACTTTTTTAAAAAGTTGCCGCCCAGCACATAATCAAATTTTTGAAAGAGTTGAAAGCGTGGCTATACCTTATTGTTATGGCGTACTTAGAAATTATGAGACGCGTTCCATGGGAAGTATAGATTTTTTAGTAACAGGGTATGAGGCATCACTAAAAGTATTGAGGACACTTCTATAAAGTGTAAGAGAAATGGAGGAAAACCATGAAATCATTAAGTTCAAAGTTGCTAATTGGGTTCTTGATTCTTTTTATGTTTTTTTCCTCTGTTTTGATTGCGCTGGTTAATTATAATTTAAATCGAAACGTCAAACCTTTTACCGATGCCTTAAATGTGGAAGTTGTTGAATCGAAGGCAGATGAAATTTCCATACTTGTGGCCAGTTATCTTAATGAGATCCGTATGATTGCACAGAACCCAGTATTTAAGTCAGGTGATCGATATTTGATAGAACGTGAACTTGTAGCCTATGGGGAAGTTGCCAACCCTGATTTTATTCAGATTATCTACGCAAATGAAAGCGGTGTCAATATAACTTCTCTTGGGTATGCTGTAGATATATCGGATCGTCCGCATTATAAGGCAATTGTTTCAGGTGAACATGAATTTTACATTGGTGAGCCTATAGTACTAAGAAGCACAGGTGAAAAGACTTTTGTCATAACAGTACGTGTTCCAGATTCATCAGGGAATCTTTCACTAGTAGGGGCAAGTATTCATTTGGATCGAATCACACAAGTTGCCCAAACATTATCTGCTGAAACCAATGGGTATGGCTGGATTTTTGATGCTTCTGGAACTGTGGTTTCCCATCCGGTGTCACAATATGTTTTTGACACCAATATATTTGAAGGTGATTATTTTGGCTTGTCTTCTTATGTGGATCCTTTGAAGAAAGGACAAGAGCTGACAAATGAACTGGTTGAAATTGATGGGCGTAAAGAATACATATTTACGCGTGTTATTGAGGGGACGCCTGGATGGACATTTTGTTATTCGGTTTCTGGGGAAAGTGTGCATGCAGGGCTAAAATCATTCTTAAATGGATTTTATGTTTCTGCAGCAGTATTTGGTTTCTTATTTGTTTTAGCCCTTCGTAAACTCTCTGTATCTTTTACAAAGCCCATTGTAAACTTAAGCGACTTGATGGAAAAAGCTGCAAGTGGCGATTTAACCGTCGTGCATTCTTATGAAGCAAAAGATGAAATCGGAAATATGTCCAGTGCCTTTAACCGAATGATGGCGGCAATAAAAAAATTAATGATGAATCTTGAAGACGCTAATGAAGCCCTAAAAGAAAATAATATGGAAATCCAAGCTTTATACCAGGAGATGGCCGCTTCAGAGGAAACGCTTAGGGACAATTATGATGAGCTCAATGCTTATAAAACACAAATTGAATACCTTGCATTTCACGATCCTGTTTCGCAGTTGAAAAACAAGGCGTTTTTAGTTAGAGCGTTAAAACGCTTGTTGACAGGGTCAGCTCCTGAAAATCATGTGTTGATTTGTATGAGTTTTTCTGAGCTAAATCATTACATGGACACACTTGATCAACACGTGATAGAGGCCCTTCATAAAGACCTTGGAACAAAATTGGATGCCTATTTTGATGCCTTGAATCATAGTGGTTTATATGACATTGGTGTTGGCAAATATATTTTGTTAATTCCAGAACATGCTGTTGAAGATGCCGTCTTATTTTTTAGGAATTTAAAAATCCAACTTCCAGCAATTCAAATATTGGAAAATATGATGATCAAAACAACCATGATTATTGGCGCCTATCTTGTAGACCATAGTTGTGAAGATCCGACTCAAATGATTCAATATGCAGAAATTGCAAAATCTGAATCTAAAATAGAATATGAAATTAACTGGTTTGATGCTGATATGCTTAAAGAACGCAATTATAGGTCTCAACTTGAAAATGACTTACATCATGCGGCATCTCTTGAAGAATTTTCAGTTGTGTATCAACCCATTCTAAATGAAAATGGTGAAATTGTTTCGGCAGAGGCTCTTATTAGATGGCATCATAAGGTGTACGGTATGATTCTGCCAGATTTATTTATACCCATTGCTGAAAATACTGGAAATATAGATTTAGTTGGCCTATTTGTTATTGAACAGGTTTTAAAATTCAAGAAAAAGCTCAAAGAGATGTATGGTCAGGCGTTGCCAATTTCAATTAACATCTCATTTTTGGAACTGATTAATCCAGGGTTTATTGACCTGCTAAATTCAAGAGTTGATTATTTTGAAATTTCAAGAGATTCCTTGATTTTGGAAATAACGGAAACTGCATTTTCAAAACATATGGATCATGCTGAAATGCACTTGAAAGCGTTGAAGGAAGCGGGCTATAGAGTTCATTTAGATGACTTTGGCACCGGCTATTCGTCACTTTTCTATCTAAATCGATTTGAAGTGGATGCACTTAAGATTGATAGAGAGTTTACCAATAAATATCTAACAGATTCTAAAACCAATGAGATTATGGAGACAATTGTTTCATTAGCTAAAAGGCTTCAAATGAAAATTATTGCAGAGGGTGTCGAGACTGAAGCAGAATTTATAGGTTTAAAATCCATGACATCTATGTTCTATCAAGGGTATTATTTTTCCAAACCCTTGTCTCAGGATGATTTTTTAATATGGCTGGAAACACATAAGGAGTAATATGCGAACAGGACTTACAGTAGGAAAATTTGCCCCCCTTCACAAGGGACATCAGTATTTAATTGAAACTGCGCTGACTGAAGTTGACCAACTCATTGTTATCGTTTATGAAGCAGATCAGGTAACGAAGATTCCCATAGAGAAACGAATGGCGTGGATACGCGCCTTATACCCAGAGGTAATTGTGATTGCAGGACACGGTGTCCCTAAAGATTCTGGCTATACACATGAGATACAGATGAAGCATGTTGATTTTATCAAATCTCTAATTAAAGGCTATTCAATAGATGTATTCTTTTCCAGTGAGCCATACGGCGATTTGATGAGTAGGATTTTAGCGTGTGAAAACCGACTTGTGGATTATAATAGACAGCAGATTCCGATTTCGGGAACATTTCTTCGACTTAACCCTGAAACTGTAAAAGCGTATGTCCCTTCAGTGGTATATGAAGACCTTATTTTATATCGTGAAATTTAAAACACCTCTTGTGGCGACTATGTCAGCGCCTACAAGAGGTGTTTGTTTATTTTGAAGTATCTGGGATATAGCCTTTAAACTGCGCGTGATACAGTCTGTTGTAGAGGCCGTCTCTTTCAAGTAATCTATCATGGCTTCCGCGTTCTGCAATGCCAGTTTCAGTCATAACCAGAATTTCATCTGCGTTTTTTATGGTTGATAAACGATGTGCAATAATAAGCGTGGTTCTATTTTTCGCAAGAATTTCGATTGAATTTTGGATCGCCAGTTCGTTCTCATTGTCCAGTGCAGAAGTTGCTTCGTCAAGGATTAAAATAGGTGGGTTTTTTAAAAATACGCGTGCAATTGCAATACGTTGTTTTTGACCTCCGGAGAGTTTGACACCTCTTTCGCCCACCATACTGCCATACCCATCTTCTAGGCCAATAATGAAATTGTGGATATTGGCTTTTCTGGCTGCATCCATTATTTCTGAATCAGTTGCACCGGGCCTCCCGTAAGCAATGTTATCTCTTATAGTCCCGTAGAACAAGAACACATCTTGTTGAACAATTCCAATTTGACTTCTCAGTGACGTTAATGTCAAATCTTTGATATCATGCCCATCAATTAAAACTTGACCAGATGCAACATCATAAAATCTAGGAATCAATTGCGTAATTGTGGTTTTTCCAACACCTGATGGACCGACCAAAGCAACAGTTTTTCCTTTTGGTATTTCAAGTGAAAAATCTTTAAGAACCCATTCTCCAGTGGATTCATACTTAAAAGAAACGTCTCTAAGTTCAATATTGCCCTTCATAGCCTCAATCGGTTTGGCATGATCTGCATCTTTAATAGTGGGTTCAATAGCCATTACTTCAAGAAAACGTTCAAATCCTGCCATTCCAGATTGGAGTTGCTGGGTCAATTGAATAAGGGATCGAATTGGCTTTGTGAAGAAAGAGATGTAAAGGGTAAATGCGAGTAAGTCTCCATAATTGATTAATCCTTTTAAGACAAACAAACCACCTGCGACCATGGATGACAAGGTCATCATATCGATAAAAAAGTTGTTGCCAGATGTATAGACGGCGATTGCTTTGAAAGAGTCTCTTTTAGAGGATAGATGGGCATCGTTTGCGACATAAAATTTTTCAATTTCATAGGGTTCATTTGCAAATGTTTTGGATAGACGAATTCCTGAAAGACTGCTCTCAAGTTGGGCGTTAATATCCGCTTGTTTAGACCTGACATTTCTAAAGGTACGCGTCATAGACCGCCTCATGCGAATTGAGAAAAATATCGTTAAGAAAACAAAAAAGAAAACAATCAGTGTGAGCATCCAATTGATTTGGAACAGTAAAATGAAACTTCCAATCAACATGACAGAGGAAACGAATAAATCCTCTGGACCGTGGTGGGCAAGTTCTGTTACTTCATTGAGATCGCCTGTTAATCGGTTCATAAGTTGACCGGTTTTATTATTGTCAAAAAACGAAAATTCCAATTTCTGCATATGGGAAAATAGGTCATTATGCATATCGAATTCGATTCTAGACCCAAGAATGTGCCCCCAAAAGCCTACAAAGTAGTTAAAACCGATTTTGAGGAAGTAAAGCAATAAAATAATGCTTGAAAAGATAACAATTCGACGGACATCTCCATTTGGGATTAGGTCGTTGACAATGCTACGTGAAAACATTGGAAAAATAAGATCGATACCGGCCATTGAGAACGCAACAAGTAGATCCATACCAAATAAGAATTTATGAGGTTTATAGTATTGAACAAATTTCTTTAACAAAGGACACCTCCAAATATTTAGATTACCTAAATATTATAAGATAAAATTATAAAAATGGATAGTCTTTTTTAGAGTATTGGAGACATGCCACTATTTGAAACGGGGTCCACATGTATGACGATATCTATTCCCATTTCAGAAAGTATTTTCTGTTCTAAGAGGTCGATTTCATGATGGGCCTCTATCAGATTCATTTGTTCAGAGATCTCCACGTGCACAGAGGCAATTTTACGACCAGGGCCATAATCGTGGACCTTTAAATCGTGTAAGCCACCAATATGATTGTTTTCTAAAATAAGTGTTGTAATCCTGTCTACCGTTTCTTGACTTGGAGATGTACCGAGTAAAAGATTCACAGTATCTTTTGCAACATCATAACCAGTTTTTACAATCATAACCGAAACAATAACGCCTGCAATGCCATCAATGGGGAAATCCACATAATTGCCCACAACAGCAGAGAAAATAACAGCACTGGTGGCAACCACATCATTTAAACTGTCAACTGCTGTTGCCCGGTTGACACTTGAATCGATTTTTTTACCAATATAGCGGTTGTAACTAAACATCCATAGCTTGACAGCAATAGAGGCTATAAGAATGATAATAAGTGACCATTTGAAGGTTACAGGCTCAGGTGTCAAAATTTTTGAAAAGGCGCTTTTAAAAAGTTCAAGTCCTACCAATAGGATAATAAAAGCAATCACTAAAGAGGCAATATACTCATATCGGCCATGCCCATAGGGGTGTTCCTTGTCTGCGCGTTTATTGCTCATTTTTGCCCCCACAAGTATAACCAGTGATGCACCCATATCGGTAAAGTTGTTAAAGGCGTCCGATAAAATGGCTATGCTATTCATAAGCAGACCAATGGTAAGTTTAATAAAAAAAAGCAGTAAATTACAGATAAGTCCTAAAACGCCAGAAAGGATACCATAGTGTTCCCTTACACTGGGTTGATCCACAGACTCATAATTTTTTATAAAAAAGCGAATCAAAAATTGAATCATAGCCTTCTCCTTCAAGTATTCATTGTTCTATTTTAACATATTTTAAGATTTTTGATTGAATGTTTTTCAATAATTAGGTACGATAAAATAAAAGTCTGAATATTCAGAATTATAAGAATTCGGCAGCCATTAAATGGATAGGGAGGGAAAATATGAAGATTACGGATTCTGTTGAACGCATTGATTCGAGAGCAAAAATTAGGGGGATGGCAAAATATATTGAAGACAAGGTCTATCCTGAAATGCTCTATGCTAAAACATTAAGATCTGATCATGCAAGGGCGAGAATAAACCAAATCAAATATCCAGAGTGTCCCCAGGGCATTTATGTGATTGATTCTAAAGATGTTATTTTAAACAATGAAGTCTCTATGATTGATACAGCAATGCCAGTGTTTTCAAATGAAACAATTTATTATGCTGGTGAGCCAATCGCATTGATTGTTGGTTCGGATAAAGACGCTGTTTTAAGATATATGGAAGGTATTGAAATTGATTATATCCTTGAAGAGGACCCATTCTTTGACCTTGACACAGCTTCTAAAGTTCCCTCGAATATTTTGACGGCACACACCATTGAAAAGGGGAATCTCAACACGATAGAATACGATTTTGTTTTGGAGGAAACGTTCAGAACCCCCTATCAAGAACAACTTTATATGGAAAAACAAGGTATGATTGGTCGCTTTGAAGAAGGGGTTATCATAGTGGAAGGGTCTATGCAGTGCCCTTATTACATATTGAATGCCTTAAAACACATGACGGGATGGAATGAAGATAGGTTGCGTGTTATTCAAGCAACCACCGGTGGCGCATTTGGCGGAAAAGAAGAATACCCATCACTTTTAGCCTGTCAGGTTGCAACTGCTGCCTACAAATTGAAAAAACCTGTGCAGTTGATCCTCGATCGCCGAGAAGATATTGCCTTTTCAACCAAACGCCATCCTGCGCGTATCTATGTAAAATCATATGTTAAGAACCAGAAGATACAAGGGATGGAAATGGAAATTCTCTTAGACGCTGGAGGCTACTTGGGCCTTAGTGATGTTGTTTTACAACGTGCCTTACTTACAATGACAGGGGCCTACAAGGTGGACCATTTGAGAATTGAAGGCAAAACAGTTCGTACCAATAATGTGTTTACAGGTGCCTTTAGAGGGTTTGGTGCACCTCAAAGCCTATATGCACTTGAACTTCACATGACACATTTGGCCAATCGACTAAATTTAGACCCAATGACGTTTAGAGAAAATCATTTTGTTGTGGAAGGAGACCCAACCAGCACAGAGGGGATTTTTCATGAACATATTCCACTGCACGAATTGTCAGATAAGTGTCGAAAATTAGCAGAAGCGAATATGGCTTCTGAAAAAAAACAGAAATGGGTCGGCTATGGCGTTGCAGTTGTCCCTCATGGGGGTGGATTTACTGGTGATGGAGAAGCGGCTCATATAAAAGCAGTGGTTCATTTACGTAAAGAAGCAGATGGCATGGTGACTATATTGGTTTCAAATGTTGAAATGGGACAAGGTGCTATAACGGCACTTTCAAAAATAGTGGCAAGCGCACTGGAAATCCCTATTAGCCGTGTAAAGTATGAAATACCGGATACTTCAAAAGTTCCAGACTCAGGACCAACAGTTGCCTCAAGAACAACCATGGTCGTTGGGGCGTTATTGTACCGTGCAGCCCTTGATCTAAAGCCACATCTACAAGAATTAGGGACCTACACTGCAGTTGAATCCTATAAAAAGCCAGATTATGTGGTTTGGGATCAGGAAACTTTTAAAGGCAATGCCTATCTGGCTTACTCTTGGGTTGCATTAATTGCGCGTGTTGAAGTAAATCCTTTGACTTATGAAGTGAAATGTACCCATATTTGGAGCTGTTATGATGTTGGACGGCCTATAGATGAACAAATGTCTGAAGGTCAGGCCCATGGTGGCATGATTCAGGGTTTGGGGTATGCCTTGATGGAACACATGACTTCCAAAGGGGGCTTTATTGAGCAGTTTGCTTTTTCAAGTTATCCAATTCCAACGCCTATGGATATACCTGAAATGACTGTTGAATGGGTGATTAATCCATATGAGGATGGCCCATTTGGCGCCAAGGCAGTTGGCGAATTGACTTTGGTTGGTGTTGCACCCGCAATTTCTGCGGCTATTGAAGACGCAATTGGTCATGAAACATTTACCATTCCAGTTACACCTGAAATCATAGAAAGGACACTTAGCGTATGGAAAAATTCAAATTAAACACTCAAGAAGTTGAAGTCCCAAAAGATTTGACGCGACGACTTTTGGATGTAATCAGGGTGGATCAGGGACTTACAGGAACTAAGGAAAGCTGTCAAGAAGGTGAATGTGGCGCATGTATGGTGTTAATAGACGATGAAATCTACAATTCGTGCCTTGTACCTGTTGGCAATGTTATTGGAAAATCAGTAGAGACCATTGAACAATTTAAAGAAAGAGAGATTTATAAACGCATAGAAGAGGCCTTTGTTAAAGCAGGCGCAGTTCAATGCGGCTTTTGTACACCTGGCATGGTAATGGCAACTTATGCATTGCTCAAGACTGGGGAGAAACATTCTCTTGAAGATGTGAAATTGGCACTTTCAGGCAATCTTTGCAGATGTACAGGGTATCAAACCATTTTTAAAGCAGTCCAATTGTTACAAGAGGAGGTGGAATAAGTGTTTGAAACCATTATGCCAAGTACACTTGATGAAGCGCTCGAATATATGCATAAAAAGACTTATAGCCCACTTGCAGGCGGAACTGACCTCATGATTAGGGCGCGAAATTGGCAGGGTTCAACCCGGCATTTTAAAGGAGACGTTCTTCTTATCAGTCATCTAGATTCGCTTAAGCGCATTTGGGTTGACGAAGAGGCCTATCATATGGGCGCTTTGGTTACACAGGCTCAGGCAGCCAGTTCAAAAGTATTGCCTAACTATTTTAAAGCTGTGGTGTCACAAATGGCAACACCTGCTATAAGAAATGCAGCAACTTTGGGCGGCAATATTGTAAATGCAGCCAGTGTTGCGGACTTACTGCCCCCACTTTATCTTGCCGATGCCCGTCTTGTTTTAAGATCCTTAAATGAGACGCGTGAAATTTCAATTCAAGAGTTTATTGTCAAAAAATACACAACTTCAAGACGTCCTGATGAACTGCTCACTGAAATTATTTTGCCTAAAATTAAATGTGACACATTTGTTTATGAAAAGATGGGACAAAGACGTGCAAGCATTCTCTCCAAAGTTTCCTTTTTAGCCGTTCGGACACAAACAGATGTGAGGGTGGCAATTGGTGCTTTAAATGACACGGTTATCCGGTCAAGGGCCATGGAGCATAAAATTGCAAAAGGTGTTCCTTTTGATGAAATCATTCAAGGATATGAAGCACTTTATGAAAGTCATGACGATAAAAGGTCTACAAAATCATATAAAGAAACAGTTGCAACAAATTTACTTAAAAATTGGCTGGAGGTGAATCATTTTGAAAAGGGAATTGATTAATCAGATTTACAAGGATTTGAGGGCTCTCATTGCAATCCCTTCTTTAAGCAGTGAAGAAGGTGCTGTAATTGAAGCTATTAAAAGGATGATGCAAGACCTTGATTTTGATGAAATCAAGATTGATGGTATGGGGAACATACTGGGCCGAGTTGGATCGGGGAAAAGAATTATGGCATTTGATGGCCACATTGATACAGTAGATGTTGGTAATCCTAAGCAGTGGACTTTTGACCCTTTTACGGGTAAAGAAGATGAAACGCATATTTTTGGAAGGGGGGCATCCGACCAAACCGGAGGTTTTGTTTCAGCCATGCATGCGGCAGCCTTGGCCAAGAAAATGGATCTTTTAAACAATTGGCAGGTTTGGGTGGTTGGCTCTGTACAAGAAGAAGATTGTGATGGTCTTTGCTGGCAATATATTTTAAACGAAGGGGTATTGACCCCTGAATTTGTAGTTCTAACAGAGCCGACTTCTTTAAGGGTCTATAGAGGCCATAGGGGACGTATGGAAATACGTGTTTCTGTGGATGGTATCAGCGCACATGGGTCTGCACCTGAAAGAGGAGACAATGCAATCTATAAAATGGCTAAAATTATAGATGAACTTGATCAATTAAACGGCGCATTGAAACCAGACGATTTTCTTGGGAAAGGAACTCTGGTGGTGTCTGAAATTTTTTCAACAGCGCCATCGAGATGTGCTGTGGCTGACGGATGTTCTATTTCTATAGATCGACGGTTAACCGCAGGCGAAACTGCGGATACAGCAATTGGTGAAATTGAAGCGTTGAAAGGGGCGGAAAGAAAGGTTGAAATGTACAGATACAATAAACCTTCTTATAAGGGATATGTGCCAGATGTGCCATGTTACTTTCCAACTTGGACCATACCGGAAAATCACGGCATAGTAAGGGCCATGGAAACGGCTCATTACAAAATTCAAGGTCAAAAACCCAGTACGGATAAGTGGACGTTTTCCACAAATGGGGTTTCCATTATGGGGATGAAGGGCATACCATGTGTGGGTTACGGACCGGGCGATGAGGCAGAAGCCCATGCGCCGAATGAAAAAATAAGAAAGTTAGATTTGGTTCAGGCTGTGGAAACCTACATGGCATTTATTTCTGAACTAGAGGAGGGGACTTATGTATAGTCATTTAAAAGGGAAACATTTTATTACATTAAGAGAGTGGACCAACGCTGAAATAGAAATGGTTTTGGATGTTGCATCTGATCTCAAAAGACGTTTTTATATGGGCGAACCAACACCACTTCTCCAGTATAAAACCATAGCGCTTATGTTTTTTGAAGCTTCAACAAGAACCCGGAACTCTATGGAAATGGGTATGGCGCAACTGGGTGGCCATGCAAATTATTTGGATACTTCTACCATGCAAATTAGTCATGGTGAGTCGGCTAAAGATACAGGTGTTATATTGTCCAGTTTTGGACATGGAATTGCTTGTAGATATTGCAATTGGGGGCTAGGAAATGCGTATTTGAACGAAATGGCAAAATATGCGTCTCGACCTGTGATCAATCTTCAATGTGATTTGTACCATCCAATGCAAGGTGTTGCAGACCTTATGACAATTCGTGAAGTTAAAAAGAAAACAGATGGGCTAAAAGTTTCAATTATTTGGGCCTATGCAACAAGTCATAAAAAACCAATAAGTGTCCCTTTGACACAGGCTTTATTATTTCCGCGTTTTGGCATGCAAGTAACCCTGGCACATCCTAAAGGATTTGAACTGCCAGATTGGGTTATTGAAGAGGCCAAAGAAAATGCACGCCTTTATAATGGCAGTTTTGTTGTAACAGATGATATGGAATCGGCCTATAAGGATGCGGACGTGGTCATTCCTAAAAATTGGGGTTCATGGAGTGGAAAAATTCCAAATGTTTCAATTGAAGATTTTAAAGACTGGAAGTGCACAGAGAGTGTTATGGCCCTTGCTGACGAAAAAGCTGTTTATATGCACGCTTTACCGGCGGATAGAGGGAATGAAGTGGAAGACTCGATTATTGATGGGTCACAGTCAATCGTTTATCAAGAAGCAGAAAATAGATTGCATACTGCAAAGGCAGTTATGGCATTAACCCTTTAGGAGGCGCTATGATTACACCTATTATTGGACCTACATATGAAGAAATGTTGCACCCGTGGAAAATTGATCCGGCAATTCGAAAAAAAGCAGAAACGGCATCGAAAGAAGATCCGCTGGATCCAGTTAACTTATTCAACATCACGTGGCGAGACTTTAATAACGATGTGCGTTATTTTATATTGCCAAAGGCATTTACTGGGGTTGATGCCAATATTATTGTACTTTACGCAAAAGATTTTCCCTCAGGATCCCATAAAGTTGGACCAACTTATTCTGTTTTGGTGGAACAGGTGGTGTCAGGCGAAGTTGATCCTGAAAAGCACATAATGGTTTGGCCTTCCACAGGAAACTATGGTGTGGGCGGTGCTTGGGTAAGCTCCCGTATGCGTTATCATTCTTTGGTGATTCTACCGGAAGAAATGTCTCAGGAGCGATTTGATTTGATTCGCACCTATGGTGCGGATGTGATTCCGACACCAGGATGTGAATCCAATGTTAAGGAAATATATGATAAAACACATGAACTGAAGGCTAAAGATCCAGAAAGAATAAGGATTCTCAACCAATTTGAAGCTTTTGGGAATTATCGTTTTCACTATTATGTAACCGGAAACAGTATGGTTGAACTTGTAAAAGAAAAGAAAATTGGAAACGGACGCATTGCTTCTGTTGTATTGACAGTAGGCTCTGCGGGTACAATTGCCAGTGGCGATTTGGTTAAAAAAGTTTTTCCAGAATGTAAAATAGTGGCAGGAGAACCGGTTCAATGTCCAACTTTATCCTTAAATGGATTCGGTGGACATGATATTCAGGGCATTGGTGACAAACATGTTACTTGGATTCACAATGTTATGAATATGGATGGTGTTGTTCAAATCGATGAAATGGACGCTAAAGACCTTCTTAAGCTAATAACCTCTAAGACAGGAAAGGCTTATCTCAAACAATTTGTTGATCCTGATTTGGTTGAGTTCATGTCAGATAAGTTGGGAATTTCAGGGTGTGCCAATGTGATTGGCGCCATTAAAACGGCAAAGTACTATGGCCTTAGTGAAGGCGAAAATATACTCACAGTTGCCACAGATGCTATAGACAGGTATGAGTCGGTTATGGCTAAAATGCCAGATGTGACTATGGAAAATGTACCTTCGCTTTATCAGAAGACCGTTAAGGGGCAAGAACCGGCCTATTTCTTTGAGGGCGACCGTTACAATAGACTAAGATGGCACAATTTAAAATACTATACATGGGTAGAACAACAAGGTAAATCAGTTGAGGCTTTAAGAGCATTGGCAGAGCCAGAATTTTGGGAGAAACAAGTTTCGATAATTGAAGAAGTAGACCGTGAAATTCAAGGTTGGCGCCATAAACACGGAGAATAAGTATGTATGATTTGGGGATTATAAATGGAAAAGTCTATAGGGGTGGTGACTTCTACGAAACAAACGTTTACATCGAATCGGGTGAAATCGTTGCGATTACAGGCGTTGTATTTCCAGCAAAAGAAACACTGGATGCAAGTGGTTTGTGGATTCTACCGGGGTTAATTGACCCACATGTTCATTTAGAGCTTAATGTCGGTGACTATACCAGTTGTGACACCTTTGAATCTGGTGGTTATGAAGCTGCTCTTGGGGGCATTACAACAGTAATTGATTTTTTGGATCCTATTTCCAGTGAAGCACATCTTGACACAGCCTTTGAGACACGTAAAAAACTTGCTTTAAAGTGTCCCATTGACTATGGGTTCCATGCCACGCTCGGAAATTTTCAAGGCAATATACAAAATCTGGTGGGTGCGGTAAAGGAAAAGGGACTTCTCGGAATAAAAGTTTTTATGACCTATTCAGAATCGAATCGCATGATTGCTTCAGATGATTTAAGGGCTTTGTTGGCTTCAGATGTATTAACACTAGTACATGCAGAAGATGATAAATATGTTGATCCAAGTCATACGTGTATTGAAACATATGAAGACTCGAGGCCAATCAAAGCAGAATTATCTGCAATAGACGCACTTAAACAGAATCTGGGTAAGGGGACATTGTATGTGGTTCATGTAAGCAGTGGCAGTGGTGTAGAAGCACTTAAAGGCCTTGAACAGATTTTTATTGAAACATGTCCTCAGTATTTTATGTTCGATAAGAGCGTTTTCAAGTCAAATAAAGGGGGAAAGTACCTACTGGCACCGCCATTTAGAAGTTGTGATGAAAAGCAAAAGTTAAGAAATAATTTTCACGCCATTCACACGATTGGTACGGACCATTGCCCATTTAAACCAGTAGAAAAGCTTAATTCAGACAATGCTTCAAAGATTCCCAAAGGGGTTGGCGGTTTAAGGTATAGTTTTTTGACCCTATATGGTTTGTTTGGACTTAGGAGTGTTGAAAAAATGTCTAAAAATGTAGCAGAAATCTTTAACTTACAAAGAAAAGGACGTGTGGCGGTGGGGTATGATGCCGATTTAATGATTTTTGATCCGAATGGCACCACGCATACAGGCCAGATTCCGGCTAATTCTTGCAGTTCCATTTATGAAAACATGACATTTGAAGGAGCGATAATACACACATTGAGCCGGGGGACGTTTGTTGTGAAAGATGGGATGCCACAAGAAAATATGGGACATTTCATAAGAGGGGGATATCATGACGGCCATTATTAATGCTAGGCTATATGATTATGTGACTTATATAGAAAGTGGCTACGTTTGTTTTGAGGAAACAATACAAGAAGTCGGCCCAATGGAAAATTTTAAAGGGGCGGATTCAATAATTGATGCAAAAGGAATGCTTATTTTACCGGGATTTATTAATTTTCATACGCATGCATATTCAGTATTTGCAACTGGATTTGATTTTAAAGCAAGTCCCAAATCGTTTACAGATATTTTAGAGCAAATTTGGTGGCGGATGGATCGCATTCTAGAGTGTGAGGACTTGTATCATTCTGCAATTTACTATGGGGCATGTTCGGCGCAAGATGGGGTTTTAGGGATCGTTGACCACAACGCAAGTGGTGCAATTAAAGGGGCGCTCGAGTCCGTGAAGCGTGGTTTTGATGAAGTTGGTGTCTATGGAACAACCTGTTTTGAAACAAGTGATCGTTACCAAGTTGAGGCGTGTTTAACAGAAAATGAAAATTTTATTAGAAAAGGACAGCCGTATTTTGGTCTGCATGCTTCAATGACACTTAGTGACAAAACTTTGGGGGCCGTCCGGTCCAGATTGAATGGGGGGCTCATTCATGTTCATGTTTCTGAAAGCATTGATGACCAAAACCGGTACACAGAAACACCCATTCAAAGACTAAATAGGCATGGACTCCTGAAGCCAGACAGCTTATTGGTACATGGTGTCCATTTAAGTCACGCGGATTATCAACGGATTCGAGACCATGAATGTGTCTTGGCACTTGCGCCAAAGAGTAATCTAAATAATGGCGTAGGAACCGTTGATTTTAAAGAACTTATTGAGAACGATATTCAAATTTTAGCCGGAACAGATGGTCTTGGTACAGATGTCGCCAACAGTTGGCTTTGGATTTATTATTTGGCAAACAACCAACTGGGAGGCCTTTCACCTGACTTCTTGAGAAATGCCATTGAGAAGTCTTACCTATACTATGAAAGGGTCACGGGACGAAAAACTGGTCGATTTAAAACAGGATATCGGATGGATCTTATTTTAGTAAACTATAATCCGGCAACCCCTATTGATTCAGAGTCTATTTTCGCGCATTTGCTCTATGGCGTTTTTGAAAAAATGGATGTCCAAAAGGCCTGGGTCAATGGCAATCAAATTGTAGACAAGGGCAGGTTGACCCATAGTTATTTAGAGGCATCAAAAAATGCGGTGCATGTAATTTGGGATAAGTTGGGAGGCAAACATGTGTAGAACGGAAGTAAAACTGAAGGGCATGGTTTTTGATAACCCACTTTTACCCGCCTCTGGACCTATTGTTGAAGGCTTAGACAATCTGCTGAGTTTGAATCAGTTGTCACTTGGTGGATTGGTTACCAAAACAATCTCTGTTGAGGGGGCCAAGGTAAAGAAACCTTGTATAGTCGCACGGAAGCAAATGATATTCAATACGGAATTATGGAGTGAATACTCTTTGGCGCATTGGCTTAAGATATTGCCCATTTTAACAGAACAAAAGACAAAACCGCTTGGAATAAGTGTTGGCTATACTGCCGACGATTTTAGGAAAATCGTACCTGCCCTTCACCCATATGCTGATTTTTTTGAGGTGAGTACCCATTATAATAAAGCAGAACTTTTAGATGTGGTTCGTGGGATTGTATCTCATACAGATAAACCAGTTTTTATAAAAATGAGTCCCCAAGTAACTGCTGAATTTGAGTTTGTGGAAACCGTGTTGGCAGCAGGTGGTGCTGGGATTGTGGCTTTTAATTCATTTGGACCGGGTGCAGTTGTAGATTTAAAGACCCGTTCTTTACTCATTGGAAATGAATTTGGTGACAGCTGGGTTTCTGGGCCAGCAATTAAGCCATTTGCATTAAGACGTGTTGCGCGGATACGGGCTCAGTTTCCAGAAGTTCCTATTATTGCCTGTGGTGGTGTTGCGTCAGCTGAGGATGTATTGGAAATGATCCTTGCAGGGGCGGATTTGGTACAGATGCTATCTGGGGCCCTTTTATATGGCCGTAAACAGTATGAAAAAATCGTTGAAGACTTGATTCCTGCTATGAATCGATATGGCATAGAGTCAATTTATGCGCTTAGACATGGGGGGCTTAAATTGACACCTTCCGGGAAGGGAAATTTTCCTAAAGTCGATCCTGAAAAATGCACAGCGTGTGGCATTTGTATTAGAAGTTGTCCTTTTGAAGCTTATGGAAAAGGGCCAAAACCTATTTTAGATCAATCACGGTGTATTCGGTGCGGTCTATGTCAATCACTTTGTCCTGTTGGTGCTATTTCTGAGGTGCTTGTATGATGGAATTACGGTGTATTACCTGTCAAAAAACCTATCGTCCTGAACCGGGGGTCTATACTTGTGAAACTTGTGGCCCGCTTTTCGGAACGCTGGAAGTCGTATATGATTATGAGTCAATATCGGTTAATCAGGCGATGTATTCTAAAACTGGCACCTTATTTCAATTTAAAGAGTTGCTGCCAGTAAAGGGGCATACCCCCATTGATTCTGCAGTGGGCGGAACACCCTTGCTGACATTTTCCAATGTGTTGGGCTTGGAAAAATTGCAGATTAAATTTGATGGGGTCTCTTTATCAGGGTCTTATAAAGATCGTGCCAGTATTATTGCAATTCATATGGCACTTGAGCAAAATGCAAACACAATTTATTGTGCATCAACAGGGAATGCTGCATCTTCGCTGGCAATTTTATCGGCACATACCCGATTGAAAACTGTAATTTTTGTTCCGGCTTCAGCGCCTAAAGGAAAGTTGGCTCAACTTATTGCAGCCGGTGCACAGGTGCATTTGATAGAAGACACTTATGACACTGCATTTGATATTTCTATGAAAGTGGGGTTTAAGAAGGGGTGGTATTGTCGGAATTCTGCAATCAATCCCTATTTGACTGAAGGTAAAAAAACAGGCGCTTTTGAAATTTTAATTCAAAATGACTATAAGGTACCGGATTATGTGTTTGTTAGTGTTGGGGATGGAACGGTTATAAGTGGTCTAATTAAAGGCTTTGAAGAGTTTATGAAGCTAGGGCTTGTGGACAGAACGCCCAAAGTCATCGGTGTTCAAGCGGCAGGGGCTGCTGCCATTAAAACGGTATATGAAAAAGGGGCGCCGTTTAAACCTCAAGTTTTGCCAGCGAGAACACTTGCAGACAGTATTTCGGTAGGAAATCCAAGAGATGTTATTAAAGCTTGTACCTATATGGCCCGGAATGGTGGTGCGTTTATTGCCGTTACAGATTCGGAGATACAAGATTCAATTTTGGAGATGACAACGACAACTGGTGTTTTTGCAGAACCTGCAGGTGCTGTTCCTTTTGCTGGTCTTAAAAAAATGTTGGCCTCTGGAGAAATTCGTAACGGGCACTCAGTTGTATTGGTGGTCACAGGGAATGGCTTAAAAGATCCATCGCATTTAAAAGTGACACTTCCAAAAGCCTTGTCTCCTGAAGAGGCGTTAAAAATATGATGAGAGGTGGCGTATGAGAATAACACGATATATTCAGCCAAATGATTTAAATGAAGCATATGAGCGATTGGTAGAAACGAAAGGCGCAGTTATCATGGCAGGGGGAATGTTTTTAAGATTACAGCATAGAACTTTACCTTTGGTTATTGACTTGGGGCATCTTGGGCTTGATGGGATATCAAGCGCTGGAGGTCTTGTCACAATTGGAGCCATGACACCACTTAGGTGTTTGGAAACCTCTCAGGATTTACCTGATATATTGAAAAAAGGGACCAGACAAGTTGCGGGTGTAGCCGTTCGAAATATGGCAACTGTGGGCGGCTCCATTATGGGGCGTTATCCGTTTTCAGATGTGGCATGTTGTTTGTTGGCATTAGATGCAAAGCTTAAGTTTCATTATCACGGTGAAATGACACTTCAATCTTTTTTAGATCATGGCTTGGAAGGTGAAGACATCTTGTTGGAAGTTTTCTTCGAAATGCCAGAGGCTTCAGATTATAAGTCATTCAGAAAAACATACACAGATTTTCCAACTGTTGCTGTGGGTGTCGTCAAGCGTGAAAGTTATACCGTCGCTATTGGTGCAAGGCCTGGACGTGCAAAAAAATGGACCTATGATGAAATGAATAGACAAACGTTGGCGCTTGAGGCTTTTGAATTTAGTTCAGATCGAAGAGCTTCTGCAGAGTATAGAAAGCAATTAGCAGCTGCATTATTGGAAGATATCATGGAAGGAGGCATGTAATGGAAGTTACATTAATCATAAATGGCGATCATTATGGGTTTTCAGCAGAACCGGACGAAGTACTTCTAGATACATTGCGAAAGTTGGGATTTAAAAGTGTTAAACGCGGGTGTGATACTGCTTCATGTGGCGTTTGCAATATTTTGGTTGATGGCAAATTGGTGCCTTCTTGTGCCTTTTTGACTGTCAGGGCAAACCGTCGAAACATAACAACTTTAGAGGGCGTTTCTAAGCAAGCAGAAGAAATTGGCAATTTTTTTATGGCTGAAGGCGTTGAACAATGTGGTTTTTGCACACCCGGGCATATGATGAGTCTTATAGCACTTTTTAACGAAAACCCACATCCAGATATTGAGACTGTAAAACACTATTTGGCGGGAAATATGTGCAGATGCTCTGGCTATGAAGGACAGCACCGAGCAATTGAAGCCTTTATGGGAGGTGGAAAATAGTGCGTGTCAATACATCTATACCCAAAGTTGATGGAAAAGGCTTAATCCAGGGGAAACCAGCATTTACAGACGATTTTGCCCCTAGAGATGCTCTAATTGTGAAAGTTTTAAGAAGTCCATATCCACACGCCACTATAAAATCAATAAAAGTGGAACAGGCATTGGCAATGCCGGAAATAAAGTGCATCTTCACCTATGAAAATGTGCCTGAAGCTCTATTTACAAGAGCAGGGCAAGGATTTCCAGAACCATCTCCTTATGATGCGAGAATCCTAGACCGGACGGTTCGATATGTCGGTGATGCCGTCGCTATAGTAGCCGGCACCACCGAACAAGTTGTAGATTTAGCATTAGAAAAAATTAAAGTAGATTATGAAATAAAAGAACCCATTTTAGAGTATGAGCACGCATTGGACAACCCTGTTTTATTACATGAAGGGAATTATACCAAATCCATGTTTCCAATAGGACATGATGCATCTAGAAATCTAGCGGCGTCCTATGAAATGATGATTGGGGACATGGATGAGGTGGTTTCTAAATGTGATGTTGTTATCAAAGAACGCTATTACACTCAAGCTCAGGCACATGCTATGTCAGAGCCACATGCTGTCGTTGCCTATATGGATGTGCAAGACAGATTAACTTTAGTCACTTCGACACAGGCGCATTATCATATTAGAAGGATTGTTTCTAAAGCTATTGGAATTCCTTTATCTCGAATTAGAGTAATCAAACCTCGAGTTGGCGGCGGCTTTGGGGGTAAGCAGGGCATACATGGCGAAATCTATGCTGGACTTGTTACTTTAAAAACAGGAAAACCTTCAAAAATGGTTTACACCCGCCGTGAAGTCTTTGAATCCACTTATACCCGGCATCCAATGCGGATTGATATGACAGTGGGTGCTATGAAGGACGGCACTATAAAAGCCTTAAACATGGAGGTTTTATCAAATACTGGAGCCTATGGAGAACATGCATTAACCGTCTTAATGGTAGCTGGCGCAAAGACACTGCCAATGTACAATAAGGTAGAGTCGGTAGCCTTTAAAGGTGAAGTGGTCTACACAAACACCTCGCCTGCGGGCGCTTATAGGGGGTATGGTGCAATCCAAGGAAATTTTGCCCTTGAATCTATTTTGGATGAATTAGCCCATCGCCTTGACATGGACCCTTTGGCCTTGAGACTGAAAAATATCATTCATGAAGGTGAAACTTCTGATGTTTTCAAAAAAATGGGTGAGGGAACTGAAGGTGTTGAAATGATTATAGAGTCTTGTAAGTTGGAAACGTGCTTGCACCGTGTTAAAGACTCTATTAATTGGCAAGAAAAATACCCCAAAAAGATGATTTCACCGCACCGGGTAAGAGGTGTTGGCCTAGCTCTAGCCATGCAAGGATCTGGAATTCCATGTATTGATATGGGCGCTGCTGTTTTGAAACTAAATGATGGGGGTTTTTTCAATCTAACAGTTGGTGCAACAGATATAGGGACAGGTTCTGATACGGTATTGGCACAAATTGCAGCAGAGACCTTAAAAGTTCCTGTGGATCAGATTGTCATTTATTCATCAGATACGGATTTAGCCCCATTTGATAAAGGCGCCTACGCATCAAGTACCACTTATGTTTCTGGAAATGGGGTAAAAAAAGCAGCGGAAAACATGATTAAGACAATTGAAGAGAAAGCAAAACAAAGGTATCAGGCAAAAGAAGTCACTTACGAAGGTGCATATTTACTTGTGGATGGTGCAAAGAAATCATTTTCTGAATTTGCCACCGAGCTTTATTATTCACATAGTCAGGAACAACTTGTTGCAACGGGTTCATTTGTTGGTGAAAAATCACCACCGCCATATATGGCCGGTGCAGCTGAAGTTGAAGTGGATTTGAGAACTGGAATAATTGAAGTGGTTCGTTATGACGCTTATGTGGATTGTGGCGTCCCAATTAACCCAAATTTATCAAGAATACAGGTAGAGGGCGCACTTTTACAAGGGATAGGCATGACCCTTTATGAAGAGGCGGATTACCTAGATAATGGCAGGCTGTTTAACAACTCGTTTTTAACTTACAAAGTTCCAACCCGAATGGATGTTGGTCCGATGACGGTTTCTTTTGTGGAGAGCTATGAACCTTCAGGACCTTATGGTGCTAAATCTGTTGGAGAAATTGGAATTGACACCCCACCAGCAGCTATTGCAAATGCTATCTTTAATGCAACTGGCATTAGAATTCGATCTTTACCGATAACCAGTGAGGTTTTGTATCGTGCAATGAAGAAATAAGTAGGTACTGGGCCGTCTAAAAAATAGACGGCTTTTTTTTGAGTTCTTTAATGGTTTTTTAACTTTTATACGGTATACTGTAGGAAACTATGAAAGAGGTGTCTTATGAAAAAAGGATTGATTGCATTATTAATTGTAGTTGTGATTGTTGTTGCATTTGCTGGAACCTTGATTTCTAAGTATAATACTTTGGTTCAGCTTAATGAAAATGTGTCTATGCAGATGAGTGAAATTGACAACCAATTGCAAAGGAGAAACGATTTGATTCCAAACTTGGTGGAAACCGTTAAAGGGTTTGCGTCACAGGAACGGGAAATTTTTGAAAACATTGCAAACGCAAGAGCTGCTATGATGAGTGCTGGGACGGTTGCCGAAAAGTCTGAAGCAAATGGTGAACTGTCAGGTGCCCTGTCGAGATTGCTTGCAATTTCAGAGAGTTACCCAGATTTGAAATCAAATGAAAACTTTATTCAACTTGCTGATGAACTAGCAGGCACAGAAAACAGAATTGCATTTGCAAGACAAGACTACAATACAGTTGCAAGAGAGTTTAATGGTGTTGCCAAGCAGTTTCCAATGAATTTGTTTGCAGGAATGTTTGGATTTGACACGGCTGAGTATTTTGAAGCGGCAGAAGGCGCTGATGCAGTTCCAGAAGTTGATTTTGGAAACTAGGAGGAGATTTTGAAGCATAAAATTGGTTTATTATTGGCAATTCTACTGGTTTTAAGCCCGTTTGTATCGCATGCAGATACCTTTCCTAAAGCCACATCCAATTTTTATGTCAATGATTTTGCGGACATTTTGTCTCAAGAAACTGAAGCAGAAATTATGGGCATTTCGGTTCCACTCGCTGAGAAGACCGGTGCCCAGATTGTTGTTGTAACTTTGGAATCGCTTGATGGTGAGACAATTGAGTCTTATGCGCGAGGTCTTTTTTTGGATTGGGGTATTGGAGATTCTGAAAAACACAATGGGCTACTGCTTTTAGTAACTATGGAAGAAAGACAAGCTCGAATTGAAGTCGGATATGGGCTTGAAGGGGCGTTGCCAGATGGTAAAACAGGTCGAATTCAAGATGACTATCTTATAGAACATTTTCAGGCATCCAGGTATAATGATGGCATTATGGGAACCTATTTAGCGTTATCAGAGGCAGTATATGACGAGTACGGCTTAAATTCAGAAGATATCCAAGTTAAAAGTAATTTCTATAGCCCTGCAGCAACTGGAAGTGACGAAGAAGGGATTACGTTTTTTGATATTATATTGGGAATCATAGTGGCTATTTTGGTTTTATTGGATATAATATTTAATAGAGGTCGTTTAACGATGATGGTTGTGCATATGGCCGGTCGAAGCGGAAAAGGATCGTCAGGTGGCGGTGGCTTTGGTGGCGGGGGAGGCCGAAGCGGCGGCGGAGGCAGCACGAGAGGTTGGTAAAAGGAGTTGTTATGACTAAAGTTGTTTATTTCGCTTTTAATGGCGATCAAATGTGTTTTGTACACGTATTGTTAAATGTTTTAGAGATGAGTGAAAAGGGATATGACGTAAAAATTGTCATGGAAGGTGAAGCTGTAAAACTCATTGAGCCCCTTGAAACTTCAAAAAATCCTTTGTATATTAAGGCAAAGGAAAAGGGATTAATTGATTGTATTTGCAAGGCTTGCTCTGCTAAACTGGGCGTCTTGGAATTTAATGAAACTGTTGGGATACCAGTAGATGGAAGTATGAGTGGACATCCTTCTATGGCTAAATATTTAGAAGAGGGATTTAAAATCATTACATTATAAAGGCGGATAAATGAATACAAAATTTAAGGAACTTGGACTTTCAGAGCCTATTTTAAAAGCATTAAGCGAAATGTCTTTTATTGAGCCCACTCCGGTTCAGCAAAAGGCGATTCCCAAAATACTCAACGCAAAAGACTTAATTGTTATGTCAAAGACTGGGAGTGGTAAAACAGGGGCTTTTGGACTTCCGATGATTGAACAAATTCAAAGGGATAAGTCTAGATTGCCGAAAGGTCTTGTGCTTTCACCAACACGTGAATTGGCGATTCAAGTTGCTTCAGATCTTAAAAAAATGGCAAAATATAAAGATGTTCGAATAACAGTTGTATATGGCCAACACAGCATGGCACAAGAAATTGAGGCCTTGAAAAAGGGGGCTCAGATTGTTGTTGGAACACCGGGACGATTAAATGACCATATTCGTCAAGGCAATTTAAAACTGCATCAAGTTAAGTATCTGGTTTTAGATGAAGCGGATAGAATGCTGGACATGGGATTTATAGACCAAGTAGAGCAAATTGTTAGAAAAACGCCTAAAGAACGGGTGACACTCCTGTTTTCTGCAACCATGCCTACAGCAATTGAAAAACTCAGTGAGCGGTATATGAAAGACTCTGAAAGAATTGAATTTGAATCGGATTCTTTAACTGTAGATTCAATTGAGCAATCCTATTATCGGGTTGAAGCAGCAGAAAAGAGACGTAGACTTCATTTTTTGCTTGAACACATTAAGCCAGATAGCTGTATTGTTTTTTGCAATACACGTATGACTGTGGAAATGGTCCATGCTTATTTGGAACGTAAAGGCTATCAGGTAAAAGCCCTACATGGCGCAAACAGTCAAAGTCACAGGCTGAGAGCCATCGATCAGTTTAAAAAAGATCAATTTCAAATTTTATGTGCAACAGATATTGCGGCTAGGGGACTTCATGTTGAAGACCTATCACTTGTTGTAAACTTTGACGTTCCGCTGGAAAAAGACAGTTATGTTCACCGTATTGGCCGAACTGGACGTGCAGGGAACGGTGGTCGTGCCATAAGTTTGGTATCGAAAGATGAAATTAGGTCCCTTTATGAAATTGAAGAACATGTAGGCGTCTTAATAGAAGAAGCTGATTTTGAAGACCTTGTCAGTCATGAAGACCCCATAAAAGTAGAATCAAACGTAGAAGAAGAGCCTTCTAGACCTGCTGAACAAAAAAAGCGTTCCATCATAGGTGGTGTGTTGAAGTGGATCAAACGCAACTAACACGGGAACCGTTTCCAAGTTATGAGGCTTTTCAGGAGATGCTCAGTGAAATAATGGATGAAATGCCACAGGATTTCTATGAGGGTTTGTCTGGGGGTATCGTCTTACAAGTTGAAGCGAAGTATCATAAGATAACTCAACCAGGTAGGCCCCTTCTTATAATGGGTGAATACCAACGCAGTGCACTAGGGAAGCAAATTAAAATTTATTATGGATCGTTCAAAAAAGTCTATATGAATCAACTGGAATCGGTTATAGCAAAGCGTTTAAGAGAAGTTGTGCTTCATGAGTTTACCCACCATCTTGAAGGGCGTGCTGGGCTAAAAACTTTGGAAGAAACGGATCGTGAAAGAATTGGTGCCTACCTCAAGAAAACAAAAAACAAAACATAAAGCGTATGCCAAAATGTGTTCGTCATGGCATACGCTTTTCATTTAAAAACAGGTATGGATTATTTTGATTAAGATGTCTGGAACAATCTCTAGGACATCTTTTTTATAGACCCTCTCTGTTGTTTTGTGCAAATCTTTTCCCCATGGGCCAATATTTACAACCGGCATGTTTAAGGTCTTTAAATGAGAAAAAGGAATTTTATAAAGCGTATCCCATCCTGGGCTGTTGGCTTTAATAGACTCAATTGCTGAATCGTTTCCAGACCAGGTCGCATAAGACAAATCGCAGATGCCCATGAAAAAATTTTTAGATTCATAAAGTGTTCCGTATTTTGAATAAGTTAGGTCGTTGATTACGGTTTCTAAGTCAAAGTTCAGTTTGTGACTTGTAAAATTGTTATGAACATGTGGATAATAAGGGCCAGATAAAGCAACTACAATCGCAGGGCCTTCTAGATCAACCCAATCTACAAGAAATTCTATAAGCCGGGTTGAAGATTCAGGCAGTGTTATTTCGTTTGCAATGAGCATTTCTTGTAATGTAGCCTGAAAGTCTTCATAAGCTTCAATGAAATTTGTGCTGTTTTTTTGTAAGGCCTGTTCATAGAGTTCAGAAAATGTGAGGACAGTTGAGTTAAAACTAATATCATCCGGGCTTTCATTTGTTAGGTTACAATAATTTTCATAAGCGTCTTGAAAGTGAATCAAGGTATCTCTTAAGGTGCGTTTGGATAGGGAAACCAATTTTTTCAAAATGTTTTCAGGGGATCTGGTGAATGTTAGCCAGTTAAAATAGCCTGTTGCAGCTTCAGGAATTGAAGCATCATAGGCTTTTTTTCGATCTTTTAAATTGACCCATACAGGTGGTGGTGTGGCTTCAGAGCCATAGACATCACATAAGTCCACATTGAGTTCTGTTTTTTTCTGTAGGTCTGCCAAGACCAGCGAGGGGTTAAATCCTGCAAATGGATCCCCAATATGACTCTTAACCCCCTTTACATAGAGTACGGGCATAATTTTCCCCACAGAACCCTGATAAAAGATTGCTTTCTTAGGGTGTTGGTTGAAGTAAGGTTCGCTGTTGATTGTTAATCTGTAATCTAAATTATATTTTTTCTGCAAATCTGTCATAATAGGAATGCTTGCCAACATTCCCTTGGATAGAGATTCTTCATCGGGAACACTGAGTAGAAGAATGTTGCCATTAAGCTCCTTATCCTGTGCCATTTCAGCAGTGAGTGCAAGTTGAATCGCAGCGCCAGCTTTCATATCCGCAGCCCCTCTACCGAAAATCCAATCGTCTGATTCAAGGTCTTTTTCAACAGAAGCGGACCACTTCCGTTTAAGCATTTGGACTTTTAACTCATCTGGGCGTAAGGCATAGGGTTTTAATTTGCCATATTCCTCAATATCGATTGCATCGTGGTGATGAATCATGACGATGGTTTTATCAGAGTTACCCTTTACAAAAGCCCAAACAACACCTCGATTGTAGGGATCTTCTTCAAGTGGCTTGAAACCGCAAAAATCAGGATGTTCTTTAAAGTATGACTGTTCTTTAAGCCAATTTAGTATTTGTTCAGCAATATATGTTTCTCTAAGCGTATTGGTATCACTTTGTGTTGCCATTAATCTAAGTAAGAGTGTATAAATTTCTTGATTCAGCATATGAACTCCTTTCTAAATCAATTATAATAGAATTATAGGGGGGATTGCATGCGAAAAACAGGATCTTTTTTTGGAAATATTATTATGGCAATTGGTATTGGGGGATTCGCAGGTATAGGCTCTATTTTTTTTAATATAGCCATTGATGGTGGTGTTGTTTTGCTTAACCAGTTGCTGTTGAAAAGCACACTGTATTATGTGTTGTTGCCCATTATGGGTGGGTTGTTGACTCTTGGCCTGCATCATTTGTTTTTGAAAAATGACCATTCTGGTGTAGGTATTGTCCAAATTTTAGTGGAATTAGACCATATCAAAACGCATTTTATGAAGCCGTTTCGTGTATTTATTAGAGTTGTCGCCGCAACCATTACCTTGATTTTTGGATTTTCAGCAGGTAGGTTTGGTCCTATTGTTCACTTAGGTGCCTCCGTCGGCTCTAATGTTGGTTATCGGTTAAAATTATCTCCTGAAACCATACGCATTCTCATTGGTTGTGGTGCCGCAGCCGCAATTTCGGCAGTTTTTCGTATGCCTCTTTTTTCTGCGGTTTTCACACTTGAAGTGTTATACAGAAAACAATTTTCAGATTATTTTGCACCTGTTGTCATTTCAGCGGTTGTGGCCAATCAACTGGGCATTTTAATCCAAGGTGAGCCCGTGGTATGGCATGTGGATGCATTTGTTATTCAAGATGGCTTCCGCCTTATTTTGTTGGGCCTGTCTACAGGTGGTGTAGGAATCCTATACATCTACTTGATTAATACATTTACAGAGTGGTTTTCTAAAAGAAACTCTCGTGTAATCAATTATTTGGTTGGCGCAGTTGGTATTGGTTTAGTCGCTTTTCTATTCCCTTTAAATATGGAATTGCATGCGCAAACAACAATTCGAGTATTGATGGGAGAATTTAGTATCGCTTTGCTAATAGCAATTGCAATGGTAAAACTGTTTACAACAGCTTTAACACTTGGGACCGGCTATATAGGTGGTAACTTTTATCCAGTTGTAACAATTGGTGCAGCCCTAGGCCGCATTTTTGGTAGCAGCTCAGCATTTTCTGTCTTAGGAATGGGTGGGTTAATTTCCAGTTACTTAAATGCGCCTATTTCAGGAATTATTTGGATTTTGGAGTTTTCTGGACAGTTTCAGATGTTAATTCCAGCATTGATTGTATGCGCCTTATCCGTTAGTACAACACATCATTTCTTAAATCAAGATATTTTCACAGTACCATTTAAGTTATTTAACAAAGAACATGAGGCGGTCAGATGATCTTTTTGGATCAAAACTGTAGCCATCAAAAGTGAATGCCTTTAAGGATTCTAATTCGGAGATTTTATTTTGGATAATAAAGTGAGACAGTTGTCCCCTTAATACTTTAGCCTTGTATCCTGAACTTTTGAGTTTTCCGTTTTTATGTTCCTTGAATTCTACTTGGATCAACTTGTTTTTATGAAATGAAAGCATTTTTTCAAATTCTTTTGATGCGAGGCTCACGATAAAGTCTTCTTCTCTAAATGCATCTTCAATTGTCCTTTTCCAAAAGTCGTATAGGTTCATACTGTTTGGTTTCATGGTCATATCTAACCGGTAGGGTGAAATAGGGGTACTCGGTGTTAACACGCCATAGAGGGCCGATAGAATTCTAAAGTGATTTTCTAAAAATAGTTTTTGGCTGTCTGTGTAATCCGCCAATTGAAGTTGATCAAAAACGACACCTTTGTAGACTTCGATACATGGGGCATTGTTATTCTGAAAATCATGAATATGTTCAATGACAGCATCCAGTAATGCGCCTTTTATTTTCATGAGATCAGCAATTTCCAGTCGTGTCATTTTTTTTAGGGAATTTATGAGCAACTGGGTTTCTTTTGAGGGGTCAACTGATTCTGTATTTGCCGTTACAACAAGTTGCTTTTTACTGGGTGCAAGTAAATATTTCATAGAAGCTCCTTTTAGTGTGCTGGTATTTTGAGGGTGTTTTTAGTATAATTGTTTAAAAAGCAAAATTAGGGGGCAATAATGGACATATCAAAAATGCAAGAACAAGTAACCTATTTTAGAGATAATTTGATGAAGAAACAAAACCAGACACTGAAAATCAATATCTGGTTGTCACTCTTTAATAAAATAGAATCTCTTGACCTAGAGAACCCTGAAACAGAAAAAGCGATTTCCAGAGCCTATTCTGCACTTTATGACTATATTACGGATAAACCCACTGATCGAAAAGCTCGGCGTACGTATATGATGGCTTATGATGACCTTGTACGTCATTTGAAAAAAACGTATGGCTTAATTGTTAAAGGGGCATTTTTATCCATTTCAATGGCTGTGGGCATTGGTGTGGGTATACTCACAGGTCTTCTAACATCAACGGTTGAAACCCCACAATATGCACTTACAGTAGCGCTTGGGATGATTTTAGGTGTTGCAGTAGGGAACTTGATTGAGAACCATTATGACCGTCAGGGAAAACTCATTTAGTCTAATTTCTTATGAAAAATTAAATCGTCAACAAATCTTTTGCAAACTGGGTCCCAATGGTGCATCACGACTCTTCCTGATGCTTCAAAACCCAGTTTTTTTACGGCGTTTAAGGAAGCTGTATTGTCGCTATAGACATAGATCCTGGCAATTTTCACGCCTTCATTTTTCATTTCCGAAAGACCAAATTCAGTTAATTTTTTGGCCACTTGATGGCCACGGTAATCCTTAAGCGTTGCTGCAGTTAAAAAGACGCTGTGACGTTTTTGCTCGGTGTTTTCTCTTTTGCCCCGTAGTGCACCAACAACTTTGCCAGTCGATGAATCAATGGCCACATAAGTAAGGTGCTCGGCATTGTTCACCCATTCTTTTAAGTGGTCTATAGAGTCAACTTCACAAAAAGATACTTCAGCTTTTTCTGTCATTAATTCTTTAAAAAGAGCCCAAGTCATAGGCACATCTTCTAAAGTTAGTTTTCGATAGAGAATGGTGTCTGTCATGTTTTTTTCTCCTTGTTTTTAGTTTAAAAACCTCTCCGTCTACGATTTTGCCGCATGGCATCTGTTGAAGGGGGGTAGTGTACGTTAACAATTTCGTGTGGGGACTCTATAAAGATTGAGATATGCTTTAGACCATTTATGTATTTTTCGGGATTTAAATTTGGCGTAATAGACGCATAACTGTGTCCAAATAGATAGTAGTCTGAAGGTATATCTGGTAGGTCTTCAAATTTGTGGGCAAAGGAAAAGAGCCCAAAAAAAGTATCGATTGTTCCAGATTCCGGATAAATTTGTGCACATGTGAGGTGTTTTTTTACGGCTTCAAAATGATCGTGATTGCCAAGCACAAAAATAAACTGTGTGTTGGGATGTTTAGAGAGCAAATGATTCAATCGGATCAATTTTTTTTCATACAAATCAAGGCGGTTAGGGTACAACTCTAGTTTAATATCATCAACAATATCACCCGTGTGAATAACAAGATTAGGGGATGTCAGAGTTACCAAGCGATCAAGTTCGGGATAGATATCGCTGGGTGTGTCTGTCATGTGAATTATTTTTTGTGAAGGATTTTGAACAATGCTCTTGGGGATAATAAACTTTTCCAATAAACTATAAATGAAATGTTTCATAGGAAGTCTCCTCTCTTTTATAATACAGGCTCGTTGAGGGTGTTGTCAAAACAATCGTTTGGACTTATAATGAGATAAAAATATGAAAAGAGGTATAAAGGGATGATTAAATGGGACGAAAAATATGAAATTGGAATACAATCGATAGATAACCAACATAAAGAACTGATTCGAATTGCAGAAGATTTGTCTGAACTGCTTACAAATGCAATTGAAGGTGATGATATATATGATGAAATGGTTCGAATAATTGGCGAATTGTCTGATTATACTGTATACCATTTTAAATTTGAAGAAAATTTATTTGAACTCTTAAATTATGAATTCAAAGAAGCACATAAAAAGGAACACGACAAATTGATTTCAGAAATTAACGCTTTAGATTTAAGAGCAGTAGACGAAGACCAAGTTGCATATGGGAAAAAAATACTAAACTTTTTAATTACTTGGGTTTTTAAACACATTAGTGGAACAGATTTTAAATACAGAGATTTATTTCTGTCAAAAGGCATTAAATAAGTTGTGCGTTAAAGACTTCCAAAAAAGTGTTTTTTTTGGGAGTCTTTTGATTTTATCCGCTTAAATGCGGTATAAATGGAGATATGGAGGTGACTTATGAAAGCGACAATTGGACTTGATATAGGCGGTACTAAAATTCTTGGTGTTCTTTATGGAGAATCCGGTGAAGAATTGGCACGTGAAAAGAAAAAGACCAAAGCATCTGAAGGTGCAGATGGTGTTATAAAGCAAATTGAAAAAGTTTTGGATGCCTTGTTGTCTGTTGAGGACATAGAACTAAGGGGCATCGGTGCTGGTATTCCTGGAATTGTAAGCGCGAAAGGTGAAGTTAAGTTTTCACCAAATCTTCCGCTCCAGAACTTTGATCTTAGAAAAAAACTAATGGAAAAATATGGTGTCCCTAGTGCAGTTGGAAATGATGTAAATGTGGCAATGTATGGTGAATATAAACATCTTCAGCGCCCAGATCTTAAAAACGTTTTAGGTCTTTTTGTAGGCACAGGTGTTGGTGGTGCAATTATCGTAAATGGTGATCTCTATGTTGGACAAGGTGGTGCTGGAGAATTCGGCCACTTAGTTGTTCAGTCTGATGGTGCATTTTGTGGCTGTGGCGGCAGAGGGTGTCTTGAAGCTTATGCGTCCAAAAAAGCCATTCAAAATTTTATTTTAGCTCAAGTTAAGAGAGGTCGTGAGACTTTGCTTAAGTCAGATGTTTCCGATTTTGGAGCCGTTTTAAAAAGTTCAGCTATTGCAGATGCTTATGAACGTGGTGACACAGTTACAATTGAGGCTGTGGATCGAGCGGTAGATGCGTTAGGTGTTGCAATGGGAAGCTTAATTAATCTCTTTAACCCCCAATCCATAATTTTAGGCGGTGGTGTTATGGCGGCTATGGGACGGCAACTTGAGCCCAAACTCTATGAACGTACAGCATTAAATTCAATGCCTGGTTTAATGGAAACTGTGAAAATTTCTTTTTCTGAATTGGGAGACGATGCAGGTGCCTATGGTGCTTATCAACTGATTGAACATGAATTGGAGGCTATGTAACACATGGGAAAAAGGATGTGCAAATTAATAAAGGAAGACTTTCATGAAACACAGTTTAAAGAATTTGTATCACTGGTTAATCACCCGAAATTTGTTTGTAGAAAATGTGGCCACGTTGCCAATGAAGATGATATTTTGTGTAAACCGAGAAAAATGAAAGTTAAACATAAGGAAAAAAACAAAAACAAGGAGTCGTAATGGAATCGATCTTTGCGGCATTGGATTTGGGATCAAATGCCATAAAATTAAAAATAGTAGAAACGGCTGGGAATGGGTTTTCAACTTTGGAAGATATTTCTGTTCCTGTTAAACTTGGAGAAGAGGTTTTTCTGACAGGCGCCATTTCATTGGAACGTGTAAATGAAATGGTAGATGTACTCATATATTATAAAAAAATCCTGAAAGAATATGGCGTAAAAGTTTATAAAGTTTTGGGAACAAATGCCCTTCGTGAAGCCAGTAATAGTAAAAATGTTGTGGAATTGATTCACATGAAAACGGGTTTTCATGTGGAAGTGGTGGATGATACCATCGAAAAATTTTTGACATACAAGTCTATACGTGATCAAATGGAAAACTACCATGAGATACGAAAAAGCAGTTTGCTGGTGGAGATTAATTCTGGTAGTTGTGATGTCAGTATGTATTCTGGAAATAAGCTGATCCGTAATGAAGAATTGAACTTGGGTGTTAAAGAGTTAAAATACACATTAATGGCACTTGAAGACAGGACGGTAACCTACGCTTTTGTTTTGCGAGAATTGGTGGAAACGAGAACCGCCCATTTGTGGCAAGGAATCAGGGCCAGAAAACCAAAACAATTTGTTATTGTAGGTGGAGATGCCAAACACATACGTGAATTACTTTTTAAAAATTCTCAAAAAATTGAAAGACGAAATTTTATAAGTGTGGTAGAACAGGCCATGGATCACACGTCATCACTTCGGAATCAGATTGAATCAAAAGGAACTGATTGGTACGAGTTTTTAGCAAATGTAATTGTGTACGATGTCTTTTTGAAATTAGTGGATACAGAGTACGTGTTGATTCCCGATATATCCTTAAGAGATGGCATGCTTGCGGAATTGGCAGAAGCCCATAATCACGTCACGCGATATAAGAGTTTTAATAACGATACGTATAGTTTGACGCGTGAAATTAGCAAACGGTATAAGAGTGGCGACCCCCATATTAGACAAGTAGAACAAAACGCCCTAATCCTGTTTAATGCTTTGGCTTCAATTTTTGAGTTTGATTCAAGAGACAGTCTATTAATTAGACTTGCGGCGAATCTTCATGAAATCGGGAAATTCACGCGGATGAAAGATTATTTAGAGGCATCATATGATAAAATCTCTAATTTGAACATTTTGGGCGTTTCACATACAGAGATGCTAATGATTGCCTATATCAGCAGAATGATTTCGAGTTCTGAGATGTATGACAGGCCTCAGACAATGAAAAGGCTTACGGATGATGAACAGATGCGTGTGACTAAGTTATCGGCAATTTTATCCATGGCAGATGCTTTGGATAAAAGTAAAAAGCAAAAACTTAAGATTGTTGCCATTAATTTAAAACAAGATATTTTTGAAATACAAATTGAACACACAAAAGCCATTTATTTAGAAGAATGGAGTTTTGATTTTACAAGAGAAGCCTTTAAAAATATATTTGGTATAAAGCCTGAATTGAGGGAGATATAATGGAAATACTAAACCGTGAACTGAGTTGGTTGGAATTTAATAAAAGGGTTCTTTTGGAAGCGTCAGATCAGGAAAACCCACTTTTTGAACGGGTTAAATTTGGTGCGATATTTTCATCCAATTTAGATGAATTTTTTATGGTGCGCGTTGCGGCAATAAAAAATCAAGTGACTCTCGGCTATGCTGAAAAAGATCCATCGGGTTTTACCGCTCTGGAAAAATTAAATGCCATAAATGAAAAAGTCAGAGGACTTGTAACCCACCAAGAGGAAATTTTAAAAGCCTTAATTATAGAAATGAAAAAAGAAGGGGTTGTGATTCTAAACGCCTCTGAATTAACAGAAAATCAATATGAGAAAATGCAACTTTACTTCAACACGGAAGTATTTCCGGTATTGACACCTATGGCGGTTGATTTTACAAGACGGTTTCCGCATGTGGCCAATAAAGGGCTTTATTTGGCTGTAAAATTGATGGTTGGTTTTGAAACAAAATTGGCAATCGTCCAAGTCCCAGAGGTTTTGAATCGATTTGTAGAAGTTGAAAAAAAGAAGGGCCACAGCACGTATATTTTGTTAGAAGATGTCATTTCTATTTTTATAGACCATCTCTTTCCAGGTCATCAAGTTCTTGCAACCAGTCTTTTCAGAGTGACGCGAAATGGTGATTTGACTATTGTAGAAGATGAGGCTGAGGACTTGCTCATGGTGATTGAGGAAGCTGTTCGGCTTAGAAAATGGGGCGAGACGGTTCGGCTTGAGATATCATCAGGAACTGATTCTTGGTTGTCAAGCGTGATAAAGGATGCGCTTATGCTCGACAACAGTCAAATTTATGAAATTGATGGCATTTTAGATGCCACATGTTTTTTCAAATTTAAGCTTTCAAAAACTAAACGTCATTTGAATCGGCCGGACTATCAACCACGAGTTTTGAAAGACTTTGATAAAAAAAACTTATTTAAAACAATTAAAAATGGCGACTTGTTTGTTCACCATCCCTATGAAACGTTTGATGTGGTTGCGGACTTTATAAAGCAAGCCAGCAAGGATCCACAAGTGCTGGCGATTAAGCAGACACTTTATCGTGTTAGTGGGAATTCACAAATTGTAAAAGCCCTTGGAGACGCTGCAGATAGGGGAAAGCAGGTAACTGTTTTGGTTGAATTGATGGCACGATTTGATGAAGAAAATAACATCAATTGGGCAAAAAAGTTGGAACAACGCGGGGTACATGTAATTTATGGTATTTATGGACTTAAGACACACTCAAAAATAACCTTGGTCGTTAGAAAAGAAAAAAACAAAATTAAACGATATCTACACTTAGGAACTGGTAATTATAATGACCAAACAGCAAGAATTTATACGGATATGGGACTGTTTACAGCACGTGAAAGTTTTGGAGCGGACGCGTCAAATTTTTTTAATATGGTATCTGGATTTGCCACAGCAGTTCATACAAATGTGCTGACAGTAGCGCCTTTTAATCTAAGGCAACGATTTTATCAACTTATAGACGCTGAAATTGAAGCTGCAAAAGCTGGAAAAAAAGCGAAAATAACAGCTAAAATGAATTCTTTAGTAGACATTGAGATGATCGAAAAATTATATGAAGCTTCAAGAGCGGGTGTACAAATTCGGTTGGTTGTTCGAGGGATTTGCACTTTAGTTCCAGGTGTTGAGGGATTAAGTGAGAACATTAGGGTTAAAAGTATTGTTGGTGAGTTTTTAGAGCATTCAAGAATTTATATTTTTCATAATGATGGGGACCGTAAAGTCTTTCTATCAAGTGCGGACTGGATGTCTCGAAATCTCAATAGGCGAATAGAATTAATGTTTCCGGTAGAAGACCCTTTAATCTCTGAACGGATCAATCGCATTATGAGTTTGTATTTGAAAGACAATGTGAAATCTTGGCAATTGAATTCGGATGGTAGCTATTCGAAAAAAGCCCTTAAAAAAGACGAAAAACGGGTACATGCACAAGAGTTGTTAAAATCCTTAGATTATTTGGATTCTGAAAGTTTCAGCGAAGCCTTGGTGTTTAGAAACAAAGAAGTCTGAAAATTCTTGTAACAGTCACATGAAGGGTTTTTATAATAAATGTTAAAGTATAACTGGATTGAGTATAAAAAGGAGGCAATAAATCAATGAAATTGAATGAACTTACCATCCGTGCGTTTCATAAAGCTTTGAATGATGGCGAAATAACAGCACTTGAATTGGTGGATTACTATTTAGGACGAATTGAGGCGTACGACCATGGGTTGAAAGCTGTAATTCTAACCAATCCAGATGCACGAAGAGAAGCTGAAAAACTAGACAGATACTTTAAAGAAAATGGCCTAATGGGGCCGTTACATGGTGTGCCCGTGTTGGTTAAAGACAATGTTGAAACTCAGGGCATTGAGACAACAGCAGGAAGCCTTAGCCTAAAAGGATTTGTTCCAGACCAGGATGCACCTATCGTAAAAAGGCTAAAGCAAGCAGGTGCAATTGTCTTGGCTAAATCAAATTTACATGAATTTGCAATTTGGGGTGAAACCATCAGTTCTATACTTGGACAAACTGTAAACCCTTATGATTCTATAAGGACACCAGGCGGCTCAAGTGGCGGAACAGGGGCAGGGATGGCTGCAGACTTTGCACTAATTGGTATTGGTACGGATACCATTAACTCCGTCCGGTCACCTGCTTCAGCCAATAATTTAGTAGGAATTCGACCAACAATAGGCGTTGTAAGTCGGACAGGGATTGTACCTTATTCGTTGACACAAGATACTGCCGGACCATTGGCGCGAACAGTAGAAGATGCAGTTCTGTGTTTAGAGTTTATGAAAGGGTATGATTTAGAAGATGCATCGACAGCATGGTTTTATGACAAACAAAAACAAAGTTATTTAGAACATTTGAACAAAGAGGGTCTTAAGGGCAAGAAGATTGGTGTGCTTTCAAATCTGTTTGGCACGGATGCCATCCATGAAGACACAACAAATGCCGTAAAAACAGCAGTTGAGCACATGCGTGAAGGTGGCGCTGAAATTGTGGATGTTTCAGAAGTCTTTGATACAGGCGCTTTGGTTCAAGACGTAAGTGTGCATTTGCATGATTTTAAAGATCACTTAGACGCTTATCTAAAAAAATTGCCTTCAGAAATGCCCTATAGAACCATGCAGGCAATTGTTGATAGTGGCCAACACCACCCTGGTGTTAAAGTAAATATGGAAACAGCCTTGGGCTTGAGTACAGATACAGATCTTTACAGGATTCGTCTTGAAAAACGGGCACTGTTGCAAAACAGACTTATGAAGATTATGGCGGATTATAACGTAGATGCACTTGTATACCCACATCAAAAACAATTGGTTTGTGAAATTGGAGGGTCTCAAAACGAGCGTAATGGTGTTTTGGCTTCAGTTACAGGTTTCCCTTCTATATGTGTACCAGCTGGGTTTTCAAAAGTGACAGAAACAGCCCCATTGGGTGTGCCAATTGGAATGGAAATTATGGGGAGACCGTTTTCGGAACCTGTGCTTATAGAAATCGCTTATGGTTATGAGCAACTGGCAAAAGTGCGCAAGTCACCAGTTGGCATTAGAGAATAGGAAAGCTGGAGGAGAAAAATGATTTATTTAGCCATTGGAATCACATCTTTGTTTTGGGCTGTAATTTTAGCTGTTGTTTTAGCAATTTATCGTGCGGATAGTAAAGTCCTTGCTGAATTGGTTGGTAAATATGCCGATGGTAATTTTTTGGCTGAAAGTAATAAAAAAATGAAGTCGCGAGGAAACCGCCATATTGTTAAAGAACTTGAAAAACTTCAACTGACAATGAAAGACTGGCTTTTTAACATGTTGAAGTCAGGGCTTGAACTTTCCAATTCTGCAAATTTACTGAAATCGAGTTCTGATGCTTCCTTGCATCACATGACGCGTATAGAAAATCAGATTCACCAGATACGAGACAATTCACATAATATTGCAAGCGCTTCTATGGAAAACGCATCTGTAGCACAGGAACTTCAGAGTGCCAACGACCAAATGGCCAGTGACTCTCAGGAATATATGGGGATTACAGAAAACACGCTAAGAACAATTCAGGAAGGAAAACAATCTATTGTAGGCGCGCTGGATGGCATTAATACCGTTGAAGCAAATATGAAAAGTGCTGTTGAAAAAGTGAATTCTTTGGAATTGATGATGCGGTCTATTCAAGAATTAACGCAAGGTATTTCAAAAATATCTGAGCAGACAAATTTATTGGCTTTAAACGCTTCTATTGAATCTGCACGTGCTGGAGAAGCGGGACGCGGGTTTGCGGTTGTGGCCAATGAAGTTACCAAACTTGCAGACGAAAGTTCTCGACTTGCTGAAACCATTGAAAATAAATTGGATGCCATTAAGTCTTCCATTGGAGAGGTTGTTTTAGAAATTAATGGTGGTATGCGTGCAACTGAAGCGCTTAAAGAAGGAAACAGTACAAGTGTGGCTCACTTGGATCAAATGGTAAAAGGCGCAGAAGACATGCTGACTTTTATACAAAATATTTCAACCAGCATACAAGAGCAACTTAAAGCGACAGAAATGCTTTCTGGAAATGTTGAGAAATTGGCGGGCATATCTGCTGACTCTGAAGAAGCGACGGATCAAACGGGTGAAGATGTAATGGTACAAAAAGACAAAACATTAGAAAACGCAACGATATCTGGTTCGATTCAGACCATTTCAGACCAGTTAAATGCTTTTGTGAATCGATTTGATGACGCGTTAAATGAAGAGTTGTTTGAAGCAGCTGGGAAATTGGCAGAGATCCTGGCCAAAGGCAAAATAGACAATGCTTATCTGACGAAATTTGCGGAAGAAACAGGGGTTACAGAATTTTATATTACAGATGAAACAGGTGTTACCGTCCTGTCCAATAACCCAGCTGGTATTGGATTTAAGATTGAAAATGATCCCAAGACACAAGCCTATCCTTTCTACAGAATTATAGAAGATCCATCTCACCGGGTTGCCCAACGTATGATGATTAGAGACATCGATGGTAAATATTTTAAATTTATTGGTGTTTCTAGAAAGGATCAAAGAGGGGTTATTCAGTTGGGACTTAGCCTAGAGGATCTGATGAAGTTTAGAGGCCGTTATGCGCTATTATGATGTTGTCATTATAGGCGGAGGGCCTAGCGGAATCACTTGTTCTTATTACTTAAAACAAAAGGGAATTAAACATGTGATTTTAGAGAAAGATGAAATGCTGCATACATGGAAGCGTGAAAGATGGGATTCCTTTTACTTGGTGACGCCGAATTGGATGACAAATATTCCAGAAATGGACGATTTAATTCCCTATGATAATGCTTATATGTCCAAGCAAGAAATCGTGACTGTTTTAGAACGTTTTTTGGAAAGGGTATCTCCTGAATTTATAGAACACACGTCGGTAGATGCGATTGACAAAAATTCAGAAAGTGTCTATGAAATTCAGACAAATCAAGGTGTGTTTCAAACCAAACATGTCATTGTTGCCTCGGGGATGTATTCAAATCCTTATATACCAGATGCGTCAAGTCAATTGAGTAAACAGATCTTTCAAATGCATTCTTCTCAATATAAAAATCCCAAGCAACTTCATGATGGAAATGTGGTGGTTGTGGGAAGTGGTTGGTCGGGCATTCAGATTGCCCTTGAAATCAGGTCACTTACAGGCAAAGATGTTTACTTATCCATTGGGAGTATGCAACCCTTGCCAACCATTTATAGAAATGTTAATGGCGTTTATTGGTTGAACCGCTTGTCGGGGTATCGAAAAGGCAAGCCCGTGTTAACCTATGATGCACGAGATTTAGAAAATGAGAATATCGTTAGGAAAATGAATCAAAATTTAAGGCAATGTCAGTTGGAAGGCGTCCATATTGTGGGACGGTTTTTAGGGGCAGAAGCTGGTAAAATTCAATTCTCTAAAGATTTGATCCCTGCATTAAAAGCCTCCCAGTCCTATTTATCTTCTGTGAAAGATGCCATTGAATCCTATATTGAAAAGGAAAAAGTGGATGTACCTAAAGGGACGCTTGATCGGTATACAAACCAAGTAGACATTTCAAAAATAAATGAAATGACTGCCTTAGATATTTATGGTAAGTCTATTGGAAATGTCATTTGGAGCACTGGATTTAGAAGGGATTACACTTATATTCATTTGCCAATATTTGATTTCAGAGGATTGCCTATACTTTTAGAGGATGATGTTTCTACATCGGAAAATATTTACTTTTGCAGTTTGGGTCTTTCGGTTGATTCTAAGCTAAAATCGGCTTTTGGCGTGGGGCTCTATGCAATTGATGAATCGGCGGAACGGACTGTAAATGCAGTGATTAATAGATTTTAGATAAAGGGGGAGCCATGTGGAAAACTGAACTGGGAAAATCTTTTGTGCGTAAAGAAGGCAAGGAAAAAGTCACGGGTCAAGTGAGGTATGGTGGAGATATTGAAATCCCTGGGTTACTTCACGCTGCAACCAAAACAAGCCCAAATGCATTTGCGCGAATCTTGGAAATTGACACATCAGAGGCTGAACAAATGCCTGGTGTAAAAATTGTCTTTACGGGACAGGATTATGATCAAAACGTAGGCTTGTATTTAAGTGATAAGGCAATAATCGCTCGAAATGTTGTGAGACATTATGGGGAAATTGTGGCAGTTGTGGTGGCTGACACCTATAAACAGGCTTTAAATGCAGTTGAAAAAATCAAAGTTTCTTATGACGTTATGACGCCTGTAATGTCACCATCGGATGCTCTGAAGCCAGATGCACCCCTTTTGCATGAGAATATGGAAGCGTACAGTCATATTGCGCCAATTCATCCTGAACCAGGTTCAAATGTGGCCAATCGTACAAAAGTTAGAAAAGGAGATGTTGGAAAAGCTTTTTCTAAAGCCGACCATGTGGTTGATGTTACAGTTGAAATTCCACCTGGAGACCACGTTGCTATGGAACCTAGGGTGGCAATTGCAGAAATTAAGAAGAGTGGCTACGTTCATATAACGTCATCGACTCAGGCCCCATTTGTTGTAAAAAATCTCATGAGTCATTTTTTTGATGTTGATCCAGGGAAAATTATTGTTGATGTCCCTATGGTTGGTGGCGGATTTGGCGGTAAAGCTGGCCTTCAACTGGAAGGTTTGGCATATCTTTTGTCAAAAAAAGCTGGCGGGAGACCTGTAAGAGTCGTCAACACAAGAGAGGACGATTTATTGGCATCGCCAGGTCATATTGGATTGGAATCTCATGTGAAAATTGCAGCAGATGCCAAAGGGAAAATCCTTGGTATGGACTTGGTTTTTAATTTTAACAGTGGGGCATACGCCGATTATGCAGTTAATGTATCGCGTGCTGCGGCAATTTCATGTACGGGACCATATTCGGTTGAAAATGTTAAATGCGATTCTTTGTGTGTTTACACCAACATGCCTTTTGCCACAGCCTACAGAGGATTTGGTCATATTGAAATGTCGTTTGGAATTGAAAGGGCTATGGATACCCTAGCCGATCAGATTGGTTTGGATCCTGTAGAACTTAGAAAGATAAATGCGATAAAAGCTTTTGACACAACACCTGTCCAAAGTGTGCTTAATGCCAGTACGGGTGATATAGAAACGTGTTTTACCCGAGTTTCAGAGATGCTTGGCGGTAATTTAGGAGAAGTTGAACACGTTGACGCACAGCACATAAAAGCAAAAGGCATTGCTGGATTATGGAAGGCGCCAGCTATGCCAACCAACACAGATGCAGGTGCAATTTTGACATTTAATTCAGATGGCAGTTGCAATCTCAATGTTGGGGTTGTGGAGATTGGACAAGGGACAAAGACCGGACTGGCTCAATTGGTGTCAGAACGGTTGAAGTTGCCGATGGAAAAAGTCCATGTTGTTATGCCTGTAAACACGTCTACATCACCAAGCGATTGGGCTACTGCAGCGAGTAGAGGCCTAATGATGGCTGGCGTTGCTGCTCTAGAAGCATGTGATGACGCAATTTCGCAAATTAAAACCATAGCTGCATCTGTGCTAAAAGCGCCTGAACGCGACCTTGTATATGAAGCGGGTCAGATTTTTGTTTCGGATGATCCGACGTTAAGTGTGTCTTTTGCAGAAGTGGTACTTGGCTATGTATATCCAAATGGAAATGCTGTTTATGGACAAGTTATAGGAAAAGGGCGCTATATTGCAAAACACCTTACAGATGTTGATCAAGAAACTGGAAAAGGTCATCCCGATCTAGAGTGGACACTGGGTGCTGAGGGTGTTGAAGTTTTGTTAAATGTAAACACAGGACGGTATAAAATTACCAAGGCGGTTTGCTGTATGGATGTTGGTAAGGTTGTTAATCCGGAATTGGCCAGAGGACAAGTTGTGGGTGGAATGGCTATGGGGATTGGCTATACAATAATGGAAGGCTTTAAATTTAACACACGTGGTCAAGTGACGAATGGTGTTTTACGCGATTACAAAATAATGCGGTATGACGATGCGCCAGAATACAGTGTTGAATTCCTTGAAACACCGCAGCAGGATGGACCATATGGTGCGCGTGGACTGGGTGAACAATCGGTAATCGGTATGCCTGGTGCAATTTCAAATGCCCTTTCTAGAGCTGCTAAAGTAAGTTTGAATACCATACCAATGACGCCAGAACTAATTTGGAAGCAGATGCAGAAAGGAGGGACCAAGTGATGGATTATTATAAAGCTGAAACACCTGAAGAAGCAGTGGGTCAAATGGGCCAATTGACCGATGAGGGTTTACAGGCAGTTTATTATGCAGGTGGTACTGAAATTGTCACTAATATCCGTAAAGGTGCCCTTAAAGTTGATGCGTTTATTGACCTTAAAGGAATCCCTGAAATGCATTTGATAGAGGTGAAAGACGATAAGATTATTTTAGGCGCAAATGTGACCTTAAATCAAATTATAGAACATCCTGAAACGGCATTTTTAAAACCCATTTTAGATAAGATTGCAGACCATACAGTGCGAAATGTTTTGACACTAGGTGGCAATATTTGTGGAAGATTACCCTATAGAGAAGCAGTTCTCCCACTTTTGGCTTTGGATGCTGATATCGAAGTGTGTGCACAAGAGGGCGTTGAAATTTACAAGTTACGAGATCTATTTGACAAAAGATTAAAACTTCCCAAGGGAACTTTTTTGTATCGAATCCATTTGTTGAAAAATAGAAATACGCTTTTTTCAAGACGAGAAACAGAGCATACGGCTGTAGATTACCCAATTTTGCATACTGTTCTTTACTCAGATGACAAAAAACGCACAGTGTTTATGGGCATATCTGGGTTTGCAGCTTTTCCAATATATTCTGTTGTAGACCGTAAAGAAGAAACTGCAGAAGCGGTTGTTAAGCGTATGTTGCAAGAGGTAGAGTCTTTGGCGAAATCGGATGATAGAGCAGGGGCAGACTATCGATTGAATCTCTTGCAAGTACACCTGAATGAATGGCTTGGAGGAAAACTATGATTCAAATAAAAGGGTTGACTCAAATAGAACTAAATGTAAATTCTGAGGTTCGTACTGCGACAATATCACCTGAAGACACACTTTTAAGAGTAATTAGAGAGTCTTTGGGTCTTATTGGGCCCAAAGTCGGCTGTGAAAATGGAGATTGTGGTGCTTGCACAGTTTTGCTGGATGGAAAACCTGTTAAATCGTGTATGATGCTTGCCTTAGATGCAGTGGGGAAAGAAATTGTTACTGTAGAGGGGCTTAATGACACACTTATTCAAGAGGCTTTTGTGGAATATGGTGGTTTCCAATGTGGGTATTGTACGTCTGGATTTTTAATGAATGCATATGCCATGTTAGATGCTGTTCCCGATGCAGATGAAACGGTTAAATCGGAATGGCTAAGTTCAAACTTATGTAGATGTACAGGATATGAAGGCATTAAAAAGGCCGTAGCGTTTGTTCAAAAATCACAAAAAAATAAATAATGTTTTCTTTAGTGAGCAGACAACAAGGACAATGCCAATAATTCAAATTCCAATTGTAACGAGTTACCAAATAACTCAGTTGAATATTCAGAAAATTTAGTCTGTTACACTAATGAGATAAGTGTTAAGAAAAAGATATAATAAGGATGAAAGGCATTGTCAACATGTCGATCAACGAGTAGACAAATTAAGGGGAGGGGTAACATGTCAAAAAACACACAAGCTAATGCAATTGTTGATGTAACGGAATTAAGCAAACCGAAAGCGTTAACACTTGGATTACAACATGCATTTACAATGTTTGGCGCCACAGTATTGGTACCAATCATTACCGGTCTTGACATTTCTGTATCACTGTTTTTAGCAGGTGTTGGTACGCTCTTGTTCCATTTGGTAACAGGTGGCGTGGTTCCAGCATTTCTCGGTTCTTCATTTGCATTTATTGCACCTATTCTAGCGGTTGCGGAATCACACGGCCTCGAGTATGCACGTGGCGGTATCGTAGTGGCTGGTATTGTTTATCTGATTTTAGCCGGATTGATACACGTGTTTGGCACAGAAAAAATTATTCGCTTTTTCCCACCGATCGTTACAGGTCCAATTATTTTGGTTATCGGTTTGAAATTAGCACCTACGGCAATTGACATGGCATCAGCCGATTGGCTTCTTGCAATAATTGCATTTGTGATTGTTGTTGCAGTCAGCGTTTATGCTAAAGGATTCTTGAAAGTAATTCCTGTTATCGTAGGATTGATTGTAACGTATCTTATTGCAGCTGTACTTGGTAGAGTTGATTTCACAGTTGTTTCAGATGCGAAGTTTGTTGGATTGCCTGCATTTTCTTTTGCAAAATTCAACATCGATGCAATTTTAACAGTGGCACCAATTGCACTTGCGACTATGGTTGAGCATATTGGTGACGTTGTGGCTATTGGCGCAACTGTTGAAAAAGATTTCTTGGAAAAGCCAGGCCTCTCTAGAACATTGTTGGGTGATGGTATCGCAACATCTGTTTCTGCAATGTTTGGTGGTCCTGCAAACACAACTTATGGCGAAAATACAGGTGTATTGGCGCTTACAAGAGTTTGGGATCCTGTTGTTATGAGAATTGCAGCTGTATTTGCTATAATTTTAGGTCTTGTACCAAAATTAGGCGCAATTATTTCATCTATCCCAGGTGCTATTATTGGTGGTATTTCAATTATCTTATTTGGTATGATTGCTGCTGTCGGCGCAAGAACACTTGTTGAAAACAAAGTTGATCTGACAAAATCCAGAAACCTCATTATTGCTGCAACTATTGTAGTACTAGGACTTGGTGGGGCTGTGCTCCCAATCAACATTGGTGCATTGGCGTTAAATGTTGAAGGTATGGCACTTGCAGCTATCGTTGGTATTATACTCAACATTATTTTACCAGAATAAAGACAACCAACTCGTTGATCTGTGCCGGCATAAAATGCCGGCACTTTGTTTTTAAAACACAAAGAAATAGGTAATATAGAATAAAACATTGTATCTCAACGCTAATAAATAGTATAATAAATTATCAGATTATTTAGTATAATAGAGTTGGGAGGCAAAACATGCAAACAAAAATGGGTGTTAGGCTCAATGAAATCATATCTTTAGATGCGTTTACGTCCAGTGAGATAATCGCCGGGCACCGAGGAATGGATCGTCCTGTAACCAAAGTCAATGTCATGGAAGTTCCAGACATTGTACCTTGGCTTCAATCTGGAGAATTCCTTCTTACAACAGCCTATTCCATTAAGGATAACATTGAAAAACTCAATGATTTAATTCCTAAAATGCATGAGATTGGCGTAGCAGGTTTAGGCATAAAAATGAAACGCTATGTGGAGGAACTTCCAAAGGCAGTTATCGACCTTTCGAACAATTTGGGATTCCCTATAATTGGTATTCCGGTGGATGTTTCTTTTGGTGACTTGATTACTTCAGTTTTAACAACGCTGGTTAATAACCAAACGTCACTTTTGCTTCAAATTGATGGGTTTAATAACAAACTCAAAGACATCATGCTGCGTGGCGGTGATCTTGAAGAAATCAGTCATATGATTTCAGAAGCAATGAATTCGCCAGTGGCGATAACCGACAACCTTTTTAGAGAATTTGTTTTGTGCGCAGATGACTCGCTTCAAAGTGAATTAAATGGCATTGTAGAAAAAGTGTTATACAAGCGTGCAGATCGGTTTAAGCGAAATTATAAAGACCAAGGAATAGAGTCGGTTGTAGATGTTATACAAGGTGAACCTATTGAACGGTTAATGATTCCTATTTTTTCCGAAGAAGTTCTTTATGGACACGTAATTGTTTGGGACTTTAACAAACGTGTCACTGATAAAATGCTTTTTATGATGGAAGCAGCTGTATCCTTAATTGCACTTCATTCCACAAAAAAACTTTCTGTTTATGAAAATGAAAACAAGCATAAGATCGAATTTATTGAAGAATTGCTTTCTGCTCAAGAGGGACAACAAATACGAGCGCTTGAAAAGTCAAACTACTTTGATTTTGATAAAACAAAAGCTCATGGCGTTGTACTGGTGAAAACGATTGATGCACCTTACGACATGCGAATGACACCAAACAACAGTCAGGTTATAAAGCAATTAAATTCTAAACTTGTCAGTGTTGTTGAACGTGTTCAGAGACATTTCAAAGATAAATTAATCTATGGTAATAAAAGTGATCGCGTTATTTTTCTTTTGAGCTTTGACCCGTATGCACCTCCTGAAGAAAACAAAGATCAGATGTTGAAATTTTGTGAAGAACTGAATCATTTTGCAAAGTTTGACCATATTGATCAAAAAATATTCATCGGTGTGGGGCGAATCTATGATACCAATAAAACCCTTTATAAAAGTTATCAAGAAGCAGAACGGGCGATTCACAAAATGGAACTGAGTAAGGGTAAGTTGGAATCTAATGTGTTACATTTTGATGATTTAGGTATTTATCGAATTTTATCCAACGATGCCATACAACCAGAACTGTTTCAATTTTTTATGGAGGTACTGGGGCCAATTGCCCTTTATGATCAAGAAAAAGATGCTGAACTCATAGACACACTGAAAATGTACTATAAATGTGGTTGCAATTTAAAGCGTGTTTCTGAAGAAATGTTCACACATTATAATACGATTATATATAGAATGCAGCGAATTAGAGAAATTGGGAATATTGATTTTTCCGATTCGGATACATCCTTAAATGTCCATGTGGCCATTAAGATTTTAGATGTCATCCAACCGGATATATTAAATGGATAATGGGGCGAATATGAATGCAATTTTAATTGATAGAGAACTAAAAGCATATCTCAGTGCATATAAAAAATTAAATTTGACGGTCCATTCTGTTTTTAAAGAAGCCATAAATCTGGTGGATGAGAAAGGAGAGCTTATTACCCTCCTAACTGCCAACCGAGATATTGGGCCAATGGGTGTGTTGGTTTCACAAAATTCTAGAAACTTCACTAAAATTGTGCCAGGTGAGCGTGTGGAAAAGCGCATCTCAACCCTGTTTTTTAAAAGCAGCAAGGTTACTTTGAATTACACCAACGCAAAAGAATGGGACCGATGTCTTGGAAATTGCCAGTGTAACCTGTCTGAAGAGGTCCTCGTTCCCAAGCGGTCACAGGTTAGAAAAGTTTTGTTAGATCGAGGAGAGGCAACAGGATTGCTACCTCTAATTTGTGCTTTGGAGCGTTACAAAGGGGTTAAAGATAAATGTGTGGCAATTGAGAACAATACCTATTCTGAATTTATTCAAGATGTCTTTTTAGAGCTGGTTAAATTGCTAGATCAAGATGATTTTGAGGGTGTGATATCTATATTGCCAAAATTTATCGGATTTGGACCTGGTCTTACACCGTCCACCGACGATTTCCTTTCTGGCGTATTGTTAACGAAAAGGGCTGAATGTCTTTTTGACAATCGACCAGTAGATGCGCTTGATATGTTGGCATTAAAGGTTTATGAAAATGCATGTGGCAGAACGACCAAGGTAAGTGAGAGTATGTTAAAACACGTTGCTCAAGGTAGGGCTACAGAAAATCAGATTCAGCTGATTGAAGCTATTTTTTCGCCAGAATCCAACTCTATTGAGGGGTGCACAAGACGTGTTTTGATGAATGGTGCAACTTCTGGCTCCGATTTTGTTCTCGGTGTTTATTGTTCATTGTTGCTACACAAGGTAAAAGAACCATTATTATAGAAAAGGAGGCACATGTAAATGATTCGTTTAGAAGTCCGAAAGAATTCCTACTATGATTCTGTAACATTGATGCTGATTTCAAAAGAAGTCAAAAATGTAGAAGGTGTTGTGGATGTTCTTGTGGGAATGGGTACTGAATTAAACAAGGAATTATCTGAAAATCTAGGATTGGGGAGTCCTGAATTAAAAGAAGTCTCGCCAAATGACTTTTTCGTTACAGCGGAAATCGAAAATGAAGCTGTAATGGCTGAAGTCATAAAGAAAGTGGATGAACTGTTAAATGAGAAAAAAACATCATCAGGCAGTGATTTTAAACCAGCCACGTTGAAGTCAGCGATGGAAATGATGCCGGATGCCAACATGGCTGTTGTGTCAATTGCAGGCCAGTATGCCGAGGAAGAAGTGGATAGACTTCTCGATCAGGACTTGAATGTTATGTTGTTTTCCGACAATGTTTCCGTTGAAGCCGAACTAAAACTTAAGAAAAAAGCTGTTGAAAAAGGGCTCTTGATGATGGGGCCAGATTGTGGAACTGCAATTATTAATGGCATACCTTTGGCGTTTGCAAATGTCGTTAAAAAAGGTCCGATCGGAATTGTTGGTGCATCTGGAACTGGAACACAAGAAGTGAGTGCAATGATTGACAAGCTCGGATCAGGCTGTTCTCAAGTTATTGGAACAGGGGGGAGAGACTTAAAATCTGAAATCGGTGGATTGATGATGATTCAAGGTTTTGATGCGCTTGTAAGAGATCCAGAAACAAAAGTTATCGTATTGATTTCTAAACCACCAGCACCAGAAGTCGCAGAAAAAATTCTTAAAAAAGTTGCTGAAACGGATAAACCTGTTGTTGTTGATTTTATTGGCGGTGACATGGAAGCTATTAAGAAATCTGGCGCAGTGCCATGTTTGACACTTGAAGATACAGCGTATAAAGCTGTTGCGCTTGCAAAGGGTAATGAACCAGTTGACTTTGTAGGCTTTTCACAAGAAATTTCTGAAATTGATCAATTGGTTGCTGATAAAGTAGGAAACTTGAAACCAGAACAAAAGAATTTTAGAGGCTTGTATACAGGTGGTACTTTGGCAGATGAAGCTATGAAGATGCTTGGGCAAACCATAGAAGGTATTTATTCAAATATACCTCTTAGTCCTGAGTATGCCATAGAAAACTTGTCAGAAGTGACAGGACATGTTTGTCTTGACCTTGGAGAAGATCAGTTCACAGTGGGTAGACCACATCCAATGATTGATCCGTCAACGCGTGCTGATAGATTTAAAACAGATATAGATGATTCTGTTGCTGTTGCGCTTATGGACGTGGTAATTGGGTATGGGTCACATGAAGACCCTGCTGGAGAGCTTGCAAAATCCATTCGTGAAATTAAGAAAAACCTTAAGAATCAAGTCGTTTTTGTAGCTTCTATTACAGGAACAGAAGGTGACCCACAAGATTTAAAACACTCACAAAAAGTTTTGGAGGATGAAGGTGTTGTCGTTATGCCGTCAAATGCTCAAGCTGTGAGGTTTGTCCAAAAGGTCATGAATCATGTTTTGGCAAAGGAGGCTAAGTAATGCATAAAATTGATGAACTGTTTAAAAAGGACCTGAAAGTGATTAATATTGGGTTGGAATCTTTTTCAAAAGATTTGAAAGAACAAGAAGTTCCAGTTGTACAAATGGATTGGAGACCACGTGCAGGTGGGAATAAAAAACTCGCGTCATTGTTGGATCGATTAAAATAATTAAAAGTAAGGGAGATGACAACGTGCAAGAATTAATTAGAAAAGCAAATCAGGAAGCGATGAACAGGCTTCAAAAAGCACAGCCAACCATTGTAGGTCTTGGAATCGCTGGTGAAACATTACCAGGGATGACAAAAAAAACTATATTCCATGCTGGGCCTCCAGTTACTTGGAATAATATGACTGGTCCACTAAAAGGGGCTGTTATTGGTGGATTGATTTATGAAGGTCTTGCTTCAAATGAAGAAGAAGCTATAAAATTGGCTGAATCAGGTGAAATTACTTTTGATTCCTGCCATCATCATGATGCAGTAGGCCCAATGGCGGGTGTAACAACTTACAGCATGCCAGTTTGGATTATTCGAAACGAAGCCTTTGGAAACTATGCATATTGTACATTAAACGAAGGCCTTGGCAAGGTTTTGAGATATGGGGCTTATAGTGAAGAAGTTATTACACGGTTAAAGTGGATGGAAAAAATCCTTGGCCCAATGCTTAAAGAAACAATGGCGCTCCATGGCCCACTTGATCTTAAGTCCATGATTGCACAAGTTGTTCAAATGGGAGATGAAGGCCACAATCGTAATAAGGCGGGAACGTCGCTCTTGATTCGTGAATTGGCACCTTATATTGTTCAAACAAATTTCAGCAAGGAAGACATTGTTGAAGTTCTTAAGTTTATGCATTCAAATGACCACTTCTTCTTGAACCTTACAATGCCAGCACAAAAAAGTGCGCTGGACCCACTTAAAGGAATTCCTTATTCAACTGTGGTGTACGGCATGGCACGTAATGGTACTGAATTTGGTATTCGTGTAGCTGGACTGGGTGAGCAATGGTTTACAGCACCTGCTGAAATTATTGATGGTTTATTCTTCCCAGGCTTTACAAAAGAAGATGCCAATCCAGATATTGGAGACTCTGTTATTACTGAAACATCAGGTATTGGTGGCTTTGCTATGGCAACAGCACCAGCGATTGTACAATTTGTAGGTGGAACACCACAAGATGCGATGAATTATACCAATATGATGTATGAAATTACAGAAGAAGAAAATGACGCTTATAAAATGCCAGCCCTTAATTTTAGAGGCACGCCAACAGGTATTGAAATTCAAAAGGTTATTGAAACTCAGATATTGCCAATTATCAATACAGGGATTGCGCACAAAGATCCAGGTGTTGGACAGGTTGGTGCCGGTGTGGTAAGACCACCGATGAAATGTTTTGAAGATGCGCTTGAAGCTTTTGTGAATAAAATGGCTGCAGAGGGTATCATTAAATAATAACACTATCATTTAATTAATTAGGAGGTTACCTATGAAATTCTGGAACAACATTAAAATGTATGATTTAACAGTAAACACAAGTCACTTGACACCACCATGGCCAACTTATGAGCCATTACAAGTTAAGTTCTTCAAAAGATTGTCTCCAAATGGTGCCAATGGTCAATTGATTACAACATCTAACCATGTTGGTACCCATCTTGATGGCCCACTTCACTTTGATACATCTGGAAGAGACATTGCATCACTTGAACTTGAAAAGTTAGTAGGACCTGGTGTAATCGTAGACCTGTCAGACCAAGCAGAAGATTTTGGCATCTACACACCTCAAGACATTATGGACCGTGTTGAAGTTAAAAAAGGCGATATTTTGATTATCAATACTGGTTACAACAAATATGGATTTGATCAACCAGAAGCAGATGAAAGAAGATATATGTTAAGACATCCTGGTCCATCATTGGATTTCATGGCCTGGGCTCAAGAAATGGAAATCAAGTGGATTGGCGTTGACTGCGGTTCTGCAGATCATCCAATGAATACAAAAATTAGAGATTGGGAGCCAGCTGAAGCTAAAAAGTGTGATGAAATTTTCCAAAAGAAATATGGAAAGACATTGAACGAAGTATATCCATGGCCAGAGCAATATCAAGCAATGCATATTCAAATGTTTGGACAAAAGTATGGCGAAATTATTCATGCAGAAAACGTTGGTGGACAAATTAATGAATTGTCTAATAGAAGAATGATCATTGGATGTTTCCCTTGGAAATTCCAGGGTGGTGAATCAGCATTCTGCCGTATCGTTGCATTTGACGAGCAAGAATAATCACTGATATGGGCATACCCATGGGACCTTTGGGTTTCCATGGGTATGATTTTTTTGAGGAGGAGACGTTATGGGACCTTTAAATGGATTAAAAGTTCTGGATTTGACCCGTGTGCTTGCGGGGCCTTATTGTACCATGCTTCTTGGAGATCTTGGCGCAGAGATCATCAAGATTGAAGTTCCTGTCAAAGGGGATGATTCTAGACATTTTGGGCCTTATCAACATGGAGAAAGTGCCTATTTTATGAGTTTAAATAGGAATAAGAAAAGTGTGACTTTAAATTTAAAAACAGAAAAAGGCAAAGAGATTCTTAAATCTTTTATTAAGCAGGTGGATGTAATTGTAGAGAATTTTAGACCTGGCACAATGGAAAAATTGGGCTTGGGTTATGACGTTTTGAAAGAAATTAATCCGGCGATTATTTATGCAGCAGCTTCTGGATTTGGGCATACAGGCCCTTATAGCAAACGACCTGCTTATGATGGCGTCGTTCAAGCTATGGGTGGCATAATGAGTATAACAGGTCAAGAAGGTGGTGAGCCAACGCGTGTAGGACCTTCAATTGGTGACATTGGTGCGGGCTTGTTTACTGCTATTGGTGTTTTAGCAGCACTTAACCATAGAAATGAAACAGGCGTGGGACAAAAAGTAGATGTCGCTATGCTGGATTGCCAAGTTGCCATGCTAGAAAATGCCATTGCCCGATATGTTGTAACAGGCAGTGTGCCAAAACCATCAGGAAATAAACACGCTTCAATTGTTCCTTTTGAGCCATTCCACACATCAGATTCACAAATCGTTGTTGCAGTTGGAAATGATCAAATATGGAAGCGTTTTTGTCAAGTTGCAGATTTAGAAGATATAATGGCTCTTGAAAAATTTGCAACAAACCCAGAAAGACATAATCATTATCAAGAGCTAAGACCTAAAATTGCAGAAAAAATGAAAGAAAAAACCACAAAAGAGTGGCAAAAAATATTGGATGATGCGGGTGTACCAAATGGTCCAATTAACCATATAGATGAAGTTCTTGAAGATGCACAAGTTAAAGCACGTGATATGATTATTGAAGTTGAGCATCCAAAAGCTGGTAAACTCAAAATGCCTGGTGTTGCAATTAAGTTAAGTGAAACACCAGGAGAAATTCATTCACCTGCCCCAATTTTAGGCGAACACAGCTCAGAGATGCTAAAAAAATTCTTAAATTATACGGATGAAGAAATTGAAGCATTGCACGCAGAAGGTGTTTTATAGGAGGCAGCTATGGAAGGTCAACTTATTGATAAACTATCAAAATATATAGAACGCGGTAAATCTGTTGCCTTGGTTATGGTCACCAGTCAACTTGGCAGCAGTCCTAGAGGTGTTGGCAGCATAATGATTGTGGATGATCAAGGAAAATTGCTGGATGGGACAATAGGCGGTGGAAAAGTTGAAGAACAGGCCAAGGAAGATGCTGCAAAGTGTATCCAAAAGAACACCTCAGGAAGTTTCAAGTATGATTTGGTTTTAGCAGAAACTGAACATTCCCTTGGTATGGCGTGTGGCGGTGCTGTTGACGTTTTTGTAAAAGTGTTTTCTAAAGAGGAAGATTTGATTGTATTTGGCGGAGGACATATTGCATATGAATTATCACTTATGGCCAAGAAGTTAAATTATCGATTGACTGTTATAGACACTAGACCAGAATATTTGGAAGAATCTAGATTCCCAGATGCTTATAGACGCATTCTGTTTTCGGATTTCGAGAAAAATCCTTTTGAAATTCCTGATTCCGCAAGTGTTGTTATTGTAACACATGCCCATTCTTATGACGCTGAAGCCTTGGGCCTAGTTATTGAATCAAAAGCACGATATATTGGTATGATTGGTAGCAGGAGCAAAATTGGCTACTGCTATGATGAAGTTAAAAAGCAAGGTGTCGATGAAAATTTGTTTGAAAAAGTCCATTCACCGATAGGTTTAGATATAGGTGGACAAACACCAGCTGAAATAGCCTTGGCGATCATGGCTGAAATTCAAGCGGTTAAGTATAATCGACCAGGTGGCTTTTTAAAATAAAGGTCTAAAAAAGAAACTGCTGCAAAGTGAGGCATGGACTCGTTTTGCAGCAGTTTTTATTTAAATGTTTAATAAGGAAATCAATTGAGACAACTGATGTATTTCGTAAGTTGGCGTTATGGAAGCGTGATTCACTTTTTTTTCGGGATTATACCAACACGTATCGATTCCAGAATTAAGGCCACCTTGTATATCAGAAGTTAAACTGTCACCAATGATCAGAGCTGAACTTGGATCATAGGTGTTAACGCGATCAAGCGTCAATTTAAAAATTCTGGGATCCGGTTTTGCATAACCGACTTCTTCAGAAATAATAAGTGCATCAAACAAATGGGCAATTTCGGATGCGCCAATTCTTTTTGTTTGAACGCCCTTGAGTCCGTTGGTGAGAATTGCAATTTTATAGTGTTTCTTTAATCGCGTTAATATTTGATGACTCTCTGGGTAAATATAGGATGCATTTGCCAGATGCTTCATAAACCGATTTGCGAAATCTTCGGCATTAAAAGATATTTCAGTGGCATCGGCAAGTCTTTTAAACCGCTCGACCTTAAGTTCTTTTTGGGTAATTTTACCCTGTTCAAATTCTTTCCAAATTGACGTATTGATGGCTGTGTAAATTGAAAAATAATTAGACGGGAGTTTGAAATCATCTGACGTTTGATCAAATGCAATACGTTCTGATTTTTTAAAATCAAAAAGCGTTTCATCAGCGTCGAATATTAAAGTTGCGTATTTTTTCATCTTGACCTCCGAACTGTATTGTGTTTCAATTGTAACATATTATTTGAAAGCAGGTAATGGTATGCTGGAATCAAAAATACATGAACTCTATAAGGATGCACAAAGTAAAGCCAAGAAGGAATATAACCGGCGCAAATCCATGGGACAATCGGGCCATTTAACATCTTTAGATGGTGTCTTAAAGGATATTGACATAGCGGGTAATGTGTATTTAGGAACGCATGAAATCGAGCTTGGGAAAATTGTAGGGACTTACTATCATACACGACGCATGACTTTTTCCAAACATTTTTTGCCTTTAGAATCAGAGCGAAGTGAGTTTGCATCTAAGTGGATGGCCTTGTGTGAAGCCCACCTGACGGAAGGTATTCGGGATCCAATTAAGGTGTATGAGTATTTAAATCATTATTACGTCGTTGAAGGGAATAAGCGCGTGAGTGTTTTAAAATATTACGATGCTTATAAAGTAAGTGCAGAAATCACGCGTTTAATTCCCAAATATGATGAAACTGATGAGACAATCGTCCTTTATTATGCTTATTTAGAATTTTACAATCAAACAAAGATTTTAGACCTGTGGTTGAGTCGACCACTGAGATACAAGAGACTTCTTAAATATTTATCGGATTATGAAGTGGCGGGCATTGAGCCAACGGAAAAATATAGACATTTTATGAAAGAAGTTTATAGGCCATTTAAAAGAATATATTTGGAGTATGGGGGTGACACACTGTCAACCACAACTGGAGATGCCTTTTTGTTATATGCAAAACTATACGGTATTCCACAGAGTCTAGATGCCTCACAAGTTCGTGCAATAATGCCGAGTCTTGTAAAGGAATACAGCTTGCTCAACGAAACGGAAGAAACGGAAATTATAACCGATTCAGATGAAGTAGACCGTGTCCCCTTCTTTGATGCAATTTCCACAATTTTTTTGCCTAAAAAGATACGGGTGGGATTTGTTTATGCGCGAACGATTAAGAGTTCTGGTTGGACGTATTCACATGAACTTGGACGGCGGCATCTGGAAGAGCGGTTTTCTGGTCGTGTTGAAACCGCATATATTGAAAATGTTCCAGAAGATTACTCGGCTTACGATCACATTAAGGCTTTTGCACAGAGGGGATTTGATGTTGTTTTCACAACCAGTGAAGTCTTTAAACGCGCTACAATTAAATGTGCTGTAGAGATGCCCAAAGTTAAATTCTTTAATTGCTCAGGCAGCCGTCCTTATGTACACATGTCCAACTATTTCGGAAGAACGTATGAAGCGCGGTTTTTAAGTGGGATGATAGCAGGAGCGCTAACAAAAACAGGCGTTGTGGGCTATACTGCAACAGATCCCAATCCAGAAGTTATGGCTGGGATCAATGCTTTTGCTCTTGGCATGAAAATGGCCAATCCATATAGTCGATTATTGGTGAAATGGACTGGAGAATGGAATAATCCTAGAGTAACAACGGATTTAAGCCGACGTTTTGTTGAAATGGGCGCCGATTTAATCAGCAATAAGACCTTATTGGTCCCCAGAGATGTCACCATTGAATATGGCGTATATTCCATGCTTTGCAGTATAGACCCATCAACGGGCCTTCCTAAGGACTATTTGGCCTCTCCCATCTGGAAGTGGGGCATATTTTATGAGAAAATTATAGCCAGTATACTCAGTGGTACTTATCAAAAAATGACATCGGGGACAGGGGACAATCAAAAACTTGTAAACTTCTGGTGGGGTATGGAAACTGGTGTGATTGATTTATATCTTGCAGAAGACAAGCTCCCTACAGAAACACAGCGCTTGGTGAAACTTATGAAGCAAATGCTTGTAACGGAACAATTGCACCCTTTTACAGGTCCAATTTATGACACGACTGGACACCTGCGTGTGGCGAAAAACGAAATGCTATCCGCTATGGATATTTTAAACATGGATTGGCTTTTAGATAATGTTGAAGTTATCGATCAAGAGAAATAAGTGTGTAGTCATAGGCATTAATAACGCGAGTTTCTTTGTATTGGCGGGTTCGATCAAAACTGCCATAGGACAAATGCTGATGGCCATGGACAAACAGCTTTGGCGAATACTGATCCATAAGTTTAAGGAATGATTTAAAGCCCTGGTGCGCAAGGTCTTTGCCATCCCCTAGATTATAGGCTGGGGCATGCGTTAACAGAATATCCATTCCCTTTAGTAATTTGAGTTTGCTTTTTGCCACACGTCTGGCCATTTCTCCTTCAGTATATTGATGTGGGCCGCCTGTATATTTCATACAGCCACCTAGACCAAAAATTCGAAGCCCTTCGTGGACATAGACTTTTCCATCTACGGAAAAGCAGCCTGCGGGGGGCTTATTTTCGTATTTTCCGTCGTGATTGCCGTGGACATAGAGAACGGGGACGTTAAGGACACTGGCTACAAAAGATAAATACTCAGGGTTTAAATCGCCTGCAGACAAAACCAAAGAAACCTCTTTGAAGGCACGTGGATTAAAGTGATTGTATATGTAATTGCTTTCAACATCTGATATTGCAAGGATTTTCATGGTTGCCTCCAAGGCGTGACTTATAGTTTATTTTATCATTGATAAACAAATAGTCAATTGGTACTTGAAAATAAGAAACCGGTTTCCTATAATGAAAGTATAAGAAGGAGGGGGTCGTGTGGACATAAACCGGATTAAAAAAAATTATTTATCGCTCTATCCTGGTGATATAGAGGCGTTTGAGTCTCTTAAATCCATGATGAAGCAATATGCCAAGAGACGGTCAACAAAATTGGTAAATAGGGATGTAGAGGGTGTCCGTTGGATTCATTCCAACGATACAGTGGGCATAATGCTCTATGTGGACTTATTTTCAGGCGATTTAGAGGCACTTAAGGAGAAGGCGTCCTATTTCAAATCCCTTGGGATTAACTTAGTCCATCTAATGCCCCTTTTAAAACCAAGGGCAGGCGAAAATGATGGTGGCTATGCGGTCTCCAACTATCGAGAAATAGATCCAAGATTAGGTACAATGGCTGTGTTTCAAGAAGTCGTCAATCACTTTCACGAAAATGGCATTAGAGTGTGCATAGACTATGTTTTAAATCACACTGCTGACGATCATGAGTGGGCTTTACAGGCTAAAGATGGGAATCAATTTTATGAAGATTTTTATCATGTATTTGAAATGGAGGGCATTCCAAAAGAATACGAAAAGACTATGCCTGAAGTTTTTCCCAAAGTTGCGCCGGGGAATTTTACCTATTTGGAATCAATGGACAGGTGGGTAATGACAACATTTTATCCCTACCAATGGGACCTTAATTACAACAATGCACATGTTTTTAACGCCATGGCTGAAAACTTACTTTTTTTGTGTAACATCGGTATAGACATGGTTAGGCTTGATGCTGTGCCCTATGTTTGGAAGCGGTTAGAGACCACTTGTCGCAATTTGCCAGAAGCCCATATAATCTTAAATTTATTGCGAGAGATTTGCCACGAAGTCGCTCCTTCCACAGCGCTTTTGGGTGAAGCCATAATGGCACCAGATACAATCGCAACCTATTTTGGAACTGATGAACGGCTTGAGTGCCATGCACTTTACAATGCTTCCTATATGGTTGAACTTTGGAATACCCTTGCCACAAGAGATACAAGACATTTGCAGTTGATGCCCGAATATAAAGTGCCAGAGGGTAGCGTTTGGATCAATTATGCAAGGTGTCATGATGATATTGGCTGGGGACTTAATGAACGAAACCTTAAACATCTTGGCTTTGACCCAACTGCCCATAAGTCTTATTTAATAGATTTTTATTTGGGTTCATTTAAAGACAGTTTTTCAAAGGGAGCCTTGTATGAATTTAATCCTGTGACGCTAGATGCCCGTAATTCAGGGACTTTAGCAAGTTTGTGTGGACTGGAGAAGGCTATTGATTTAAAGAGTCGATACGGGATTGAATTGGCCATTAAGCGTATTTTGCTTATTCATGCTGCTTTTATCTTTAGAAAAGGAATCCCAATGCTATACAGTGGTGATGAAGTGGGCCAAATAAATAATTATGACTATTTAAAGGATGATTACAAAAAACATGACTCCAGATGGCTCCACAGACAGGTATTTGACTGGGACGTTTTAAGTCGACTCGAAGATAGACTTACACCTGAAGGTGCTGTAAATTATGGAATCCGAGAAATCATACAGTGTAGAAAAAGTATAACTGGGGCTTCTGAAGTTATAAGAGAAATCGTGTTTCATCAAACCAATTCAAAGATTTTTATCATCCAGCAAGAACTCTCGGATTCGCCTGAAAAAATTTTATTGATGTTTAATTTTTCAGAAGACAGACAATGGCTCAACCTCAATGAACTTAAACGGTATGGTGCATCTGGAAAACACCATGATTTTATACAAAAAAGAGACATTGATTTAGAAGAAGACACACTATTATTTGGACCGTATGAATTTTTCGTAATAAAAATGTGAAAAAAGGGTTGCAAATGTGAAACCGGTTTCCTATAATATAAGTGACAGGTACTTAATCTAAGTCAAACAAACCAGACAAGGGGGAACAAAAATGAAGAAGATTTTTGCACTTTTAATGGTCTTAATGCTTTCGATTGGTCTATTGGCCGGTTGTAGTCAAGGATCTGATGAAGCGGAGACAGTTGTTATCTATCAAAACAAGGTTGAAATTCACGACCAACTTTCTGCATTTGCGGCTGCTTATAAAGAGGCAACTGGTGTTGAAGTGGTTGTAAAGACTTCCGGTGGGGATTCCCCATACGCGGAAAATTTGAAAGCAGAATTTCAATCAGACCGTCAACCTGATATCTTCGTTATCGAAGGTATGGGTGGCTACAACACTTGGGAATCTAAACTCACACCTTTTGAGGGTGAAGAGTGGATGGATTTAACAACACTTGAATTTGTAGTGGATGGACAAACATACGGCTTCCCAGTTGCTGTTGAAGCGTGGGGAATGGCGTACAATGTTGCAATGCTTGAAGAAGCAGGTGTAGATCCAGCGTCATTAACATCTCAAGAAGCATATCAAGCTGCATTTGAAAAAATTGACAGTATGAAAGATCAGCTTGGCATCAAATCCGTTGTTGCAATGGCAGCAGGACCTGACATGAGATGGGTTACAGGACTTCACAATTTTAACGGATACCTTTCAGCAGGTCTTTCATACGGAGATACCACTGTGCTTGATAAATTAAACAGTGGTGAAGCAGATATGGCGAGATTGACTGAATATGCTGACTGGGTTGAACTTCTTTTCAATTATGCAGATCCAACTGTACTGTTGACAGGAAACTACGATGCTCAAGTAGGTCAGTTTGCTACAGAGCAAGCGGCTTTTATCCATCAAGGTAACTGGATTGATCCATGGTTGGTTGATAATGGCGTAACTTTTGAAATGGGATTTGCACCACATGCTTCCGTTAAAGGTGAACATGACGCAATTTTCATTGGTGCACCATCATTTTATGTCATCAACAAAGACAGTGAAAATGCTGAAGCAGCAAAAGCATTTTTGAATTATATGGCAACTAATGAAACTGGCCATAATTACATGGTTAATGAAGCAAAAATGGTACCTGCATTTACTAACGTTACATTAACACCTGATACACCACTTTCAGCAAGCGCTGCCAAGTGGTTGTCAGCAGGAAAATCTTATACATGGCTTCAAAATGATATGCCTGATGGATTTGGAATGGGAACGATTGGACCTCTTTATGAGAGTTTTGCCAAAGGCGACCTAGACAAACAAGGCTTCATTGATCAATTAGCTGCTAAAATTGCTGAAATCAAGTAAACGTTGTTGAAAAAGGGTGTTTTAGAGCACCCTTTTTTTTATCAAGATGATAAAAAGGAGAGCTTATGAATAAACACGGTAAAGACAAGCTGGTCTTTTGGTTATTTCTTGCGCCTGCCTTGATTTCATTTGTCGTCGTGGTGATTGTGCCATTCTTTATGGGCCTTTATTATTCTATGACAGATTGGACAGCGGTTGCAGGACTTAAAACAAACTGGGTCGGACTTGATAACTACAAGGCCATGTTTTCAAACTTGGCATTTCGATATTCATTTATTAGAACTTTTTTGTTTACACTGCTCAGTGTTTTATCCATTAACTTTGTTGCCTTGGTTTTTGCATTTTTGGTTACACGGGAAATTAGGTTTAGAAATTTCTTTAGAGCAGGTTTCTTTATTCCAAATCTCATTGGGGGCTTGGTCCTCGGTTATATTTGGCAATTTATTTTCAAAAGTGTTGTGCCCGCAATTGGCGCTTCCTACGGCATCAATTTCTTGGAAGAATTAATGATCTTGGCAGATCCTAATTTAACACTTTTTGGGCTCATATTAGCCTATACTTGGCAATATGCTGGGTATATCATGATGATTTATGTGGCTGCGCTCTTAAACGTACCGCAGGAACTTCTTGAAGCAAGCGAAATAGACGGAGCCAACTTTTTTCAAAAGTTTTGGAACATAACAATGCCAATGATTGCGCAGGCATTCACCATTACGTCATTTTTAACTTTGGTAAATTCATTTAAACAATACGATATTATTGTCGCATTAACAGCAGGTGGTCCAACAGATATTTATCAAGGGGCTGTGGTGAATTCCACCGAGTTATTAGCGGTCCATATTTACAATGTTGCCTTTAAATACAATAATATGGCTGAAGGTCAGGCACGGGCAATCGTATTCTTCTTGGTACTTTCAGTAGTTTCGATTGGACAGGTTTACTATAACAAGAAAAGGGAGGTTGAAATGTAATGAAAAACAAAAAAAAGCTTGTAAAATTCATTTTAACAGTCATAACAGTCGTCTTGTTTTTGTTGACAACTTTTCCTTTTGTTATTGTTGTGATTAACTCCGCTAAAGCGTCGCTGGAAATTATGACGGACCCAACATCCCTTCCGGTACGTTGGACGCAGCTTTTTGAAAACATCAAAGAAATTTGGACAAGTCCAAGTATCAAGTACTCTAAAAGTGTTTTTTCTTCAGTGATTATAACCACTCTGTCCTTGCTTTCTATATCTGTTTTCTCTGCTATGGCTGCTTGGGTTTTGGTTAGACGAAAAACGCGATCTTCAACGGTGATCTTTCTAATTTTCATCAGCGGACTCATTATTCCATTTCAAGTGGTTATGTTTCCACTGGTCTCCTTATTCCGGATGATTAACGAAACAGTTGGGCTCCAAATGCTAAGAACCTATCATGGGATGATATTTGCCTATATTGGATTCGGGGCACCTTTAGCTGTATTTATGTTCCATGGGTTTATAAAATCAATCCCACTTGAACTGGAAGAGGCAGCTTTAATTGATGGATGCTCCAAACCTCAAATATTTTTCAAGATTATAATGCCGATTCTAAAGCCAATTTTTGTAACCATAAGCATCTTGAATGCCATTTGGATTTGGAATGATTTTCTCTTGCCATCGCTTATACTGGGTGTTGGACAGGACATTCAAACCATACCACTTGCCATATCTGCATTTGCAGGCTCATTTGTTAAAAAATGGGATCTGATTATGACTGCTGTCCTAATGGCTGCAGCGCCAATTATTGTTGGTTTTATTATTGGCCAAAAACACATTATCAAGGGCATGGTTTCAGGATCAATTAAGTAACCGTCACACATGGATAGGAGGTCCCCGTGAAAATTACAATAAAAGAAATTGCCGAACTTGCAGGCGTTTCAAAAGCAACCGTTTCACGTGTACTCAACAATTCCAAGCCAGTAAGTGATGACGTTCGTCAAAGAGTGCTTGAAGTTATTGAAAATACAAATTTTAAACCCAATGCTGTGGCAAGAAGCTTATCTTTAAGCAAAACCCACCTGATTGGTATGATATTACCGGATTTGGCAAATCCTGTTTTTTCCAGAATTATTTCTGGTATTGAAAGTTATTTAAGAGCACATGATTATTCGCTTTTAATTACAGCAACCGACTTTGATGTTGAAATGAAAATTAGACACATTAACATATTGAAAGAAAAAGGGGTTGATGGTCTCATCTTAGTGACCGATCATGGGGATGAAGCGTTTCAGAAAGAGCTAGCCAATTTCGGAAAGCCAGTTGTTATGATTGGTACGGAAAGTAGTGTCGAGTCTATTCCTGTGGTTCAAATTGATAATTATAAAGCGGCTTCAGAAGCGACACAGTACCTCGTGGATTTGGGACATAAACGTATTGGTATGATCAGGGGACCTTTAAGTGACCCCTATGCCGGCAAAATGAGATTTGACGCTTATAAATCAGTACTTGAGCCACTGGGTCTCTTTTGTCCTGAAAGAGTGGTTGAGGGCTGGTATTCATTTGATGAAGGGTATTCTGGAATGACGGCTCTTATAAAAAGATCGCCCATACCAACGGCAGTTTTTTGTTCAAGTGACCTAATGGCCATCGGGGCTATGAAGTGCGCCCTAGACCAAGGCTACCAAGTTCCGGATGAAATTGCTTTTATTGGGTTTGATGATGTTCAAATTGCAAAAATGTACAACCCTGCGTTAACCACAGTCCGTCAACCCTTTGAAGAAAAAGGGAGAATTGCCATACACCGTTTGATCGATATGATAGAACACAAACAAAAAACACCTCAAGATCGATTTATAACTTTATCACATCGGTTGATTATTAGACAGAGTACAGAAAAATAATGGAGGCATTATGAAGTCAATTGTTTGTATCGGTGAGCTTTTAATTGATTTTATTGGAAGTTCAGCAGGCAAGAAAATTGCGAATCAAACATCTTTTATGATGAAGCCAGGCGGCGCGCCCGGAAATGTGGCTTGCACAATTGGCGCTTTGGGTGGAGACTGTAGCCTACTGAGTTCAGTTGGAAATGATGGGTTTGGTGAATTTTTACGAAATACAGTGGAATCCTATTGTGTAGACACGACTCTCATGCAGCGAAGCCACAAGGCAACAACCTTGGCCTTTGTTTCTGTTGAAGACAATGGTGACAGAGATTTCAACTTTATTAGAGGGGCAGATGCGGATCTTGAACTCAATGAAAAAGACCTGGGCACCTATGATATTTTCCATTTTGGCGCAGCGACTGCTTTTTTAGAGGGTGCCCTTAACAAAACCTATCATCAAGTTTTAGATATGGCAGAGCGTCAAAGTAAGTTTATTGTCTTTGACCCCAATTATAGAAGTGCCTTTTGGACGGAAAATCAAAATAAGTTTGTGAAGGTGATCGAACCTTTTATGAAGTCAGCCCATCTGATTAAATTAAGCGATGAAGAAGCCTTGATTGTAACTGGGGAAAACACACTTGAGAGGGCAATTGAATCCTTAAAGCAGAAGTATAAAGGTTTATTTGCAATCACACTCGGTGGAGAAGGGGCACGACTTTTCAATCGCACCTATGATCTTCATGTCCCCACAAAAAAAGTGGCTGTTGTAGATACAACTGGTGCAGGAGATGCCTTTATTGGCAGCATGATTTATGAACTATCTAAATTGGAATCTATTTTTGAAATGATACACAATCCGGATAAAATTCGGGAAATTGCAATAAAAGCAAATGAAATTGCAGCGGATGTCTGTACAGCGTATGGAGCATTAACTGCCCTTAAAAAGAAATCAAATTAGGAGGAAGTAATCCATGGCAAATGTAAAAATCGATGGCATCAATAAAATTTATCCAAATGGATTTCATGCGGTTAAAGAGGTGAATCTTGAAATTGCAGATAAGGAATTTATGATATTTGTTGGACCGTCTGGATGCGGGAAAACCACAACACTGAGAATGATAGCCGGACTCGAGGACATTAGCAGTGGCGAAATGTACATTGGAGACCAAAAGGTAAACGATGTCTCTCCAAAAGATCGAAACATAGCAATGGTGTTTCAAAACTATGCCCTATACCCACATATGTCTGTATATGATAACATGGCTTTTGGTCTCAAACTGTCTAAAACCCCAAAAGCTGAAATTAATGAACGTATTGAAAGAGCAGCTAAGATACTGGATATAGATGGGCTTTTAAAAAGGAAACCCAAGCAACTTTCTGGTGGTCAACGTCAACGTGTGGCATTAGGCCGTGCGATTGTAAGAAAACCTGAAGTTTTCTTGATGGATGAGCCCTTGTCCAATCTCGATGCTAAATTGCGGGTTCAAATGCGTGCAGAACTTATTAAACTTCATAAGGAGTTGGAGACGACATTTATCTATGTTACACATGATCAGACAGAAGCCATGACCATGGGAACCCGGATTTGCGTTATGAATGGTGGCGAAGTCCAGCAAGTTGCAGATCCAAGAACCATTTACAACGCACCAGCTAATATGTTTGTGGCTGGCTTTATTGGTGCACCTCAAATGAACTTTTTTGATGGCCTTGTAACAGACAATAAAAATCTTAAAGTTGGCGATCAAGTCTTTCTATTGACAGATGAACTTGCAAAATCAGTTGAAGCAAAGAAAATGAACAATAAACCACTTGTTATGGGAATCCGTCCTGAAGATATAAGAAGTGGACAGTCAAATGAAGGCGTTGAGGCAATTGTGGAGATGACCGAACTTTTGGGAAGCGACTTAAATGTATACTTTAAGATTGGTGAAAAACAATACATTATGAAAGCTGAGGCTTCAAGTGCACTTAAAATGGGCGATGTTATGTACGCCGTTTTTGATCCTAATAAATTGCATTTGTTTGATCCTGAATCTGGAAGCTCGTTGAGATATTAGAGAAACTGAGGCATATTATGTGGCGATTGACCCAAAATTATTATACGCCTTCCCGGCAGGTGATTGAAGAAAGCCTTTTCATGGTTGGAAATGGCTACGTCGGTGTACGTGGATGCTTTGAAGAAGGGTACCCAAGTGGGGACACCATTCGAGGCACTTATATTAATGGACTGTTCGATCGCGTTCCAATGCAGCATGCTGAAATGGCATACGGCTTGCCGATTGTACAGGATAAGCAACCTAGAATTGCAGACACTCAAACGTGTAAGATTTGGCTTGATGATGAGCCAGTACAGTTGATAGAAGGCAAATTTGAAACCTATTATAGGCATCTGGATTATCATAAGGGGACATCTGAAAGAAGCTATGTTTTTATGACATCAAGTGGGTATAAAGGCCATTTGAAATTCACGAGAATGGCCTCTCTTGTGAATCCACACTTATTTTTGTATCGCATTGAAGTTATTTATGATGGTGCGATTCGCCTCGAAAGTGTTCTTGAAGGTGGTGTTGAAAACTATAGCAATCCAGCAGACCCTAGAACAGGTGCAGGTCACACAAAATTGATGACGATTCTTAAATTAGGACATACAGATGCTGAATCTTTTGTAACACTTGAAACATCTAATACCAATTTGCAACAAGCGACAGTTGTAAAACATATGGTTTATTCGGATGCGCCAGTTGACATTTCATACGCTTCTGAAACCAGTGCAATTCATACAACTGTGGAAGGCAAGCAACATTTGGTTTTGGAAAAACTCTGTGCCTTTACAGACAGTTTAAGATTTGAAAACCCAACAGAGGCAGCTTTTGAAATGTTGGCCCATGAAGACGTCAGTAATTTGGAAAAAAGACAAGTCAACTACTTGGATGAGTATTGGCGTTTGGCTGATATTGAAATTGAAGGCAACATGCGGGACCAAAGAGCGGTTCGATTTATGATGTACCAATTGCTACAATCTGTAGGGACCGATGCCTTTTCCAATATTTCTGCAAAAGGCTTGTCTGGCGAGGGGTATGAAGGCCATTATTTCTGGGATACTGAAATTTACGTGATTCCAATTCTGCTCATCAATCAGCCGGAACGGGTGAAGCATTTGCTTGAATACAGAGCTCGTATCCTCGATGCTGCGCGCCAAAGAGCCCTTGAACTCGGTCATGAAAAAGGGGCAGCTTATGCTTGGCGAACGATATCGGGGATTGAGTGTTCAGGCTATTTTCCAGCTGGAACGGCTCAGTACCATATTAATGCAGATATAGCACATGCCTTTATCCAATATTACCTGTATACAGAAGACATTAACTTTCTTGTTGGAACAGGTGTAGAAGTTATACTTGAAACAGCCCGAATTTGGATGGAAATTGGTAATTTTAAGGATGGCTTATTTCACATTCACAGTGTGACGGGTCCGGATGAGTATACGGCTATTGTAAATGACAATTATTATACCAACGCAATGGCCAAATACCATTTAAAGTGGGCACATGATTTGTATCAAATGCTTGGGGCCAGTCTCGACCCTACCATTAAAACTCAATTTGAAGCGTTAAGGGTTAAGCTAAACATGAATGCGGAAGAGGTTGAGCACATGCTGGCTGCTTCCAATCAAATGTATCTACCTTATGATGATCAACTTGGAATTTATGCACAGGATGCCAACTTTTTAAAGAAACCAGTCTGGCCGTTTGAAAATGAAAACTTTCAGAAACGTCCCCTCCTTTTACATTATCACCCGCTTACCATTTATAGGCATCAAGTTTTGAAGCAGGCAGATACAATTCTCGCCCATTTTATGCTTGAAGAATATGCAGATGAAGCCAGTATTTTTAGAGGCTTTGATTACTATGAGCAGATAACGACCCACGACTCATCTCTTTCAAGCTGTATATATGGTATTATGGCCGCTAGACGTGGAAATAGGGACAAGGCCTATGCTTATTTTGAGGACTCTGTCATGTTGGATTTAGAAGATCGGCATGGCAATACAAAAGATGGCCTCCATATGGCAAATATTAGTGGCACTGTGCTCACCTTGTTGGCTGGTTTTGCAGGTTTTAGACATAAGGATGATGGCCTCCACTTGAGACCGATTTTGCCTAAAGATTGGACAGGATACAGCTTTAACATTCGCTATAGAAATCGTTTGATTTCAGTTCGGGTTACTGAGCGTATCCATTTGGCTTTAAAAGTTGGTGCGCCAATGGAAATCAAAGTATATGGCCAGTCAGTTCAACTGACAAAAGCGTGTGACGTTGATATGAAAAGGGAGTAGGACATGTTAAAAAATATAAAAGGCGTTGTGTTTGATATGGATGGTGTCTTAACTGAAACCAGTAAGGCCCATTTTGAAGCATGGCGTGACCTGTCAAATAAACTTGGGTTTAACATCCCAGATACAGTAGGAGATCAAGTTCGTGGCATATCACGACTGGAATCGCTTGAAATTGTTCTTTCTTATGATGCGAAAAAGCGTGCCTTTACGGATGCTGAAAAAACAAGCCTTACCGATGATAAGAATGCCATTTATCTTGAGAAAATTAAGGCCTATTCAAAACGAGATTTAGCGCCCGGAACATTGGAGCTCCTTAAGTATTTACAGAAGAAAGAAATTAGAATAGCGCTTGCATCTGCAAGCCGTAATGCATCTTTTTTACTGAAGGCTATGGAAATTGACTCTTATTTTGATGGGGTTGTAGACCCGTCTAGCATTAAAAACGGAAAACCAGCGCCTGATATATTTACTAAAGCTGTTGCCTTATTGGGGCTGCCGGCAGAAAAATGTCTGGGTGTTGAAGATGCACAAGCAGGAATTGAAAGTATAAGGTCGGCTGGTTTGATTCCGGTGGGCATTGGTCCGCTTGAAAAGTGCCAATACCGATTTGATACTTTAAATGACTTTTATCAAGCCCTCTTATTAAATTCATAGATTTCCCTAAATGGATATACCGGTGTTCCCAAATGGCGCGCCGGTATATTTCTGTTTTTGCTTGGAGATTGTATGTGATAATGGTAAAATAAGAGTATCAAAAATAATTTATATGGAGGCGTTATGAAATCAATTCAGAAACAACTCGAAAAATATGCCGATTTGGCAGTACATGTGGGCATTAACCTTAAAGAAGGCGAGGGGTTAATTGTTGGGTGCAACACACATGGCTTGCTACTTGCTAGAGAAATTGTGAAACGTGCATATGCAGCAGGTGCGAAACACGTAGAGCTAATGTTTAACGATGATGCCATGACTTTGGCCAAGTATGAGAATGGAAAACCTTTTGTGTTTGAAAACTTCCCAGACTGGAAAGTAAAAGCCTTGACGGACATGTATGAATCCAATTATCATCATCTGTTCATTTCTGCCCCAAATCCCGAACTCCTTAAAGATGTAGATGGCAATCTCATTGCCAAGGATCAAAAAACTGCATCATCAGCAATGGCGCCTGCCATGAAATATAGGATGACAGGACAAACCAAATGGTCTATTGTTGCAGTGCCATCACCAGAATGGGCTAGGTTGGCATTTCCTGAATTAGATGAAGCAGAAGCCGTTGAAGCCCTTTGGAATAAAATATTTGAAGCCACTCGAGTTGATCGTGAAGATCCAGTTGAGGCTTGGAAAACACATGACAATACCCTTAAAAAATACAAGCAATTTTTAAATGAAAAACAATTTGAGAAATTGGTGCTTAAGGCACCAGGAACGGACTTAGAAGTTTATCTCGCCGATGCACATTACTGGATGGGGGGCTCAAAAGAAAGTTTGGCGGGCGATGATTTTGTCGCAAACATACCAACTGAAGAAGTTTTTACAACCCCGCATAAATTCAAAGTAAATGGGACATTAAAAGCGACCAAGCCTTTGAGTTTAAATGGAAAAATCGTCGATGGGTTTGGTTTCGAATTTAAAGAAGGAAAGGTCGTTGATTTTTACGCAGAGCGTGGCTATGACGTGCTTGAAAAATTAATGGAAAATGATGAAGGTGCAAGGTATCTTGGCGAAGTGGCCCTAGTACAGGATGATTCTCCGATTTCAAATACAGGGATCCTATTCAACAATACCTTGTTTGATGAAAATGCTTCAGTTCACTTTGCCTTGGGGCGGGCATATTCCTATGCAATGCAAAATGGGTCAAATTTGTCCCAAGAAGAATTGGAAGCCAGAGGGGCAAATTACAGCTTGATTCATGTTGACTTCATGGTAGGGGGCCCAGAAATGATGATTACAGCCCACGCCAAGGATGGAACGGAAACAAAACTGTTTGAAAAGGGAAATTGGACGTTCTAACGAAAAGAAACCACTGATTTACTGGACCTTAGTCCGGCAGATCGGTGGTTTTTCTTGTGTAGTCAAAGTACTTGGCATCTTCTTGAATCATGTGTTCATAAACAACTTCTTGAATCAACATCATGGCAATTTGCATGACTTCAGAATGGGTTAAGTTTTCTTTTGAACACTTTGATTTTATCTTGGAGAGCAGGGCATCGTGATCTTTTTTGTGTTTTAGTAGATCTTCCTCAGGATAACCAACATCTCTTAAAATATACTCTTCATCTTCAAAATGTTTTTTTACAAATTCAAAAAAGGCTTTGATGGCATGTCTATTTGCAGACTCTGAATTAATTTTCATGGTGTTTGAAATGATTGAGTTTGCAATTTTAAAGAGTTCTTTGTGCTGTTCATCAATAATTGTATTGCCTGAACTGAAGGAATCATGCCACTTAAGTTGAATCAGTTGATCGATGGATTTATAGTCGCGATTTAACCCGTAAATCTGATTCCGACCATTTTCTTTGGCGTAATAGAGATACCGGTCAACACGTTCAAACCATGTAATGTAACTTTCATCCATCCTGTATTGTGCGATACCAAAACTTGCAGTAATACGTGTTACAGTGGGGTGCTTATAAGTCATGATGGCTTGTCGTATTTTTTCTGCCACGTGATAGGCGCCTTGTAAATCTGTTTCTGGTAAGAGGATTGAAAATTCTTCACCACCCCATCTGGCAATTGTATCTGTCTCTCTCAGACAGTTAGAAGCGACATCGGTTATGTTTGAAAGAATTTCATCCCCAACAATATGGCCAAATGTATCGTTTATGGTTTTGAAATGGTCCAAATCAAATAAAATCATGGACAGTGGATGATGATGGCGTGTAGACCGGTTGATTTCTTTTTTAACAGTTTCATCGAAATACCGTCTGTTGTACAGTTGGGTAAGTGGGTCTACTGTTGCTTGGTTAATGAGTTCAGACTCATATTCTTTTTTTAGTTGAATGTTTAGCAATATCCCTTCAAATCCTGAAAAGCCATCCCGATCTGTTTGAGTTAGGTGTATTTCAGCCCAGAAAACTTGTTGATCTATGCGTTTCAATTTTGCTTCCATCACCCCAAGCGCCAGTTGATTTTTAATATAATTAGAAAACTGAGTGTAATCTGCAGAATCAGAAAAAATATCATGCAAGTTTTTGCCATAAAAAGTTACCATCTCGCCGGTTGTATTAAGGCCAAATTGCTTGACAAAATAATCATTTCCGTAAATCAGATCGCCTTTATCGTTTAAAAGAAAAAGGCCTACAGGCACGGAACTTACCAACCGATTGGAAAGGGCTTCAATACTGGCGGCCAATTGACCAAATTCATCATTGCGGTCAAGTCCATAAATTGTCAATGAGTGTGCTGCTGAATTTTGATTTAAACTGTTGATTAAAGCATCAAAGGGCTTGATAAAAATATGGTGTATGCTAATGTGGATCGCAATAACTAGGACTAAAAGTATTGTGAGAATGTAAAAGAAAATTAGGCCGTAGCGTTCCATTTCGTAAAAAGCTTGTCCTTTTATCAGGCTTATAACGGACCAGTTTGACCCCTTAATGGGAGAAATGCCTGCATGGGAATAAACAGAATTCTCAATGGATAAAACAGTGTTTGAAATCGGTGCGTTGAGGGCGTTGGCAAGTCTCTCATGAAAAGATTCATTGGATACATAATGTTGTAATGTCATATTGGTGAGTTTTATGCCATTGTCTGTGTCAAGTTTTATATCTCCAGATGCGTCAATAATAAGTGCAGTAGCCGTTTCTGGATTGGTAAAGAATGCTGTATCTTCATTGAAGTTATCCATGTTAATGCCTGTCCCGACAACGCCTAAAAAGGCCCCATTCTGGATAATTTTTACGTTTATCCATAAGGTAACAGCAGTGGAGAGGGGTTCTCTTTCTAGATAAAGTGTATAGGGGTGAGGTGAATCAATAACCTCCTGATACCAATAGTCATCATGACTCATCCTAGATTCAATATTGATTTTAGCGAGGGCCGTTTCAGTGTTAAAGTAGTAGACATTTGATGATGTATCAAAAGCCACAAACATTTTCTGATCTTTGCTGGATTGATTAAAAACAGATAAGGTATCTAGGGCCTGAGACTTTACCTCTTGATTGAATTCATCTTTTAGCCAAGCCTTTATTTGTGCGCTAGCAGCGGTATTTTGAGCTAAAGTGATGTCACGGCTTAAATAAGATGAAAATAAGGTTGCGAGCTCACGAGAATGCAAATCAGCATAAGCCTCAGCACGTTTTTCAGTTACATGATTTAATTCTTTAACGAGCATAAATGCTGTAACAGCGATGGCAATCATTATAATGACTAAAAGGTACAAGCGGTATTTTCGAATCATACTGGATTTATGCATGAACTCACCCCCTTTTCTTTAGACTTTATACCCATAGGATTTAGGCACACACAGCAATTATTATATCGTGAAATGTTTAAAATGACCAATGAAATAATTGTGAATTTCTTTTGTAGAAACCTTTTTTGTTTTCAATGTTTTCCAAGCGGTATATACTATATATATGAAAGGGGAACTTACTAAATGGGATTTTTGATTTTTGGTATTATTTTACTAGGACTCGTTGTTATTGTCGCGGGGATGTACAACAATTTTGTTAAACTGAGAAATATTGTGAAAGAAGCTTTTGCAACAATGGATGTGTATTTGAAAAAGAGAGTAGACCTTATTCCAAACCTTGTTGAGACTGTAAAAGGGTATGCAACACATGAAAAAGAAACACTTAATCAAGTGATTGAGGCAAGAAATAAGGTAATGGGGTCTCAATCGGCAACTGAGCGTGAAGCAAATGAGAATGCGCTTTCAGGTACTTTAAAGTCACTTTTTGCCTTAAGTGAGAGCTATCCAGATTTAAAAGCGGACACTCAATTTCTTGACCTTCAAAAACAACTGCAGAAGATTGAAGAAGATATTGCGCAGTCTAGAAAATACTACAATGCAGTTGTAAAAACCTTTAATACGAAGGTGCAATCTTTTCCAGCCAATATAATTGCAGGTATTTTTGGATTTAAAGAAGAGCCGTTTTTTACTGTGGTTGAATCGGAGCGAGAAAATGTTCGCGTATCGTTTTAAAAACCCAAAATTCATATAGGCAAGTCTTGGCATATTTCTTTTGGTGTTAGGGATTCAATTGCCCGTATATGCAGACACCATAGAAATTGAAGAGATGTCTATCGATATTCGCGTTAAGGATGACAACTCTTATGATATTGTTGAAACCTTAAACGTCCGCTTTTATTCGGACACAAATCACGGTATATTTAGGCAGATTCTCACAAAAACATATTTTGGGAAAAATGTTAAAGTGAGCAATGTCAAGGTGACAACCCATCCATACGACTCCAATTGGGAATACGATTACATTCAAGTGAAAATTGGAGACCCAGACCGATATGCGCAGGCCTTTGAAATTTATGAAATCCATTATACGTATGACATTGGCGATGATCTTAATCCTGAAATGGACGAGTTCTATTTCAATCTTGTTGGACCCGAATGGGAAATGCCCATTCATAAAACCACATTTTCAATTCAAATGCCAAGTGATTTTGAGGCATCTGATGTGAATTTAACCTATGGGTATTATGGCAGTGATACAGATGCAAATGACGTATTGACCATATCTGGGAGAGAAATTTCTGGAACCTTTAATCAGACGTTAACGCCAGGAGAGGCATTAACCATTGCCTTACCCCTTCCGGAAGGGTATTACAGTAACGTTGTGCCGCAAGGTCAAGCCATTAGAGACTTTGGAAAGTCATACTATGTGACTTTTCCCCTGTTATTTGCCTTGGCGATAGGGATTATGTTTAAGTGGGGAAAGGATAAGCAGATTTTTCCAACCGTGGAATTCTACCCACCTGAAGGGCTAACTCCTCTAGAAATTGGCTACATTTATGATGGCAAATTTGATGTGTATGATGTAACTGCAATGCTTGTTTATTGGGCCGATCGGGGCTATTTGAAAATCATTGAAGAAGAAGTTGAAACTGGGATGATTTTCAAGAAAAAAGAAACTCGGATTAAGTTTGAAAAATTGGCCAATTTACCGGCAGATGCACAAAACTTTGAACGCATTTATTTTAATGAACTCTTTGATGAGTATGGGCATGATGGTATTGTGGAAGTTGAGTCTTTGAAAGAGTCATTTTACACCACAATTGCCAAAGTAATTACATCGGCGCAAGCTTCTTTTAAGAACAGGCGGGTATTTTCTGGCAAAGGGTATTTGGCCACTTTTCTAATTGCTTTAATTGGGATTTTGATTCAATTTTTTACAATGCTTCAAGCTTTCAATCAATTGAAAGAATATGGCACAAGTACGGCAGTTTTGTTTTCTGCAATTGCGGCTGTGGTCCTAAGTATTATGATGCTTGTGTCTGCTACCTTGTTTAAAGGGCTGAAAACACGCCTCCCAAAAGAACGGATTGGGGTCTTCATTTCAGGTGTAGTCAGTGGTGGTATTGCACTTTTGGTTTCAGGTGGCGCAATTGTAATTTTAGGGGCACCTTGGTTATCCTGGCTAGGATGGGCTTTGGCTGCAATCCTTCTTTATATGGCACCTCATGGGCAAAAAAGAACTGAACTTGGCAGCAAATGGATTGCACATCTTGAGGGCTTAAAAGCCTTTATAGAAAATGCAGAAAAGTCGAGAATTGAAGTTTTAATTGAAGATAACCCAAATTATTTTTACAATGTTCTGCCTTATGCAATGGTACTTGGTGTAACGGATAAATGGGCGAAACAGTTTGAAGATATTGCACTTGAAAAGCCGGATTGGTATGCTTCAAATCAACCGGGAACAGTTTTCTCAGCGGCCTATTTTGCGTCGCATATGAATCAAAGTACAAGAGACATGGGACGAACAATGTCTTCTGCACCAGCCTCATCCTCAAGTGGTGGAAGTTTTGGTGGTGGCAGTGCAGGTGGCGGCTCCGGCGGCGGCGGTGGCGGTGGCTGGTAATTTGAAAAATTAAAAAACCTGTCCATCTGTATCAAACAGTTTTGGACAGGTTTTATTTTTGGGTAAGTGTTGCCCCAGATGCGAGAACCGATGCACGTGCAAGAACATAGGTTGAGTCTATAAGTGGATAGTGATCAATCCGATCCTTGAGGATAATGGGCAACTCCGTACAGCCTAAAATCCAACCCTCTAAATTTACAGCATCCATATGCTTGTATATTTCTGTTTTTAAGGCAGGTAAAGCATCAAGCCGCCCATTTTTCAAGGCATAAATAGCTTCCATTAGAATCTGTTGAAAGCCAGCATCTGGACAATACAGGTCGACGCCAAATTTTTGAGCTGTTGCTTCATAAATGCCAGATGCGTATGTGCCTTTTGTTGCAAGGAGGCCTATTTTTTTGGATGGAATAAGATCCAAAGTATAGATAAGGGTCTCTTCTACCATATTGATAATAGGAAGAGCCGTGTGTTCACAAAGGGTCTTATAAAAATGATGGGCCGTGTTGCATGGCATGGCAATTAAGTCTGAACCAGCAGCTTCAAGCCTTTTGATGCCTTTAACAAGTTCATTTAAGGGGGAATCGCCTTGACCTGTTAGGTATGCCGTTCGATCGGGGATTGCAGGGTTGCTGTCAATGAACATCTGTATGTGTTCCAATTCGCTATTAACGTGTGTCAGCACCACCACTTTTTGGTAAAAGTCAGCAGTGGCCATGGGGCCCATGCCACCTAAAATTCCAAGTTTTTTCATATAGTCTCCAATAAAGTATGATATAAAATTTAACTAAAATAGCCGAGAAGTCCCCCGCCTCTAAGCCACCTTGCTCACGGAGTGAGAGTGCAGGTGGGGGATGAATCGACTTGTTTTTGACCCTAAAAGATGATATACTATATTCAGTAGTAAAACATATAAATGAGGTAAAAAGAATGAAATTAGACAATAACAACCATTCAG
>NZ_JAFBDT010000006.1 GCF_016908355.1 Fusibacter tunisiensis | reverse complement strand
AACACCTGTTCCCATCCCGAACACAGAAGTAAAGTCCTCCAGCGTCGATGGTACTTGGCGGGTAGCTGCCTGGGAGAGTAGAACGTTGCCGGTTTTTGTTCCAAGGTAGCTCAACGGTGGAGCACTCGGCTGTTAACCGATAGGCTGAGGGTTCGAATCCCTCCCTTGGAGCCATATTTTTTCAAAATACAATATTCTCTATGTTTGTATGGTAATGCCGGGGTGGCGGAACTGGCAGACGCACAGGACTTAAAATCCTGCGATGGAAACATCGTACCGGTTCGATTCCGGTCCTCGGCACCAACATTTTTTCGTGAAACGAAAAAATGCGCGTAGGTGTTGTTCTCGCGAAGCGAAACATCACTAGCGACTATATAAAATAATAACGCGGAGTGGAGCAGTGGCAGCTCGTTGGGCTCATAACCCAAAGGTCGCAGGTTCGAATCCTGCCTCCGCAACCACAATTTTTCGTAAAACGAAAAATTGCGCGTAGGTGTTGTTCTCGCGAAGCGAAACATCACTAGCGGCAGTCTATAAACTAACAATTTCAAGTACGATAGAGCACTATTTAAGCATGGCCCCTTGGTCAAGCGGTCAAGACACCGCCCTTTCACGGCGGTAACAGGGGTTCGATTCCCCTAGGGGTCACCATATGGGAGTATAGCTCAGCTGGGAGAGCATCTGCCTTACAAGCAGAGGGTCATAGGTTCGAGCCCTATTACTCCCACCACGGTCCAGTAGTTCAGTTGGTTAGAACGCTAGCCTGTCACGCTAGAGGTCGAGGGTTCGAGTCCCTTCTGGATCGCCATTTTTTTGCCGGCGTAGCTCAATTGGTAGAGCAACTGACTTGTAATCAGTAGGTCGCGGGTTCGAGTCCCATCGCCGGCTCCATACGATTTTTAGCGAAGTTAAAATATCGCCTGACGTAGTGTTTGCTTGCAAACACAGGAAGGATAAGTAAATATTTTCTGTTTAGAAATCGTAGAGAAAATATTGGGCGAGGTAGCATTTGGTTTTTAAATGCACGAGCCTGTGTAACTGTGTTTCATAATCTGGAGGGGTTCCCGAGTGGCCAAAGGGGGCGGACTGTAAATCCGTTAGCTGAGCTTTCGAAGGTTCGAATCCTTCTCCCTCCACCAAATATGGCGGTGTAGCTTAGTTGGCTAGAGCGTTCGGTTCATACCCGAAAGGTCGGTGGTTCGAGTCCACTCACCGCTACCAATTTTATATGCGGGTGTAGCTCAATGGTAGAGCCCCGGCCTTCCAAGCCGGTCGTGAGAGTTCGATTCTCTTCACCCGCTCCATTAGATCCCGGGAGTATAGCTCAGCTGGGAGAGCATCTGCCTTACAAGCAGAGGGTCATAGGTTCGAGCCCTATTACTCCCACCATTTTTAAAAAACACTTAGCGATATTGGGGATTCGCCAAGCGGTAAGGCACCGGACTTTGACTCCGTTATGCACAGGTTCAAATCCTGTATCCCCAGCCAATAGGATCCATTAGCTCAGTCGGTAGAGCACCTGACTTTTAATCAGGGTGTCCCGCGTTCGAGTCGCGGATGGATCACCAATTTTATAAATGTAAGATGGAGAGGTACCGAAGTGGTCATAACGGGGCGGTCTTGAAAACCGTTAGGGTGCAAGCCCACGTGGGTTCGAATCCCACCCTCTCCGCCATTAGATGGAGAAGTACTCAAGTGGCTGAAGAGGCTCCCCTGCTAAGGGAGTAGGTCCTGACAAGGGGCGCGAGGGTTCAAATCCCTCCTTCTCCGCCATCTAGTTTATGGATTAAGCAAATCCCTATCTAGGGCCTTTAGCTCAGTTGGTTAGAGCGCCCGGCTCATAACCGGATGGTCCGGGGTTCGAGTCCCTGAAGGCCCACCATAAAAATCTAGGGGTGTAGCTCAGTTGGTAGAGCAGCGGTCTCCAAAACCGCGTGTCGTGGGTTCAAGTCCTGTCACCCCTGCCACTTGTACATTATATCGGGGTGTAGCGCAGTTTGGTAGCGCATCTGGTTTGGGACCAGAGGGTCGCGGGTTCAAATCCTGCCACCCCGACCAATAATCTCATAGTGTAAAGCAAGACTTAATTGTGGGCGTATAGCTCAGCTGGTTAGAGCGCACGCCTGATAAGCGTGAGGTCGGTGGTTCGAGTCCACTTATGCCCACCACAATTAAGCCCAGATAGCTCAGTCGGTAGAGCAGGGGACTGAAAATCCCCGTGTCGGTGGTTCGATTCCGCCTCTGGGCACCAAAAAAGAACTCAATTTATGAATTGAGTTCTTTTGCTTTTTGATGTTTATTTTTCAAGCTTAAGATATAATTTTTCAAACAGTTGCCAGCCTGTTGTGACGATATTATTATAGTTTTGAACCCCATTATAGTCAACAATAAGAGACTGTTTTTCAGAAATAGACAGCGAATTCATCTCTTTTGAATATATACTTTTGGGTGAAAACAGAGTGAGCTTTGGAGAATCTATATAATTTAGGGAAACTTTGAGTTGAGCACGTGTTCCTTTTCGGATGTATTGTACATTTAAATCTTCATAGTGATGTTCAAGGAGAGAACTGTAATCGTGTGAGGCAAAATCATAGGATAAAAAATCTTTATCAATAGCGTAGTGCGCCATATACCATTTTGTCGTCTTGATACGATGGGTTGGATAGAGATAATTTGAAAATTCAGTATCAATTAAAGAAAAAATCTTAACCAAGGGATACATATTGAGGATGTCATCGTAATTATGGAGTAGAATTGTTTTCTTAAGTGCTTGATCTTGGGTTTCTAAATAAGCACGGTATAAGATAATACTGTCCTTACCGGATATCGTATCATTTCGTTGTATATTAAGATAGGATTCTACACCTTTCAATGTTGCGCTTTTTAGATTTAAGGCAGCTTGATGTTTTTTCACTATTCTCATCAAATCAATGTTTAGTTTTTTGTTCAGTTCAAAGCCAAATTTATGCTTTGCTAAACGGGCATTTAGAAATGGAAAATCAAATGAATTCCCATTGAAACTAATGAAATAATCGATGGCATAGTTTTTTATTTGAATCATGAGTTCAGACAATAACTCTCGTTCAGATTGGTAATCATTATTAAATAATTGAATTACTTTTCCATAGGGAAAATTTTTGCTAACAATAAATAGCCCAATAATAGCTAATTTATGGTTATGTGAGAGACCATCTGTTTCAATATCAATAAAAGCAAAATTATGGGAAGTTGGGAGTAATTTTTCAGTTAATGTAATATTTGACTCAAAAAATTCCATTTTAGTCTCCTAGGACGTTTTATTCCATTTTACTATAAAATGGCCTATAAAGTCATGTGGAAATAATTTTGAATTTATGGTAATATAGTTACAGCACTTAATAATATTGTTTTTAGACAACAAATGTGAAGTGGAGGATGGAAATTGGGCACTGTTAAGCGTGGTCTAATAAACGGCTTAAAGACATTGTGGGTATTAAGTCGAATTCTAGTACCAGTTTATTTTTTTGTCACATTTATTGGCATGACACCTGTTCTTGGGTGGATTTCTAATTTTTTTAGGCCTCTTATGTTTTTATTTGGCTTACCAGGCGAAGCAGCTATTGTTCTTGTATTGGGGAACACTTTAAATTTATACGCGGCGATTGGTGCTATGGCATCCATTGATTTTACAGTGAAACAGCTAACGATACTTGCTGTAATGTTGTCTTTTTCACATTCCTTAATTGTAGAAACTGCTATATTTAGGAAGTTGCGGATGAAAGGATGGCGGATTGTGCTATTACGCATCACGCTTGCTGTTTTAAGTGGCATTATGTTGAATTTGATGTGGATTGAGGATGCCTTATGACTTTTTTAAAAGACTGGTTGGTGAACGGGACAATTGGTAGCTTTACAGCTATCAAAAATATTGCACTTATAGTTTTGCCATTAATGCTTTTTATGGAAATTGCCAAGGATTTAAAGTTACTGGATTTAATTGGTGGTTTCTTAAAGCCTGTCACACGGTTTTTCAAAACAGATGCACAATCTGGATTTCCCTTGGCAGTTGGCTTAATTTTTGGCATATCATATGGGGCAGGCGTATTGATAAAAACTTCCGATGATGGTGAAATTGATTCTAGAAGTATGGTTATCGTATCAATTTTTTTAGCCTTGTGTCATGCTCTTTTTGAAGACACCCTTTTATTTGTCGCAATTGGCGCCACAGGATGGATTATTTTAACGGTTAGAATACTGGCAGCAACTTTAATTACTTGGATTGTGTCTAGGTTAAATAGACAGATAGATTACTAAATTAAATGGGGGGCATTTATGAAAGAAATCGCGTTGAGGTCATTAAAAATTGGCATGTGTATTTCAAGTGATATTTTTAACGACTTAGGCAATATTATTTTAGCAAAGGGAACTGAAATAACGGACCGACATTTAGATTATTTTACGTCTCATAACATTGACCATATGTTTGTTGAAGATCAATTTGGGAATCTTTATGAATCCGTTTCACCCAGAATCGAAGCAGATGATAAATTTAGAAATATCAATGCACATTATGCTCAAGTACTTAATCAATTTAAGCAGATTTATTTTCAAGCACAAAATGCGGATGCATTACAGGTAAACATTGACTTAGTTGAAAAAGAATTGGAACCACTCATTGATGAATTGCTTCATGACAATGACATTTTAGGGAGTCTAAGATTGGTTTCTTTTAGGGAAAGTTACCATTTCACACATGCTGTTAATGTATGTATGCTTGGTGCGATGTTGGGGAAATGGCTCAATTTGGATCGAAATACAATTCAATCAATAGCGCTTGCAGGTTTGCTACATGACATTGGCAAAACACAAATTTTAGATGCGCTTTTAAACAAAGTTGGACCTTTAACTCTAGAAGAAAAAGAAATTTTAAAAACACATTCTAAATTAGGTTATGAGATGCTAAAAAGCAATCCGGAAATTTCTAAGGATGTGTTGGCCGCGATTCTTTTCCATCATGAGCGTAGCGATGGGAGTGGGTATCCAAGTGGTATAAAAGAAGATCAAACGCCATATTTGGCGCGTATTATTGGTGTTGTTGACGTATTTGATGCCGTAACATCAGATCGTGTTTATAAAACAGGAATTTCAACATTTCAAGCTTTTTCAGTTCTAAAAGATGAGAGCTTTAAGGGCTTAGATCCCGCAATTTCGGAAGTGTTTTTATCAAATATTGCGTCCCATTTCATTAACAACCGTGTCAGATTATCTAATGGCGAAAGTGGAGAAGTGGTCTATGTTAATCGTTATGCTTTGAATAGGCCCTTGGTTAAATTAAATAATGGCCGTTTTGTGGACTTGTCAACGGATTATTCACTGGATATAGATACTGTGATAAAATAAAAACAATATAAAATTAGATGAAAAATCCTGTCTTTCCAGATTATTGGTGGAAAGACAGGATTTTTTTAGTGGTAAACACCATTTTCAAAAATGGACTTTATGTCATTTAGATTGTTCGTCTTGCCAAGCGCAAGCATTAGTTTAATACGTGCTTTTTGACCATTGAGGTTACCACCGAATATAGCCCCCATATTTCTTAAGTCTTTACCACCGCCTGGATAGCCATAAGAATCCAACACCCGGCCCATAGGACATCTTGATACAATAACAACAGGAAGATTTAGGGCGAGTGCTTTTTGAATGCCTGGAACAAGTTCGGGTGGAACATTACCCCTTCCCATGGCTTCAATGATAAAGCCTTTAGTGCCAGTAGACATAGCGTATTCCATATATTTCGAGTCAATCCCAACATAGGTTTTAATAAGATCAACTTCAGAAACCAAGGCATCTGAATCAATGTGTTCGTGCTTGGTAATATTTCTATAAAAAATCACTTCATCATTGTCTACGATACCAAGAGGTCCGAATTCAAGAGATTTAAATGTATCCAGCGATAAAGTGTGTGATTTGGTTGCTTCGCGTGCAGAATTCACCTCGTTATTAAGTACAATTAAAACGCCTTTATTTTTGGCATCTTCTGAAGTCGCAGTACATATCGCTGATGACAGGTTACTTGGGCCATCATAGCCAAGTTCTGAGCTATTTCGCATTGCAGCAACCATAACAATTGGCTTAGGTGTGTTTATTTTAAGATCTAAAAAATAGGCCGTTTCTTCTAATGAATCTGTACCATGCGTGATGACGATGCCATCTATATCTTCTCTAGACACTAATTTTGAAACAAGTTCAGAAAGATCCCAAAGATGTTGTGGTGTCATGTGAGGTCCTGGATAGCTTCCGAATGTTATGACTTCAACATCAGCCACACGATCGATATTGGTTACCATGGACATAATTTCTTCACTGGAAAGTGCAGGAATAGCGGCAGCAAGTCGTTCATCCACTTTCATGGAGATGGTCCCACCAGTAAATACAGCAGCAATACGTTTTTTCATATAAACCTCCAGATTTATTTCAAATTTACCCAAAAGTATTATATAATAATGTGATGTATAAAGAAAGGATTATAAAAGGAGTGTAACATTTGGAATATTATTTTGATTATGCGGCAACAACTCAAGTGGCCCTAGAAGTGACGGATGGCATTAAGAATTTGTTGAATGAAGTTTATGGCAATCCGTCGTCTTTACATTCAAAAGGGGTTGAGGCTGAAAAATATATTAAAGGCAGTAGGCGTACGCTTGCGAAAATAATTGGTGGAAAAGAAAATGAAATTATATTCACTTCTGGTGGAACCGAATCAAATAATTTAGCAATTTTAGGGACTATCCCACAAAATAGAAAAGGAAGGCTAATTACAAGCAGTATCGAGCATCCTTCTGTTTTGGAGGTGTTTAAGCATTTGGCTGGAAAAGGATATGATGTTGTTTTTTTGCCTGTAGACGCTAACGGTGTAATTCAATATGATGTCTTTAAAGAGGCTTTAACCCAAGATACTTTAATGGTTAGTGTTATGCATGTAAATAATGAGATGGGTGCGATTCAACCCATTGAGGCCATGGCAAGTGAGATAAAAAAATTTAATACTGCCCATAACTCAAGAATTCTCTTTCATGTAGATGGTGTTCAAGCTTTTGGAAAATATTTGATACCAAAAGGGATAGACCTGTATTCTTTTAGTGGTCATAAAATTCATGGTCTCAAAGGTGCGGGTGGACTGTTTGTAAAGTCTGGGACATCCATTAGGCCTTTGGTTTATGGTGGGGCGCAAGAGTTTTCAATCCGACCTGGGACTGAAAATATTATTGGCATTACCGCACTGGGGATTGCCAGTGAACTGGCTTATGCCAAACGAAAAAGTTCTTTAACGCATTTAGCTGAAATTCAATCAAAACTGGAAACTATATTTTTAAAAGATGGAGATTGTATCATTAATTCGAAACAAGGCGCACCGCATATTTTAAATGTGTCATTTCTGGGTGTGAAAAGTGAAGTCATGCTTCATAGTTTGGAAATGGAAGGCATTTATGTGTCTTCTGGATCAGCATGTTCATCGAAAAAAAAGACGGGATCTCATGTTTTAAAGGCCATTGGGTTAACTGATGCCCAAATTGATAGTGCGATTCGAATAAGTTATGGTAATGATACTGATATTGAAAGTGCTGAAAGTGTTGCACATAAAATGTTGGAGATTGCTGAGAAACTAAGAAAAATTATGAGGAGAACATGATGCGGGATTTGATTTTAGTACGTTATGGTGAAATTGCTTTAAAAGGCAAGAATATAAGAGTGTTTCAGAAAAAATTTTATAAAAACATTAAAAAAGCAGTTGTGCAGTTTAATGATGTAAAGGTAATTGATCAATTTGGTCGTGTGTATGTGGAATGTGATTCAGAAGATTTGGAGTTGGTTATTCAAGCTGTTACAAATGTTTTTGGCGTGGTATCGGTTAGTCCTGCCATTCGAGTTGAAAATGACATAGAAATTATGGAAGAAAGAGCGCGTCAAGAAGTGGAACGCCTGAGACTTGAAGAAGGGGCAAAAACTTTCAAAATTGAAACGAAACGAAGCAATAAAGGATTTCCAATGACGTCTCCTGAAATAAATAAGCGAGTGGGGGGATATATCAATCAGTCTATTCCAGAGATGGCTGTAGATGTTCATAACCCAGATATTTTATTGACGCTAGAAATCAGAAATTGGACCTACATGTTCTCTAAAAGATATGCAGGTCTTGGTGGCATGCCTTATGGAAGTGCTGGCAAGGGAATTTTGTTGCTTTCAGGTGGCATAGACAGCCCTGTAGCAGGGTACTTAATGGCACGAAGAGGGATGGAACTTGAAGCAGTTCATTTTCATTCATATCCATTTACCAGTGAACGTGCTCTGGAAAAAGTGATTGATTTGGGAAGACGTTTGACACATTATACGAGGACCCTTAAAATCCACAGCATCAATATTTTAGAGATTCAAAAATCCATTAATGAAAACTGTCCTTCAGAAGAAATGACGATATTATCTCGTGTTTTTATGATGCAATTGGCTCAGCGTGTTGCAGAAGAAGTTGGCGGCAAGTGTTTAATTACGGGTGAAAATTTAGGGCAGGTTGCAAGTCAAACTATGGAAGGTCTTACCGTGACCAATACAAATGTTGATATTCCAGTTTTACGGCCTCTTATAGCTTATGACAAGGTTGAAATAATTGACGTTGCAAAAAAAATCGATACGTTTGAAACGTCGATTTTGCCATATGAAGATTGTTGTACTGTTTTCTTGCCAGATCGTGTTGTTACAAAACCAAGAGTGGACAAAATTAGTGCATCACTTGAGTTGGTAGATCGTGAAGGTTTGATAGAAGAAGCGCTGGCACGTAAAGAAATGATTATTATATCAGAAGGTGAAGTTTTAACAAGATAAGAGATATATTAAAAGCCCGTCTTTCCAAAGTTTGAATTGGAAAGGCGGGCTTTTTGTTAAGGTAGTGGATCAGGGTCAGAATCTGGTTCTGTAGTGGTTTCTGTAGTAGGTTCAGGTTCAATTATAGGATTTAGAATATCCAGTTCTTCTGTTGAATAATTTGGAATTTCCTTAATATTGTAACTTGGAATGATAGAGCCATCTGGTAAGAGGATATCATTATTTTCTAGAATTTTTGAACCTGGTGGCAATATAATTTCTTGGCCATTAGTGAGTAGAATTGGATATGGCCTTTGAACATAAAGTGACCCATTTGCGAGCATTACAGTTGGCTTTATACCAATGTAGTATTCGGGATCAGATGGTTCAGGAACATAATTTTCCGCTGTGTGTAGATCACATGTTTCAATTGGAAGGTCATATTCCATATCTTTTATGGCGATATTATTATGGTCTGCTGGAATATAGGGTTCAGGACGTTTTACAAAAAGTTTTGATTCAACACTTGTTGTTGGGCAGAATTCGCCAGCCAACAAACCACTCTCTGTGCAGACATCTGCCATAACGTGAACATCATCTTCTTCAGTAGGAACGGTACCTCTTAAAAATATTTCTGTATAGACGGTATTTCGTGGATCCAAGTAGGAAAGTTCAGTAGGCAGTTTACCAGAAATGCGATCAACCTGAGCACGTTCAATTCCAGAAGGTTCTTCAAATGCTTTGGGTTCAAAGTCCGCATGAATTTCAGACATAACCACTTGCCAGAATTTCGCAGCAACTCTTGACCCTTGATCAAGTGGGATATTTAAATCGTTTCCAAACCAGATTCCACCAACATAGTAAGGTGTGTATCCAACAAACCAAGCATCAATATTACTTGATGTTGTACCGGTTTTTCCAGATACGGGAATAATGTCATTACCAGGTGAAAGACGCGCAGAGGTTGATCCGCCACCTTGTTCAATACCTGTTTTCATCATATCTTGTACAATATAGGCCACGTTTTCGTCTACTACAATTGTTTTATTGCTTCTATTTTCTAATATAATCTCACCATTTCGATTGCGCACATTTTTGTAAGTGATTACATCATTGCGGACGCCTTGGTTTGCGATTGCGCCATATGCACTGGTGAGTTCAAGTGCTGAAATTCCCCTCGTCATACCACCAAGAGCCATTGCAGCTGTGTTCATATCATTTACTGGACCATCTTTAACAAGGGACGTAACGCCAAAACGTTCAAGATAATCAGCACTTACATCTGTTCCCAACGCGATGGATAGTTTTGCCGCTGTGACGTTTATAGACCATTGCATGGATTCTCTTAAATTTACAAGCCCCCAATACTTATTGTAGGACGAATAATTTTCATACCAGTTTACTGGCCATCTTAACTCAGGGTCGCCTGACAAATAACTTGGGCGGTCATCAAAAACACTTGCAGCTGTGAATCTGCCGGAATCAATCGCTGGTGTATAAACAGCTAAAGGCTTAATTGCAGATCCTGGTTGCCTTGGATTGAGGGCACGGTTATACATTTTTTGTCCGAGTATGTCGCGCCCGCCGGCTATAGCTTTTAGTTCGCCAGTTCGATAATCCAAAATAACCATAGCGGATTGAGGTTGAATAACGCCTCGAGATGCCATTACAAAATAGTTTGGCGGGATCACCAAGTCACCCTCTGTATTTTTTTGATAAAAATCCGTCTTTTCAGTTAAGAACGATTTGTTGACCACAACATTGCCATTTTCATCAAATGATTTATAGGCATCGTCTATTAAGAGATCATGCCCAGAGTAGATGTACAAATCTGAAAGGTTATGCTTACCACTTCGTAAGTCTGCCTCATCTGATTCGGTGTGGGTATAGGTTTCTTTTAAGACCACTTGGATGCGGCTGAGGGCATCGTTCTCATATTTGGGGTAGAAGCTTAACATCCGGTCTTTAACCAAAACTAAATTGCCCGCATCGTCAAATCGGTAGTCTGATTCGGGTAGGACAAGGTTGCCGTCTTCATCAATCATGTTACTTTGTTTATAGACTCTAATTTTGTTTGTTTCTTCAGAGACGATGTTCCCTTTTGAATCTAAAGTTGCAGTTATTTTAGGAAAGTTTTCATTTGTAATTAAATAACCGAGCTCAAAAAGAGCTTTTTTTAGGTGAACAACCTCTTCACTGTTAGCCCCTTTAGCGTAACTCCTTTGGGTGAAGACACTCATATCCATTTGGGAAAGTTCATTGATTTTTGCCAAAGTGTTTTGGCCTGATACACCATCCACTTTAAGATCATTGTCCCTTTGGAAGGCTTTAACAGCTGATGCAGTTGATTCGCCATAGTACTCGGTAAAATCTTCAAGTGCGTAATGACTCTCCAATGTTTTTTGCATATCAAAGTCAATTGTAGACTCAATGACAAGGCCACCGGTCATTAATAGGTTTAATGCTTCATCTTTTGAGTAGCCATAAAGTTCCATTAGATCTGCTCTAACTTCATCCTTAACCATATCCGCGAAAAAAGAGGAGATTTCTGAGTCTAAAGAGAAATTGGGTTTAAGGACTGTTTTAAGATCTATTGTATTAGCATGTTCATACTCTTCATTTGTAATGTAGTCATTTTCACGCATGAGATAGATGGCAGTGTAGTAGCGGTCTTCAGTTCTTGGATTGTAGACTCTTGTCCAATAAGGATCTGAATCGTCTAAGATATAATCGTCTGCTTCTACATCTTCTTTTGCTTTTGTAATCATAGGTGAATAAATACCGGGTCCCTTTGCAATACCTGCAAGTAAAGCACCTTCAATATAGTTTAGTTCACTGGCACTTTTACTGAAGTAAGTCTGGGAAGCAGCTTCCACGCCATTGGTATTGGCACCAAGAGCGATGAAATTAAGGTAGGCTTCTATAATTTGTTCTTTATCCAAATGTTTTTCAAGTTCAATTGCGTAGTAGGCTTCTTTGATTTTTCGACTGATATCCCGCTCATCGCGAATTTCATATAAATAAATATTACGAGCAAGTTGTTGGGTTATGGTGCTTGTTCCACCAAGTCTTTTTCCAGTCGTGAGTGTGTCTTTAACAGCACCGAAAAGACGTATGATATTGAACCCATTGTGCGTCCAAAAGGTTTTGTCTTCAAGCGCTACAAAAGCATTGATAAGATCAGGACTCATTTCATCAAAACTTATGACTGTCCTGAGTCCATCCATATGGATTTGTTCAAGCACTTGGCCTTTGGAATCAACAATGATGGAGTTTTCTGTAAGCCGTTGATCAATTGTAGCCGGATTAATAGGTGGGATGTCTTCCAAAACAGCAGATATATAAAAGTAGACGCCACCAACGCTTAAGAGCCCTGCTATGATAAAGAAAATCAAAAGAATCTTAAATGTGTTGACCAAGCCTTTTTTAGATTTATTACGTTTCTTTTTCTTTGTTTTTTTTGTTGAAGAAACCGGTTTTTTTTGTGTAGTTATCGGTTTTTTACGATCCATTAATTAACCTCCTATAGCAATAAATGCTAAATAATTATATCATATTTCCCTTAATTAAGTGCCTAAAATAAACGATATAATTATATTGTAACATGATGTTCACAAAATGAATTGGCTGTAAGTCAGCATTTATAGTATAATAGCAACTAGAAAAGTAGGTGGTTGACTTGTATGAATCAGAAAATAGTGAAATAAAGGCAATTTTAGTAGGCCTCCATCAAGGGTTAAAAGGAGAATACGATATTAACGAGACAATGGCGGAACTGGCTGAACTCGTTTACGCAGCAAATGCTCAGGTGGTTGATTCCATTATTCAAAACAAAGAAAAAATCGAAGTTGCAACTTATATAGGTACAGGCAAGGTAGAAGAAGTTAAGGCAACTATTGACTTAAAACAAGCAAATCTTGTTGTTTTTAATGATGAACTTTCTGGCGCTCAAATTCGGAATCTAGAAGCAATTCTTGAAGTAAAAGTTATTGACCGAACGGCACTTATTTTAGATATTTTTGCCAAACGTGCAGCGTCCAAAATTGCTAAATTACAGGTAGAATTGGCACAACTTCGTTATCGTTTGCCGCGTCTGATTGGGTTCAGGGGAGAGTTGTCAAGAACTGGGGGCGGTATAGGTACAAGAGGGCCTGGAGAGCAAAAACTTGAAATTGACAGGCGGCGGATTCAGGAGCGCATCGATGAAATTAGGCGACAAATACGTGAAGCAGACAAAAATCGGGATGTTCAAAGAAAATTGCGTGAGAAGAGGGAAATCCCAATAGTAGCGCTTGTGGGGTATACCAATTCAGGAAAGTCGACAGTTTTAAACCAGATGCTTAGATACACACATAATGAAGATCAAGACAAACAGGTATATGAAGAAAATATGCTTTTTGCTACACTGGACACTTTTAGCAGGCGAATTGTTTTGGATGATAAAAAAGAGTTTATACTCACAGATACGGTTGGTTTTGTTTCCAAATTACCTCATTCTCTAGTTGAGGCTTTTAAAGCGACTTTAGAGGAGGCACTTTCAGCTGATTTGTTAATTCATGTTATTGATGCTTCTAATTCTCATTACGCTATGCAATCGGAAGTGACGCACAGTGTTTTAAAAGAGCTAAAAGCAGATGACGTTCCAATGATTTCGGTCTATAATAAGATTGATTTGTTGTCATCAGAAACTATACCATTTGGTAATGCTCTTGCAATTTCTGCAAAAACGGGTGAGAATTTTAACCTTTTGATAGAAAGACTATCAAAGGAAATTTTTAAAGATCGTATAAAAGCAACTTTTTTAGTACCATATTCTGAAGGGTCTATCGTTTCTTACTTATGTCGTGAATATCAAGCAGAAAAACTAGAATATTTGGAAGAAGGAACTTTGATTCAACTTGAATTGGCGATTAAAGATTTTGAAAAGTTTCGGAATTACTTGAGGTGATATATCGTGAAAGACTATAAAACGATTGGCAAAAGCGGTGAGGCTGAGTTTACCGTTTCAAAGTCTCGGTTTATAGGCTATGCCAAACCTGTAGAAACTGAAAATGAAGCACTTGAATTTATTGAGTTTATTCGGAAAAAACATTGGAATGCTGCACACAATGTACCTGTTTATATCATTGGAGATGACTTTCAAATTCAGAGATTTTCAGATGATGGAGAGCCTTCTGGGACGGCGGGTGTACCAATCTTGGACGTGCTGAAAAAAGAGGGCATTACAAATGTTTGTATGGTGATTACCCGATATTTTGGAGGCATTAAACTCGGCACAGGCGGACTTGTGAGAGCGTATACCCATGCGGCGAAAATTGCGCTTAATACGTGTGGTCTAATTTTTCAGAAACAGTTTGAACAGGTGTTCATTACACTTGATTACCATGCACACGGGAAAGTTCAAAATTTGCTAATGGAATGTAAAGAGGTGATTGTAAAGGATACAGAATTTTCAGATGTGGTTCGTTTGGAAGTGTATGTTGACCCATTGTATGCCCCTGCGCTAGAGAGTCATATAAATGAGTTGACATCGGGGAAAGGTATTTTAGAAATTATGAAACCTGTTTATGTAGCAATTCCTTGTGAAGACTTGCTATGATTTGGAAAGGAGAATTCTATGGAAATGGAAGCTTTAATTGAAATGATGTTGAAACAAAAAAAGTGGGCAGTTGTGGGTGCAACGCCTAATACAGAAAAATTTGGCAACAAGATATTTAAAAAGTTAAAGGCACATGGATATGAAGTTTATCCTGTAAATCCGATGTACAAAGAAATCGAGGGCGATACATGTTATGAAACGCTGGCTGATCTTCCTGAAAAAGTAGAGTGTGTTAATATTGTCGTTGCGCCAGAACGTGCAAAAAGAGCCCTTGAAGATGTTATTGCACTGAAAATAGAGAATATCTGGTTTCAACCAGGGACATTTACACCTGAACTGATTGATGCTTCAGAAACAGCTGGATTGAATACAGTTTTTTATAATTGCGTACTTGTGGAATTAGACAAAAAATAGAAAAAGAGAGGGTCATCAGAAATGAGTTTATCACAAACCGAGAAAATTGATTTAACCGTTGAATGGATTCGAAAAATAGTAAAAGAATCTGGAACTAAGGGTATTCTTGTGGGTGTTTCAGGCGGGATTGATTCTGCAGTAGTGGCTTGTTTAATAAAAAAAGCATTTCCTGAAAACAGTGTTGGGGTTATATTGCCGTGTAAAAGTAACCCTAAAGATGAAGCAGATGCTCAAGCCTTAATTGAAACTTGTGGAATTGACTCTATGCGCATTGATTTGTCAGAGACACATGAGTTGTTATTTAGTAAGATTGAAGAGGCTTTGTCTGATAAACAAGTTGGATTTAGAAAACTTGCAGACGCTAATCTAAGAGCTCGGCTTAGAATGTCTACGTTATATGGTATTGCAAACGCTTTAGGCTACTTGGTTGCAGGAACAGATAATAAAGCTGAAATCCATACAGGGTACTATACCAAATATGGTGATGGCGGTGTAGATTTGGTGCCTTTAGCCAACCTTTTAAAATCAGAGGTATATGAATGGGCAAGAATTTTGGGTGTTCCTCAAAGTATTCTGGACAGACAACCTTCTGCAGGACTTTGGGATGGCCAAACAGATGAAGATGAAATGGGAACGACTTATGAAAAAATAGATGCTTTTTTATCGGGAAAAGTGATCCCTGAAAAGGACCAATCGATTATTGACCGATTGCATAAAAATTCAGAACACAAAAGACAGATGCCACCAGCACCCCCTTTATTTGATTAATTACGTCTTTTAATTCTGTACCGGATGTGCTATTATTTTTATGCAAATTTATTTTAGGAGAGAAAATTGTGGGAAGAATAGGAACGATTATAAACCGAAAAGGAAAGCAAGATGCAAAAAAAGCAAAAGAATTTACAAAATTAGGGCGTTATATTATGGTAGCGGCACGTGAAGGTGGTGCTGACCCGGAATATAATGCGGCATTGAAAAGTGCCATTGAGAAGGCAAAAGCAGCAAATATGCCCAATGATAATATAGATAGGGCTGTAAAAAAAGGCGCAGGAGAATCAGATGGTGCAATTTTTACAGAGCTTACCTATGAAGGTTATGGACCAGGCGGTGTGGCAGTTTTAGTGGAGTGTTTGACGGATAATACCAACCGTACTGCGGCGGATGTCAGAAGCTATTTTGTTAAAGGAAAAGGGAACTTAGGAACCAATGGTTGTGTGAGCTTTATGTTTGATCATAAAGGTGTACTGGTAATTGATAAAATTGATGGTATGGATGATGAAACAGTGGAGATGGCCGCGATAGAAGCTGGCGCAGAGGATATTTCTGTGGAAGATGACCACTATGAAATCTATACTGAAATTGGAGATTTTGCTGAAGTTAGAGAGGGATTATCTCAGGCAGGGTATGAATTTTCCATGGCAGAACTGAGATATTTGCCACAAACAATGACCAAACTCAGTGATGAAGAAGATGTAAAATTTATGAATAAACTTATCGACCTATTAGAAGATAATGATGATGTTCAAAATGTGTATCATAATTGGGAAGAATAAGTAAACGTTTAAAAAGTAGAGCCTTCGCGTCATTTAAATGACACGAAGGCTCTACTGTTAGAGGAGATACTTTTCGATATGTGGTACCAAATCCATGGGTTCTACAGTTGGTTCAAATCGCTCTACAACGTTACCATGTCGATCGATTAAAAACTTGGTGAAATTCCATCTGATTTCATTGCCTGAAAGGTAATCTGGGTATTTATCTTTTAATAAAGCACTTAAAATTTTATTTGTTGGATGAGACAAATCCATACCTTGAAAGTCGGCGTTTTCTTTTAAATACTTGAACAAAGGATGTGCCGTTGACCCGTTAACATCAACTTTTTCAAATAATTTGAAAGAAACACCATAGTTAAATGCACAAAATGATTTGGTTTCAGTATTGTTTTCTGGATTTTGATCATCAAATTGGTTGCACGGAAAGCCTAAAATACTTAGACCCTGATCTGCATATTTTTCATGTAATTTTTGAAGATCTTCAAATTGTGGGGTAAAACCGCACTTGCTTGCGGTGTTTACAATAAGCACGACATCATCTTCAAATTCATCCATTGAAGTTTCAAAGCCGTCAATATCTACTGCTGAAAAATTATAAAAAGACATATGTTCCTCCTTAATATCAATAAGTTTTTTAATTTATTTCAATTCAATTGTACACAATTGAATTGCGCTTGTCAACATTAACTTTGTGATCATTAATTTATTTGCATTAAAAACAGTTGAATGGGGTATTATATTTATGCAAAATGAAAATTTGGAGGTGTTTATGGCTTTTTTTGAAAAGTTGGGGAAAAAAATTGGTGATGCAGCGGAAGCCGCTGGAGATAAGGCGAAAGATTTTGCTGAAATCACAAAATTGAACAACAGTATCAGTGCTGAAAAAAAAGAGATCGACCGTTTGATTGTTGAACTGGGAAAATGGGCTTTTGAAGCGGAAAAAAGCAACCCAGAGAGTCCGGTTGCCATTCAGTGTTCTAAAATTTTAGAAAGCAAGAAGAACATTGAGTCTTTTCAAGAAAAAATTGAAGAAATAAAAAGTGGCCCAGATTTAGAAGCCCCTGTCCCAGAAGTAGAAAATCTTGAAATTGTAACTTGTAAAAACTGTGGTGCAATTGTTCCTGAGGGCAGCAAGTTTTGTCCTGAATGTGGAACACCAGTAGACCTTTAAATCAAAAAAGCCTCACATCCTAACTTTTGAAAGGATGCGAGGCTTTTTTTAGAGTGTTTAGCCGTTCCGAGTTACAGCATATGAATGTCTTACGTGCTGATAAGGTTTGTAAAACAATCCCATAATTGCAGCCACTAGAAGTATGCATGCAGAAACAACGAATGCCATATGATATGAGCCAGTTGCATCTGCTATTTTACCACCGAGAATAGGTCCAAAAACGCCTCCAGCACCCCAAGCAGAAAATAGAATGCCGTAGTTGAGTCCTAAATTTTTTGTGCCATAGCAATCGGCTGATGCTGAAGGATAAACGGAAAGCATAGAGCCATAAGCAAAATAGATAACCAATGCGGCCATAAAAATTGTAGGGAAGGTGCTCAAACTATTGAAAATAAAGAGTGCTCCCGCTTGTAAGAGATAAAGAACTGTCATGGTTTTTCCACGTCCAAACTTTTCGCTTATAACACCTGCAGCAGGTCTACCCACTGCATTGGCAATTGCTGCAAATGCCACGAGGTTCAGTGCTGCTGTTTCGCCTAAAGTTTGAAGGGCCAATGTTTTAAGGCTTCCTATTGTCATTAAACCACCAGTTGCGCCGGCAAAAAACATAAACCATAGCATATAAAACTGTTTCGTTTTTAACATTTCTTTTAAAGTTAGATCTGCTATAGGCGCTTTTTTTGTTTTTGCGTTTGATTCAACTGGTTTATCTGGGTTTTTAACAAAATAAGAAAGTGGCAGTGTCATGAATAAGAATATAATACCGAGTATTTTAAACGCGCTAAAAACATCGTATTTAGACAATAAATAAGTAGAAAGCGGGACAATATACAAAGTAGCAAGTCCAAAGCCACCCACAACAATTCCTGAGATTAATCCTTTTTTTTCTGGTGGAAACCACTTAAGAGCTGGTGGTGTTGTTGAGGCATAGCCTAGCCCGATGCCAGATCCTGCAAGAACGCCAAAAGTTAATGATAGTCCCAATAAACTATCTGTATAGCCAGCAAGTATACAACCAAGCCCAATTAGGAGCCCTCCAATGGTTACAACCCATCTTGGCCCGATACGATCCTGAAGTCTGCCAGCAGGAACCATCATAATTGTGAACATAATAATTGCTACGGTGTATGGAATTGAAGACTCTGTTTTACTCCAACCCAAGGTTTCTTGAAGTTTTGCCCCAAAAATACTCCATGCATACAGCACACCGAAAGCCAAGTTGATTCCAGCACCTGCTAAAACCACAACCCATCCTTTTTTGTTTGAATTCAAAATATTTCCCCCTTATTAAAGTTTGTAAAATTGCTCAACGATTCATTATAACTTTTATTTTTTTGAGACTCAAGAAAATCATATCCTCAAAAATAGACAAAAAAGTAATAATTTTTAAGATGATTGTTCCACTGATTCTTCTATATACCGTGAACTTTGCTATTAGTACATTTGTTGCAACAAAATGGTTCAACTATGAAGACGGTGTTGCCTTAATATATGGGACAGTAATGCGAAATCTCTCTGTATGTTTGGCAGTTGCAATGACGGCATTTGGAGATAAGGGGGCTGAAGCTGTGATTATCATCTCTCTTGCATATGTTATTCAGGTGCAAGCAGCAGCTTGGTATGTTAAATACAGCAATCGTAAAAATGGGATTTTTATAACAGAGAATGCTTGATAAGCGGACATGAAAAAACGTGACTTCTATGGAAAATGAGGTCACGTTTTTTGCTTTACTATAATGAAAAATGAAATATCACTTAATTTCTCGTACAATACCAAGTGGGGTTTGTTCATGATTTTGGCCAAGTGGGTTGTCTTTTAAAATGGCAACCAGCAAGTTTTTATCAATGGTATTATGAGATACGCCGAGAATATCACCATCTAAATCATTGATATCCACTACGGCTACTTTTGCCCCTCCAAGCGCCTCGCTAATTTCTTTTGCAACTTCATTTGGTCGATTAGGTCCTAAAACGACATAGCGGTTGTAGGGGGGGATTGTATTTCCAGTGGGTCCGTCTATAGATTTTGCCTTATAACCTGCAAGGTCATAAAAAACACCTTTTTTTCCAAAAAGTTTTGTAACTGCACTTGCAGCTGCAGCAAATAAGATGCGTGGAATGCCACATTCTTGTAATGCCATTTCCATAGTCTCAGGCATGCCAAGACCAATTCCAGCGGGTGTTTTTGTCACAAATTTTGACAGCAGATAGGCCAGTTTTCTAGGTGAAATTTCTTCAAGTGGAATGGCACGCCCTTGTGTAATCGCTACAACTTTTTCAGTGACAAAGAGAATATCATCCGATTGGAGTGTATCTTTTGAATAGTTCAGAATCGTATCTATTAAAGGATCGTCTTTCATAATTAAATGGGTCTTAATGGGAATTCTTAGGTAGGTTGTGCCATCTATTTGTATTTCTGGATGTTTTTTTCTTTGAGTGTTATTTGTACGCATACTTGCCTCCATCATTGACTTTACAAGGTAACACCTTGTGATTTTCATCTCATTATAACACTTTGGAGCGGGGACACAAAATATTAATTTATATTAATATTATTTGAGAAACCAAGGGTTGAAATTTCGTTAAACTTTAGATAAACTAAACGTATAAATAACGAACTTCTGAATGAAAAGCTGCTGAGAGTACTCAGATAATTTCTGAGTCGCCGAAGGGACAAGTTTGAACATGCCGTGTTTAAACGAAATTTTCAGGCAAAAGGAAGTAGCTTTGACAGAACTCTGGATTAAACAGGGGAACAGGCATATGTTCTTCTGTTTTTTTTGAAAAGGTGAGACTTTTATGATTGTAATAACCAATAACCCAAAGGTACGTGCGTATTTTAACACGTGTGATGTTCAATTTGTCGATGGAAATTACGAAGCGGTTTTAATTAAGACGCGAGATCTTGTCCATCAAAATTATAAACTTTTGACACACCCATTGTCTGGGAGTGTTAAGCCTAATGAAACACCTTATAAATCAATTGCTTTGGAAGTTTCAAACGCACTTGATGTGGCAGGGCTTTTATTAATTGAAAATGCAATAGAAGTCTATGGTAAACTCCAGAAAGATGCGCGAACCCCAAACTGGACTGAACGTATTCTCTTGGATTTTATGGTTATTGATTTTGATTTGTTTAAAAATGCTGTGGTCAAAGCAATCTGATTTTTTTGAGATTGATTGATAATAAAATAACAAAAGGAGGAGGGCGCATGCTGGCAGTTGATAAAGAAACTTTTGAAAATGAAGTTTTAAAAAGTGAAACGCCTGTGTTGGTTGATTTTTGGAGTGAAGGGTGTGAACCATGTAAGGCACTTATGCCTGATATTGAAGCTTTGGAAACACAGTACGGTGAAACAATTAAGTTTGTAAAATTGGATACTACTAAAGCAAGACGTCTTGCAATTAAAGAACGCGTGTTGGGACTTCCAACAATTGCAATTTACAAAAATGGTGAAAAATCGGATGAAGTTACAAAGGAAAATGCAACAAAAGAAAACGTTGAAAAAATGATTCAAAAATATATCTAACGAAATCGTTGGAGAGGAGGTGTTTCCATGCGTCTGGAAATCGGGAACATTATGATTAAGGATATTCAATTTGCCAGTAAAACAGAAGTAAAGGCATCGACTTTATACATTGATAAAGACGCCCTAATTTCTGCTGTTTCTGGAGATGATCGTCTAAAATCTATTGATGTAGAACTTGTGAGACCAGGGGAAAGTGTTCGAATTACACCAGTTAAAGATGTTGTTGAACCGCGTGTTAAAGTTAGCGGTGGTGGTGGAATTTTCCCAGGATTCTTAAGCAAAGTTGATACAGTTGGAGAAGGCCGAACACATGTCTTGAAAGGCGCTGCAGTTGTAACAACGGGTAAAATCGTTGGCTTTCAAGAAGGTATTGTGGATATGACAGGCCCAGGTGCAGACTACACACCATTTTCAAAAACGTTGAATGTGGTTGTTATTGCTGAACCGAAAGAAGGTATCAAGCAACATGAACATGAAGAAGCAGTTCGTATGGTTGGTTTTAAAGCAGCTAAATATTTAGGTGAAGCGGGTAGAGATGTAGAGCCAGATTCAGTTGACGTTTATGAGACAAAACCAATCTTTGAATCCGCGCAAACTTATCCAAATCTACCCAAGGTTGCATATGTTTATATGTTACAAACACAAGGACTTCTTCATGACACGTATGTGTATGGTGTGGATGCAAAAAAAATTATACCGACACTATTGTATCCAACAGAAGTGATGGACGGCGCTGTTGTGTCTGGAAATTGTGTTTCTGCTTGTGATAAAAACCCAACATATGTACATTTAAACAATCCAGTTATTCATGATTTATACAAGTTACATGGGGTTGAATATAATTTTGTAGGTGTGATTATCACAAATGAAAATGTCTATTTGGCAGATAAAGAAAGATCATCAAATTGGACTGCAAAGTTGGCAGAGTATCTTGGCCTTGACGGTGTAATCATTTCAGAAGAAGGTTTTGGTAATCCAGATACTGACCTGATTATGAACTGTAAAAAAATAACAGCAAAAGGGATTAAGACAGTTATTTTAACAGATGAATACGCGGGAAGAGACGGAGCATCCCAATCGCTAGCAGATTCAGATCCTTCTGGAGATGCTTGTGTTACAGGTGGAAATGCCAATATGACAATTGTACTTCCAAAACTCGATCGATTAATTGGTCATGTGGAAGTGGTAGATGTTATAGCAGGTGGTTTTGATGGCTCACTTAGAGCCGATGGGTCCATTGAAGTTGAAATTCAAGCCATAACTGGCGCGACCAGTGAGGTTGGTTTCAATAAAATGACAGCAAAAACGTATTAAATATAAAATTAAAATGAGGAGGACACTATGAGCCGATACACAGGTAAAAAAATCGTAATTATTGGCGATCGTGATGGTATCCCAGGACCAGCAATCCAGGAATGCCTTAAGCCATTGGATTGTGAAGTAATTTTTTCATCAACAGAATGCTTCGTCTGAACTGCCGCAGGGGCTATGGACCTAGAAAATCAAAAACGCGTTAAAGATGCTGCCGAAAAATTTGGTGCAGAAAACGTTGTTGTGATTATAGGTGCCGCAGAAGCCGAAGCTGCTGGTCTAGCAGCTGAAACTGTAACAGCAGGCGATCCAACATTTGCCGGTCCGTTAGCGGGCGTAGAGTTGGGACTTAGAGTATATCATGCATGTGAACCTGAATTTAAGGACGAAGTCAGTGCAGATATCTATGAAGAACAAATAGGTATGATGGAAATGGTATTAAGTGTAGACGAAATCATCGAAGAAATGCAAAGCATCCGAAATGATTTTTGCAAATTTAACGACTAATTGACTGAGGAGGGATGTACCATGGCAAAAGCTAGGGTTGTCCACTATATCAACCAATTCTTTGCTGGAATCGGCGGAGAAGAAAAAGCGGACATTAAACCGCAAGTATTAAGTGACTTACCACCCATCTCTGTTCAACTGAATAAGTTATTGGGAGAAGATGCTGAAATTGTTTCCTGTGTTGTTTGTGGGGATTCATATTTTAATGAAAATCTAGATCAAGCTAAGACAGAGGTTTTGGCGTTGATAAAAACTACAAATCCAGAATTTGTAATTGCAGGTCCTGCATTTAATGCGGGGAGATATGGCATGGCATGTGGAACAGTGGTACAAATGGTAGAAAAAGAATTGTCCATAAAAGCAATAACAGCAATGTATGAAGAAAATCCTGGTGTAGATGTCTTCAAAAAAGATATTTTAATTGTTCGAACAAGTGATTCGGCAGCGGGAATGCGCAAGGCTTTGCCTGCAGTGGCAAAATTTGCATTAAAGTGTATTGCTGGTGAAACACTTTTAGAGCCAGATGTTGAGGGATATATTCCAAGAGGACTTCGGGTAAATGCTTTTACAGAAGAACGTGGGTCAATGCGTGCTGTAAGAATGCTGGTACAAAAACTTAAAGGAGAGACTTTTAAGACTGAATATCCAATGCCTGCATTTGATAGAGTTCCTGCTAACCCAGCTGTGGCGGATATTACGAAAGCCAAAATTGCTATTGTTACCTCTGGTGGAATTGTACCAAAGCATAACCCGGATCGAATTGAGTCTTCATCTGCTTCAAAATATGGTAAATACTCAATTGCAGGTTTTGATGCAATTAGTGAAGCGGATCATGAAACGGCACATGGTGGCTATGATCCTGTCTATGCAAATCTAGATCCAAATCGTGTAATTCCAGTTGATGTACTTCGCGATATGGAAAAGTCAGGTGAAATTGGTAGTTTGTTTGATTATTTTTACACAACAGTTGGGAATGGGACTTCAGTCGCCAATTCTGTTAAATATGCAGCTGAGATTGCGAAAGATTTACTTGCTAACAATGTGGATGCTGTTATATTAACTTCAACCTGAGGCACCTGTACACGTTGCGGTGCAACGATGGTTAAAGAAATTGAAAGAGCGGGAATTCCAGTTGTGCATATGTGTACTGTTGTTCCAATTTCACTTACAGTAGGTGCAAATCGTATTATTCCAACAGTTGCAATACCTTATCCGTTAGGTAATCCAGCACTTGAGGCTTCTGAAGAAAAAACAATTCGTAGAAAATTAGTTGTAAGTGCACTTAAGGCACTTGAAACAGAAGTGGATGGCCAAACTGTTTTTGAAGATTGAAACTGAATTAGATGGGGCATTCCCCATCTAATTTATATTTGACGATAGAGTTATTAATATGGAGGTCTTTTGATATGACAAATCCAGTAATCAAAAATGCTGGTTATATCTTGGTACACACACCAGATATGATCTTGCATAATGGCACAACAGCTACGGTTGAAAAGGCATCAAATCCGAATTCAGAGTATATCAGCCATTTATCAGAGTCGTTTAGGCGTTATGAAGAGGTAGTGAATTATGCGCCAAATCAGGTCTTTATCGGAAATCAAAAACCTGAGACACTTATTGATTTAGAAATGCCTTGGCATACTCAAAAAGTAAGTGGCGAACGTTATGGACGCTTTGGTGAAATTATGCCTCAAGAAGAATTTATTGCTATGATCAAAATGGCAGACGCTTTTGATTTGGTACGACTTACAGATGATTTTACTGCAATGGTTAAGGAAAAACTCTCAGAAAGTTCTTATTTTACCGAGTCAGAGATTGAATTGCTTAAAGAAGGTGACTCTAAAGATGTGATCATAGACATTTTGAATGACCATCATGGAGAAGGTATTTTTCATAAGGGTACGCTTGTTGGTTGCGTTAAAAGAGCTCATGATTTAGACACAAACCTAAATGCACACGTGATGCTTGAAAACCTTGTTGTCAAGGCATCTGGTGTTTTGGCTGTTAAACATTTGATGCGACAAACTGAAGTCGCACCAGAAGCAATTGAATATGTGATTGAGTGCTCAGAAGAGGCTTGCGGAGACATGAATCAACGTGGTGGTGGTAACTTTGCAAAATCTATTGCTGAAGCAATGAACTTTGTAAATGCAACAGGTTCTGATACAAGAGGTTTTTGTGCCGGCCCGACACATGCACTTATTAATGCAGCGGCACTTGTTAAATCCGGCGTCTATAAAAATGTCGTGGTTGTTGGCGGTGGCGCTACTGCAAAGTTAGGAATGAACGGTAAAGACCACGTTAAAAAGGGCATGCCAATTTTAGAGGATTGTTTGGGTGGATTTGCAGTTTTGGTTTCAGAAGATGATGGCATATCACCTGTTATAAATACAAATCTTATTGGACGACACACTGTTGGAACGGGTTCTTCACCTCAGGCTGTTATTACGTCACTTATAACACAACCTCTTGATAAGGGAGGCTTAAAAATAACGGATGTTGATAAGTACAGCGTAGAGATGCAAAATCCAGATATCACAAAACCTGCTGGTGCTGGTGATGTTCCTGAATCTAATTATAAGATGATTGCAGCACTTGGCGTAAAACGAGGGGAACTCGAAAAATCACAGTTAATGGATTTTGTTAAAACCCATGGTATGCCTGGATTTGCACCAACACAAGGCCATATTCCATCTGGAGTGCCTTATATTGGATTTGCCGTTGATGCCATTAAAGCAGGGACACTTAATAGAGTTATGATTGTGGGAAAAGGCAGTTTGTTCTTAGCGCGAATGACCAATCAATTTGATGGCGTTTCTTTTGTGATTGAGGCCAATTCTGGAATTAGCGCTTGTGCTGAAGATTCAGGTTATGATGAAAAAGAAGTTAAGAAGTTAATTGCTGAGGCAATGCGAAAATTGGCAGAAAGCCTGACCGAATAGAAAGGGGGGCTTAGGGTGTCTATTAATAAGGTAATTAGTGAAACATTTCTTGAAATTGCCAGTGCACTTGAAACGGGCAAATTTGGTAAAAAAAGATCGGTTGGATTGACAGTTTTAGGAAGTGAGCACGGAACAGATACACTCATCAAAGGTGCAAAGGAAGCACTTAGAATGGACCCAGATTTAGAAATTATATTAATTGGGCCATCTAATGAGAGTGGGATTGAGACCATAGTTGCAGAGACTGAAGATGACGCGCATAGGGCAATGGAAGAAGCGCTTGATTCAGGAAAGATTCAAGCGGCTGTCACCATGCATTATAATTTCCCAATTGGCGTTTCAACTGTTGGTAGAGTGATTGCACCAGGTACAGGTAGAGAAATATTTCTTGCAACGACCACTGGAACTTCAGCTTTAAATCGTGTTGAAGCAATGGTGAAAAATGCAGTGTATGGGATCATTGCAGCTCAGGCGTGTGGTATTGAAAAGCCAACGGTTGGAATTCTCAATGTTGATGGTGCCAGAACTGTCGAAAAGATTTTAATGGCTCTACAAAGTAAGGGGTTCCCAATTCGTTTTGGTGAATCTGTGAGGCGTGATGGGGGTTGTGTGCTTAGGGGCAACGACCTGCTTCAAGGCACTGTTGATGTGGTTGTAACAGATACTTTAACGGGAAATATTCTAATGAAAACACTATCGGCATTTACCAGTGGTGGCAGTTATGAAAGTGTTGGCTATGGGTATGGCCCTGGGATAGGTGAAGGGTATCACCGCAATATACTTATTCTTTCTAGAGCTTCTGGCGTTCCAGTTGTGAAAGGGGCACTAAAATACGCAGATGACTTGATAAGAAATAATATGAAAGAAATATCAGATGATATTTTTGAAAAGTTGAACCGTATTAGGTGGAAACAATTAATAGAAGAAACATTAGGGAAAAATGTTTCTAAAGAGACGTCAAGCGAGAGTGTTGCGCCTGAAAAAGTTGTTGTAACTGGTACAATAGCCGGTATTGATATTATGGAGTTAGAGGACGCTGTTAATGCGCTTTGGCGAAAGGGTATCTATGCAGAGAGCGGTATGGGCTGTACCGGTCCAATTGTAATGGTGCCGGAGTCAAAATTGAAAGTGTGTGTTGACATTCTATCTGAAGCTGGATTTTCTGGATCAAGTGGCGATATTTGTTAGAAAAAAGCTGATACAAGACCTTATGATGGGTTTGTATCAGCTTTTTTTACAAAAGTTATTGACATATGTTTAATAGAGTGTATAATCAAAGTATAAATAACATATGTTCAATACTAGAGTTTGAAAGGAGACAATTATGCCACGTAGAGATGGATTAGGTCCAATGGGACAGGGAGCAATGACAGGTAGAGGTTTAGGAACATGCGGAAAGGGAACTGGTGTAACAGGCTATGGGTTAGGCTCAGGCAGAGGTTTTGGCTGTTTTAGAGGTTTTGGAAGGGGGAACCGTCGAGGTCTATCAAGATGGAACGCGGGGTTTTCGGATCAGGAACTTTTGGAAGAGGAAAAAATCTTATTGAAAAATAGATTGGCTGAAATCGAAAATGCGCTTAACACAACAGAAAATAAATAAAAACTTAAATCTCTATTAAAAAAGATTGGGAATGACCTTCATTCCCAATTTTTTTTGTATAATAAAAGAAAAATACATAGGAGGCATTATGATTCGTATTAAGGGCTTGAAAAAAACATTTAAATTATCAAGCAAGCAAATGAAATCAAATAAAGAAAAAACAAAGTATAAGCATGCGGTTAATGGGATTGATTTTGAAGTGAAAGACAACGAAATTTTTGGACTTCTAGGACCAAATGGTGCTGGAAAAACCACAACTTTAAGGTGTCTTGCAACACTAATTCAACCAAGTGAAGGTCAGATAAACGTAAATGGGTATGATGCTGCAACGGAAGGTGAGGCTGTTCGTAAAGAATTAGCATTTCTCACAAATGAACTGAAAATGGATGCGCATTTTAGTCCAGATTACACCGCTCGGTTTTTTGGAAGACTGCATGGGTTGACGGAAAAAAAGATAGAAGAACGGGTGAGACATTTATTTGACGTTTTTGGGATAACCCCTTATCAGTTTACAAAAATAGGAGACTTGTCTACAGGTATGAAACAAAAACTGGCCATTGCAGTAAGTCTTGTCCATGACCCAAATGTTATTATTTTTGATGAACCAACAAATGGATTGGATATTATTACAGCAAAAACAGTAACGGACTATCTTGGGAATTTGAAGGCACAAGGAAAAACAGTTGTGGTTTCCACACATATGATGCATGTTGCTGAAAAACTATGTGATCGGGTGGCTATTATTATGGATGGTCGAATTAAGACGGTTGGAACACTAGCAGAAATATGTCAAATCACAGGAACAGACAATTTAGATGATGCTTTTTTTAAGTTGTATGAAGAAACTTATGGAGACCAAGTATAGGAGGCTGACAATGTGGCATGCATTATGGATTATTACAAAAAAAGAATTAAGACGGGTTTTTACAGATCGAAGGCTAGTTCTGACGAGTTTTGTTTTACCAATGGTTAGTATTGCATTAATCTACTCCCTAATGGGCCTTATGATTGGAAGAACTCAAGAAGATATTGAATCGCATGAGTCAAAGATTATTGGCAGTCATATTCCGGCTGGCGTTCTGACGTTAATCGAAGAAGATGCGACGATGACACTGGTACTTGAAACGGATGATTATGAATGGGCGCAGGCAAAGATTTTAGAAGGCGAATATGAGTATTATCTCGTATTCCCAGAAAATTATGAAACAATGCTAACGTCATTTGAAAATGGAGACCTGCCTATGATTGAAGCCTATTATTCACCGAAAAGTGACTACTCTATAGAAAGCAATTATAAAATGGGCGCTCTTTTAGAAGCATATAGGCAAATGATTTTAGCAGAAAGATTTGGAGATGCATCTTACCTAGAAGTTTTTAATTTGGATGTCCAGACGGTAAATATTCCAGATGCGAATAAGGGGATTGATCGAGGAATCGCAAATATTATTCCAATGCTGGTTTCTATTTTTATATTTGCAGGTGCCATGGGAATTGGTATGGACTCTATTGCGGGTGAAAAAGAGAGAGGTACTATTGCGTCAATGCTTTTGACGCCTGTTGATAGAGGCGTAATCATTGGTGGGAAAATTTTGAGTTTGATGTGTGTTGCACTTATATCCATGGTTTCTTCTTTTGTAGGTGTTTTGTTATCGATCCCTTTCTCCGCTAAATTTTTATCCGTTAGTGGTGAGTTTGACTTGTCACAAATGGCATTTGGCAGTGGGGATTTTGTGCTTTTCTTTGTCAGTATGATTGGTCTTGTCGGGGTTTATGTGACGCTGATTTCCGTCCTTTCTATGATGGCAAATACGGTTAAAGAAGCAGGTGCATACATAACACCGGCTTACATGGGGGTTATGATTGCAGGTTTTATGACGATGTTTGGTTCTGGCGATGTGAGTTCAACGAGCTATTACATTCCAATTTACAATAACATTGTCAATATGCATCAAGTTCTCTTGGGCAATGGAAAGTGGGGGTACGCACTTATTTCACTGGCGACATCTTTGATATTAACTTTGGCTTTAGTCTTTTTATCAAGACATTTGATGCACAGGGAAAAAGTTATGTTTCCATCGTAATTGGGTATAAAACTGAAAAACACATAGACAAGGGGAAATATAGACATGAAAAGATGGTCTTTAATAGGAATTGCTGTTATTATGAGTATGGTGTTGTTTTCAGCCTGTTCATCCAGTGGAAGATCTGATGGGCCTTTAGACCCGGATCGTCCAATTACGGTGTCGGTATGGCACTACTATAATGGCAATATAAAGGACAAATTTGATGCTCTGGTTACCGAATTTAATGAAGGAAGGGGTGTTGAGTTGGGAATTGTAGTAGACGCTCAAAGTCAAGGCGATGTTGGGCAACTTGCTACTGCTGTGTTTGAATCTGCAACAAAATCTATTGGCTCTCAACCAATGCCTGATATTTTTGCGGCTTATCCAGACAATGCTTTTCGGATTCATGATGTTGTGGATTTGGTCCATTTGAAAACATATTTTACAGATGAAGAACTGGGTGCATATAGGGCAGAGTTTTTGGAAGAGGGACGATTCCTTACGGATGGTCAATATTATATCTTGCCAATAGCCAAATCCTCAGAAAATTTGTATGTCAATGGCACATTTTGGCAAGACTTTTCTCGGGTGCATGGGTTTTCAAATGCTGATCTTGGAACTTGGGAAGGATTGGCACGTGTGGCAGAAACGTATTACTTAGAAACTGGAAAAGGGTTTTTCGGCATAGATGCCAATGCCAATTATATGCTTCAAGCAGGTATGCAATTGGGGAACGAAATTTTTGAGTTTAGTAAGGATGGAACGGCAACATTTTCCATGAATCGTGAAACCGCTTTACAAATTTGGACCTATTATTACACCCCTTATATCAAAGGTCATTTTGTTAAGACTGGACGTTTTAGCTCAGATGATGCAAAAACTGGAACGGTTATGGCCTATACAGGTTCTACTGCAGGAGCTTCCTATGTTCCAACTGAAGTAACTTTCAGTGAAACTCAAATTGAAGATTTTGGTCCGTTAGTTTTGCCGTACCCAGTATTTGAAAAGGGTGCTCTTTTTGCGATGCAACAAGGAGCAGGCATGTGTATTACCAAAAGTGATGAAGCACATGAATATGCAGCAGCAGAGTTTTTAAAATGGTTTACAGAGAATGATCAAAATATTGAATTTTCCATTTCAACGGGCTATTTTCCTGTTAAAAATAGTGCCCTCAATGAATCAGAGCTATTAAAGGCCGCTGAGCAGGCACAAGTATCTAATCCTGCAATTGTATCTTCAATAAAGTCTTCACTGATTATGTTTGATACTTATACGCTGTACAACAATCCACCTTTTGAGGGCAGTTATGAAATCAGAAATCTACTGGAAACCCACTTGTTTGATAAAGTTGTCTCAGATTTGGAAGAGTTGGCACTTAAAGTGGCTGGAGGGGCCAATCGTGACACCGTTATTGAGGCATTAACATCTGAAACGGCTTTTGAAGTTTGGTATGAAGATCTTAAAAAAGAAGCACAGTTAGTTCTGAACCCATAATTTGAAAGGTTAATTATGAAAAATCAAAGTAAGTCGATTGCTTTTAGATTAACGACATTCATTATAGGTGTCATCTTATTGCAGGCTCTTCTGATGGCAGGTTCTTTAATGGGCGGTGGCGTTCTAAAGCAAGCAAAAGAAAATGCGTTTAAGTCTCTTTCAAGTGTCGTTTCCAGTCGACGCAATTTTTTAGAACTGGAGATGCGAAACCGATGGACTAATATTGATACCTTTGCCGTTCAGATTTCTGAACTTGTTGGGGATTTATCACCTGAAGATACCTTGAATTTTGATATGTCGAGTTTATCCGATGACTTGATTGCTATGCTAAGAACATCCAAGGCAACAGGTGCATACGTTATATTAACAGGGACAGGAGAACATGGTCAACCGGCGCTTTATTTTAGAGACTATGATCCTGTAATGACATCTTACAGCAATAATGATTTGTATATGATTATGGGCTCTTCTGAAGTGGCACGAGACTTAAAAATTCCACTAGATCAAAGTTGGCGGTTTATGTTTGAGCCAGATCTTACAAAACATGAGTTTTATTTTAAACCATATAACAATTCATCTTTGTCAAATAACACGTCACTTTTGGGCTATTGGTCAAAACCATTTAAACTTTTTGAAAATGATATGGAAATTATGACGTATTCCATGCCACTTCTAAATTCAGATAATGAACCAATTGGAATTGTTGGAATCGAATTGACACTTAACTATTTGACGCAGTTTTTGCCGGCGACAGACTTACAAGCGAAGGACTCGCTCGGGTATATGATTGTGCGCAAAGATCAAGAAATTGGCGCCTTGATGCCTGTTTTTAGTGGTGGTGCCCTTCAAAAAAGATTAATTGATGTGTCTAAACCACTGGAACTTTTATCTGTCGCTGAAAGTTATAATGTTTCTAAAGTTTCCAATGTGGTGACGGATGAGAAGGTATTTGCTTCTATTGATCGTTTGAACTTGTATGCTTACAATACACCATTTGAAAATGAGACGTGGTATTTGATTGGCCTCATGCGAGAAAGCGATTTGTTTTCATATGTAAATAGAATTCAGAACATTTTATGGTTGTCATTAGGTCTCGCTGTAGTGGTTGGTATTATTGGTGGTATCTTTTTTAGTTATCGATTTTCTAAACCTATCATTTCACTTTCAAAGGAAGTGGCAGCCGCGCCAGCAAACTTAAAAATTAAAATGACAGAAACAGGCATATTAGAGGTAGATGATCTTGCTAGGGCAATGGAGAAAGCCAACAACAATATGATTGATTCTGCGTCCAGATTGTCTCGTGTTATTGATATGTTTGAGGTGCCTATAGGTGCTTTTGAAATGAAACCCGATTCTGATTTGGTGTACGTAACGCCGCTTTTGTCATCCCTTTTGGAAATAGAGCAAACACTGGACGGCTATATTGGGAAAAAAGAATTTCTCGAACATTTAAGCACGGTAATGGCTGAGTTTGAGACAGAAGATTCTGGAACTTATCGTATTAACCCTGGAAAAGACAAATGGGTAAAAATTCGTACAACAAGGACAGATGCATCCATTATAGGTGTTGTTATGGATGTAACCGAAGATGTTCTTGAAAAAAATCAGATTAAAAAGGATCGTGATTTAGACCCTTTGACAAAGTTGTTAAATCGAAAAGCCTTTCAAATTAGGTATGAAAAATGGTTTGGCACTAGAAAGCCAGATACGGTTGCAGCGCTTTTAATGTTTGACTTGGACCATTTAAAGCGTGTAAACGATACGTATGGCCACAAATGGGGTGACGGTTATATCTTAAAAGCTGTTGACTTGATAAAATCTCTAGGCAATGCGGAGAATGTAGTGGTTGGAAGACGGTCGGGCGATGAATTTGTAGTCCTAATGCGGAATTATAAAGAAAAAACAGCAATTGTAAATGCACTTGAGGGGCTTTTTGAAAGCATGAAACTTTCGACTTTGATTTACGAAGATGGGACAAATATTCAAATTTCAATGTCTTGTGGAATTTGTTATTTAGATCAAACGGACTTATCCTATGAAGATTATCTTCAACACGCAGATGATGCTCTATACAAAGCGAAACACAATGGAAAAGGTGGTTGGTCACAAGCTCAAATTTAAAAAAATGCAGAAAACAAGTTGCTTGTTTTCTGCATTTTAAGTGGTGCAGGCGTTAAAATTTGATACGGATTTCATCTAAAGCCATTCTAGGAGAGGGCTTTTCTTTTGCCTTATAAGTGTCAGACAAGTTTTCTTTAGAACCATAATAGCCAAGTGCAATAAGGGCAATAATGGTGAAATCATCTGGAACGTTAAATGCTTCTCGAATGGTTTCCACATTGAATCCACCCATGGCATGGGTTATAAGTCCTCTTCGTTGAGCCTCTAATTGAAGATATCCCCATGAAGTTCCTGCGTCAAATAAGTGCCAGCGGTTATCCTTTTCGCCTCTTGTAAATTGTTTTTTGGAAAGAATAACCATGAGAACGGGAGCATTTGGCGCCCACTCTTTATTGCCTGGTGTCATGCTTGATATGATTTGTGCCCGTTCATTTGGGGTTTCAGCAATAATAAAACGCCAAGGTTGTTCGTTAAAACAAGAAGGGGCATATCGAGCGGCTTCTAAAATGGCATTAAGCTCTGTTTCGGGTACTTTTTTATTTGGATTAAAAGCCCGTGGCGACCAGTGTGTTTTTATTTCAGTCATAACATCATAATCAAAGTTTCTGTTTTCCATTTGTAACCTCCTGTTTATTTATGTGTAATTCATATACCCAAAGTTATAGGGAACCAAAACATATCAGGATGCTTTTGTTGTGTTTAGACCCTAAAAAGAGTAAAATGTAGACAGAAAAAACCTCGATGTTATTCAAACATCGAGATTAGAGGAAGGGTTAGAGAGGAATTATCATATGGATGAAAATCTCATACCCTTATTTTATAAATCTAACCACTAAAATACAAAATGGAGACTGATAATTTGAAACTTTATATGCCTAAATATGCCCTTGATTTTCAGTGTATTGCCGATAAATGTGAGGATAGCTGTTGCAAGGGCTGGTCCGTTGATTTGGATATTGAAACATACAAACACTATCAAAAGATTGAAGATGGCCCTTTGAAAAAAATTGTTGCGGAAAATATCTATTTGAATCCAGAGTGTGTAGACCAATCTGTGGATTATGCCAAAGTCACTTTAACGCCCAAGAAACGTTGTCCTTTTCTCTCAAAAGAAAATTTGTGTAACATTCAAGCTCAATATGGTGAAGACTTGTTATCCAATGTATGTGCAACTTATCCAAGAATTTATAATCGGGTTAATGGAAAAATTGAATTGTCTATGTCTACATCCTGTCCTGAAGTTATGCGGCTTATTTTACAGGACCAAGATAGCCTCAATGAAGTTGAAGTTGACGTCGATGACTTTCCCAAAATTATAACTTATGATTTGGAGAAATATCCAGAAATACGAGAAAAAGTTTTTTGGCTAATGACAAGGAACATGCCTGTAGAAACAAAACTTGCTGAAATCGGGCGTTTGTTAGCCGATTATTTGGATTTAGAAGCACCTGTATTTGAAATTTATAAGACCCAAGCGCTTCATTCCAAGATGAAACCATTTGTTTTTGCAAAAACCATTGTGGATCAAATGCGGCCATATGATTCTGAAGCCTACATGCAATCTGCTGAGATGTCAAAAAAAATAACGGACGCTGGAATTGAACGGTTTAATGATTTTGAAACTGATTTTCAATTTGCAGTGACACAGTTTTTCTTGAATTATTTTCGCAGGACTCTATTTCCTTACACAGAAGTTGAAAGTATGTTTGATGCTTATCGACTTTTGGTTGTTCGGTTTTTGATAATTAGAACTCAGACAGTGGGCGCTTTTTCAGCGGGTCTGACTATGAACTTAGAGACTTTTGGCCGGTATCTTCAAACTTTTTCAAAAGTATTTGATCACCATCATACCTTCTCGTATGAGGTGTTAAAAATGTTAGATCACAGCAATGTTACAACAGTCATTGAACTGGAAAATTTACTTTTTGCTAAAGGAAGGTGGGCTTAGTTATATGATTCGTACAGGTGTGTGGTTTTTATTTTTTTGGATTTATTTGTTGGGGACACTCCCCAAACTTGTGCTGGTGAATAAAAGAAAAGACGCTGGTGAAATTGCAGATCAAATTGCCCGAAAATGGTCGGGTAATCTTTTGCGATTGGCTGGCGCAGATGTAGAGGTTGTGGGAGAAGCGAATGTTCCCTTAGACCAATCTGTTGTTTTTGTAAGCAATCATCAAAGTAATTTTGACATCCCACTTATGATTGCTAAAGTTCCGGGAACAAAGGGCTTTGTCGCCAAAGTAGAAACGCTGAAAATACCTATCGTACGGACATGGATGCGGCATATGAAATGCGTTTTTATAGACCGTACTGACATACGCCAGCAGGTACGCACAATTATTGAAGGTGTACAAAACATAAAATCAGGCCAGTCAATGGTCGTTTTTCCCGAAGGCACAAGAAGTCCGGATGGTAGTCTTGGTGAGTTTAAGGCCGGAAGTTTAAAACTTGCAACCAAATCAGGGGCTTCGGTTGTTCCTGTTGCAATTATAAATTCAAGGGGATTGATGCCGAAAGGCGCGTGGAAGATTAAACCTGCGAAAGTGAAAATGATCATTGGCACCCCTATTGAAATCTCAGAAACCCATGTTAAAGAGACAGTTGCCTTGTCAAATTTAGTTAAAGAAAGGATACAGGAGGCGTTTGAAAAATATGAAACGATTAATTGAGAATTTGAGTATTGTTACGATGGAAAAATCAGATCAACCAGTGATAACAGGGTCAATAGCGATAGAGAATGATGTCTTGGTTGGTGTTGGAAGTGTTCCAGATGGATTTGAGCCAGATGAGATTATAAATGGTAGTGGACAATTGGCATTGCCAGGCCTTATAAATGCACATACGCACATGGCCATGTCACTTTTGCGAAATTATGCGGATGATATGCCACTTATGTCTTGGTTAAGTGATAAAATTTGGCCTGTTGAAGCGGGACTTACGCCAAATGATGTTTATTTGGGGACGATGTTGTCCATTGCTGAAATGATCCGCACGGGATGTACAACTTTTAATGACATGTATTTTGAAATGGAAGAAGTTGCAAAAGCTGTTGAACAGTCAGGTGTTAGAGCGACTTTGGGTCGTGGAATGATTGGAAATGACCGAGAGGGCTTGGAAAAACTTGCAAACACAAGGACACTTTTTAAAGACTGGCATGGAAAAGCAGATGGACGTATTCGCGTTTCCGTTGCACCACATGCACCCTATACGTGTTCTGATGGCTTTATTTTAAAATCTATTGACTTGGCTAAAGAACTTGGAACAGAAATTCACATTCATCTTTCAGAAAGTATAGATGAAGTCAGTGAATCGCTTGAAAAATATAAAATGACACCTATTCAAAAAATGGAACAGCTGGGAATGTTCAAACTTAAAACAAATGCAGCCCATTGTGTGCATTTGTATGATCAGGATTTTGAAATTTTAAAAGCACATGATGTCAGTGTTTTATATAACCCAAGCAGCAATATGAAACTTGGGAATGGATTTGCAAGTATCAAGCGAATGCTTGATCAAGGCATAAACGTAGCGCTTGGAACGGATGGAGCGTCCTCTAATAACAATATAAATATGTTTGAAGAGATGCATTTGTGTGCTTTAGTGAATAAGGGCATCACAGGTGATCCAACAGCACTTCCAGCATATAAGGCTTTGGAAATTGCCACCATTAATGGTGCAAAGGCACTTGGAATAGATGATCTGACAGGGTCTTTAAAAATCGGAAAAAAAGCAGACTTGATTTTAATGGATTTAAATAAGCCCCATCTTTGTCCACAATATGACCTTATTGCAATGCTTGTGTATTCTGCTGCTGCAAGTGATGTTAAGAGTGTAATGGTGGATGGTCGTTTTTTGATGCGGGATTATGTGATTGAAACATTTGATGAAAAAAACATTATGGAAAGCGCCAATAAAGCGGCACATGCGCTTATTAACAGAACTCAAAAAGGTTGAGAATGGAGGTTTAGATGCATACTTTTAAAGCAATTGAATTTTCAAAGAATCAGCTAACGCTTATTGATCAAAGAGCATTGCCATTAGAAGAGACATACCTAACGTGTAAAACTTTGGAGGATGTGACTTTCGCCATAAAAGATATGGTTGTAAGAGGTGCTCCGGCGATTGGGGCAACAGCGGCCTATGGAATGGTTATAGGTGCTGTTCAAAACTCTGATATGACTTTAGATGCGCTTCGAGAACATATGGATAAAATTAAAGTGGCACTAGATCAGTCTAGGCCAACTGCTGTTAATCTTCAATGGGCAACTGAGCGAATGGTGAAACATGGCCAGCAATATAAAGGCAATCAACTCTCTGAATTTATTGAATTTTTAAAGGGTGAAGCAGATGCAATTTATTATGAGGACGCTGAGTTTTGTAAGGCAATTGGAGAACACGGAAACACCTTAATTGAATCAAACGATGTGATTTTAACACATTGTAATACGGGCGCCTTAGCGACTGTTGCTTATGGAACAGCTTTGGGCGTAATCCGTGAAGCCCATAAAACCGGAAAAAACATATCTGTATATGCAGATGAAACGCGACCAAGACAACAAGGGGCTAAACTTACAGCATGGGAGCTAATGAAAGAAGAGATTCCGGCGACTTTAATTGTTGACAGCGCCGCAGCAACCTTGATACGAGATGGTAAAATCAATAAAATTATTGTGGGTGCAGATCGGATTGCATCCAATGGAGATACAGCAAATAAAATCGGTACTTTTATGCTATCGGTTATTGCCAAACAGTATGATGTGCCTTTTTATGTGGCAGCACCAACCTCAACCATAGACTATGAAATTCAAAATGGTGATGCAATTGAAATTGAACTTAGGTCAGAAGATGAAGTCACGCTTATTGGTGAGGAAAGGATTGCACCGAAAGGTATAGCGGTTTACAACCCGGCATTTGATGTGACACCTTGTGAAAATATTACCGCCATAGTGACAGAACGTGGCGTTGTATATCCGCCATTTGGAAAAAATTTAAAGAGAATCAGACCAGAGGAGTGATGGATGAGAAAAGCAATTATTGGTGGCACTGGTGTTTATCAGTTGGAAGAAGCGCGTGAAACGCAAACAATATTAACGGCTTTTGGATCTGTTTCATATGACATAATGTCCATAGAGGGACAAGAAATTGTTTTTTTAGCAAGACATGGATCAAAGCATGCGCTGCCACCACATAAAATAAATTATAGGGCCAACATGATGGCGTTAAAAATGCTTGAAGTAGATGAAATACTAGCGACATGTGCTGTTGGATCGATGAATGATGCCTTTGCACCTGGAGACATCGTTGTGATACGTGATTTTATTGACTTCACAAAAAATAGGCCCCAAAGTTTTTATGAAGGGGATGACACTAAAGTTGTGCATGTTGAAATGACAGATCCTTATTGTTCAAATTTAAGAAGTCGTTTTTTGCAGCGGGCGGGCATGCTTGAAATCATGGTCCAAGGTGAGGCGGTTTACGTGTGTACAGAAGGACCGCGGTTTGAAACGGCTTCAGAAATTAGAATGTACCGCCAGTTAGGTGGTGATGTTGTTGGGATGACCAATGTTCCAGAAGTAGTTTTGGCCAAAGAATTGGGAATGTGCTATGCAGCTGTAGGGATAATAACCAATTGGTGTACCGGTATAGAAGGCAATAGTATTGAAGGCCATCAAATTGACCAAAGCATGGCGCTCAGGAAAAATCAAGTGACAAAAGCATTTGTGGATGTACTTACAAATGACCCTCTTGAAAAATCATGCGCTTGTAGTCGTTCATTAATTGTTTTGTAAAAGGAGTATAAGATATGTCGCTGAAACATCAAATTGCAAGGAAAGAAATTATTGAAGCTGGACGTCAAATTTTAGAATCTGCTTTAGTTATTGGAACTTGGGGGAATATTAGCGTTAGAGTACCCGAAGATGAACTGATTGCGATTACACCAAGTGGTGTAGACTACAATCGATTAATTCCTGAAAACATTCCGATAATGGACTTTGAAGGCAACCTAATAGATGGGAACATGACGCCTTCTATTGAACTTGCCATGCATCTTGAAATATATAAAAATAGACCTGACATTAACGCAATCGTGCATACGCATTCAACTTACTGTACTGCAATGGCAATTGCGCGCCAACCGATTCCAGCGGCTTGTGAAGATTTGATTCAAATCGTAGGTGGTGCGGTGCGTGTAGCAGAATATAAGTTGCCCGGAACATTGGAATTAGGCAAAGCAGCCGTTTTAGCTCTAGAAGATCGAAACGCAGTTTTGCTGGCAAATCATGGTTTGTTGGCGGCGGGTAAAGATTTGAAAGAAACCCTTAAAATTGCCCACATTTGCGAAAAGTCTGCACATGCCACATTATTGGCTGCAAATATTGGCGGTGCTGTCTCCTTGTCAAAAGAAGATTGTGCCATCATGCGTGACTTTTACTTGAACAAATATGGACAAAGGTGAGAATATGAAGGATCAGTTGAAAGAATTTAGATTTGAAACGAAAGCAATTCATAGTGGCAGTCATCCCAATCATGCTTTAAATCCACCTATTTTTCAAACCTCTACATTTACCTTTGACAGCATTGCACATGCTTCAGCAGTTATGAATTTTGAGAGTTCGGATTATGTGTACACACGGGGGAACAACCCCACTTTAAGAGTGCTGGAAGAAAAAATGGCTGAACTTGAAAATGGTGTGGGGGCGGTTGCTTTTGCTTCTGGCATGGCAGCTGTAAGTTCAGTACTTTTGTCTTTATTGGCACCAGGAGAGTGTGTACTGCATCATAATGTTCTTTATGGATCGGCGTATTCATTTGTCACAAAATTTTTGGAAAAGTATAAAATTGACGCTAAAGGAATTGATTTTACTGACATAAGTGTGCTGGAAAACAAGATTCATACCCTTCGGCCCAAAGTGATTTATTTTGAAACACCTGCTAATCCAAATTTAGATATTATTGATTTGGAGTCTGTTGCTTACTTGGCAAAATCAGTGGGGGCAAAAGTGGTTGTAGACAATACTTTTTCTTCACCGTATCTGCAAAGACCGCTAACCTTGGGAGCAGATGTGGTACTCCATAGTGCCACTAAATATTTAGGGGGTCATGGTGATGTGGTTGCAGGAATTGCAGTGGCCCGAGATATGGATTATATCAATTCACTCAAATTTGAGTACATGTGTGAATTAGGTGGTGCAATGAGTCCTTTTAATGCCTGGCTGATTTTAAGAGGTCTCAAGACACTTGCGGTTCGCATGGACCGGCACTGTGAAAATGCTATGCGTCTTGCGGCGTATCTTGATAAACATCCAAGCATTTCTCATGTAATGTATCCTGGACTTGATACGCATAAGAACCATGAAGTTGCAAAAAAACAAATGGCACAGTTTGGCGGCATCGTGAGTTTTGAAATTAAAGGATCACATGAAGCCGCAATAGAGGTGATTAACCGGTTCAAACTTGCAAAGATTGCAGTGAGTTTAGGTGACACTGAAACACTTGTGCAGCTTCCTGCGGCGATGACGCATATTGGGTACAGCGACTCTGAACTAAAGGCCATTGGGCTGTCTAAGTCTCTCATTAGAATTTCAGTTGGCTTAGAGTCTATTGATGATATTTTAGAGGATGTGGCGCAAGCACTTAATATTACAAACTTATGACAAGTTAAAAAAAAGCATTGCGCAAGTGAAAACTATCCGCTAAAATAATTTTAGATGAGTTAAAAAATTTAAAGAAGGAGGTTATAAACATGAACACACTAACAAATCAAATCATTACAATTCAAAATGCAGTGACTTTTGGAATCAAAGGGATACTTGTGTCCAAAAATCAAATTAGCATGTTTATGACCTGCGGATGTCTTTAGAGACGCTTTAACAGATAAATGTTAAATGACCACAGGCCATGACGCCTGTGGTTTTTTATGTGCAGAATTTTTCGGAATATTCATAGAATTTCGAAAATAACTTTGTCTAAAACCACGCTTGCGTGGTTTTTTTTATAAATAGAATTTACCAAGAAGGGGGTAGTTCAAAATGAAAAATGTAATTAAGTACATGAAAGGATATCGTCTGGTTTTTGGATTAGCGATTCTTTCAATCGTCGCAGCAACTGTTATGCAACTGGCAACACCCATTTTGATTCAATATACGATTGACTCTATTATTGGGACGGAGCCTGCAGGGGATCTCCAATTTTTAATGGATCGATTTGGTCGAAACATCATGAGTATTGTGGGGTTGGTTCTGGGGATAGCACTGATTCGTGCGGTATTTTTGTTCCTAAAAGGGTATTTTTCAAGCTATGCAGCAGAAAACATTGCTCAGAATTTGAGAGACAAACTTTATAAGCAAATTCAGTACATGTCTTATGAATACCATACCAAAAGAGAAACTGGAGATTTGATTCAACGGTGTACATCTGATGTTGAGACCATACGAAGGTTTCTAGGTGTACAAATTGTAGATCTAGGACGAATTTTATTGATGGTAACGCTTTCAGTTATTATTATGGTCAGAATGAGTCCTAAATTAACAGTTTATGCAGTTTTAATGATTCCGGTGTTGTTTGCTTTTTCATTTATTTTCTTCACAAAAGTTCAGAAGAACTTTAAGAAAGCAGATGAAGCAGAGGCTCAGATGACGACAGTTATACAGGAAAATTTATCAGGTGTTCGCGTGGTGCGCGCATTTGGCCGCGAAAAATATGAAATTGATAAATTTGAAACTGTCAATCACGGCTACAAAGAAAAGGTCTATAAGCTTATTGAAATACTGGCAGGATTTTGGTCTTCATCAGATTTTTTGACTCTGGTCCAAAGTGGTATTGTACTTGTTGTAGGCGCTCGGATGGTTATTACAGGTGAAATCACAATAGGAATTCTTGTTGCATTTATCACTTACGAATCCATGCTTTTGTGGCCGGTTAAGCAGTTGGGTCGACTTCTAAGTGAGTTTGGGAAGACAACAGTTTCTATCAACAGGATTGAGGAAATTCTTTCTGAACCTATTGAGCAGGTTATGCCTTATGAAACCAGACCAGAAATTAAGGGTGAAATCATTTTTGAGCACGTGAATTTTAGTTACCCAGATGGAAAGCAAGTGCTCAAAGATATTAATTTTAAAATTGAACCAGGAGAGACATTGGGAATATTGGGATCTACAGGTTCTGGCAAGTCAACATTGGTACACTTGTTGCAACGTTTGTACGAGTACGAGGGCACAATTAAGATTGACGGGCAAGAACTTAAGACGATTGAAAAACAATGGACTCGTCAAAAAATTGGTCTGGTTCTTCAAGAACCGTATTTATATGCCAAAACTGTTAAACAAAATATTGGCATTCTTAGAAATGATTTTGAGGAGGCTGAGATTTACGAGGCAGCAAAAACAGCTTCAATCCATGACAATATTTTAACGTTCAGAGATGGATACGAGACTGTTATTGGTGAAAAGGGCGTGTCTCTTTCAGGAGGTCAAAAGCAACGCGTTGCAATCTCAAGAACAATAATTGATTCAGACAAACGTATTTTAGTTTTTGATGATTCGCTCAGTGCTGTTGATACCGAAACAGATATGAAAATTAGAAAAGCGCTTAAAAAACGGAGTAAGGATGTAACGACTTTGATTATTAGTCATAGGATATCCACCTTGGCTGAAGCAGACACAATTATTGTCCTGGACCAAGGGCGTATTATTCAAAAGGGATCTCATGAAGCTTTGTTGGAAGAAGAAGGTTTATACAAACGCATCTGGGATTTGCAGAAAATGGTGGTCTAATAGGGACCGGGAGGAACACATGGAAGAAAAAAACAAAGAAATGAAGCTTAAATACGATAAAAACATATGGAAAGAAATGTTCCTTTACTTAAAAGGGTTCAAGAAAGATTTTTATAGACTTTGTGCATTTATGATTTCGCTGGCAGTTTTGGACGTTACGTTTCCCTTGCTGACACAATATGCCATTGATCATTTTGTTGTTCCTAGAGATTTAGAGGGACTCTGGCGTGTTGCTGTGGCGTATTTTGGGATGACCCTACTAATGGGCGGGATTGTATTCTTTTTCATCCGCCTTGCGGGAAAAATTGAAACCAGTATCGTCTATAAGATGCGAAAAGATGCTTTTGAGAAATTGCAAAAGTTATCGTTTAGTTATTATGACAAAAATGCAGTGGGATGGATGATTGCAAGAACCACATCAGACACGACAAAAATTTCTGAGACTTTAGCATGGGGCGTGGTTGATCTTGTTTGGGGCCTGGCGATGATGCTGTTTATTTCCATCGTCATGTTAATCGTCAATTGGAAACTCGCGCTTGTAACATTGATTACTGTGCCATTATTGGCCGTAATCAGTGTGTTGTTTGAAAAAAAGATGCTAGTGGCTTATCGAAATGTTCGTAAAATCAATTCTAAGATTACGGGTCTTTTTAACGACGGCATAGTTGGCGCAAAAACAACAAAAACTTTGGTGCGTGAAGAATTAAATCGGGATGAGTTTGGCCTAGTAACGCATGATATGAAGCGGACATCTATACGTGCGGCCCTATTTTCAGCAGGGTATTTACCGGTTGCTTTATTTATATCGGCACTGGGGATGGTTTTAACCTTGTACTTTGGAAGTATCTTTATCTTAAACACGAGCATCACATATGGGACATTGGTACTCTTCATCACATACGCACGGCAGTTTTTCGATCCTGTTTTGGAATTGGCTAGGATATATACAGAAATGATTAGTGCACAAGCGGCAGCTGAGCGGGTTATGTCATTGATTAATGAACAAGAAGAAATTGTTGAATCCAGTGCAGTGCTTCAAAAATATGGCGATCATTATACACAACGCATTGAAAATTGGGAAAAAATCCAAGGAAATGTAACCTTTAATCATGTTGGTTTCTACTACAAAGAAGGCGAATACATCTTAAAGGATTTCAATCTAGATGTTAAAAAAGGACAGACAGTGGCCTTGGTCGGTGAGACGGGATCAGGTAAGAGCACAATTGTCAATTTGGCATGTCGTTTTTACGAACCAACAGAAGGTGAAATTTTAATTGATGGCAAAGAGTACAGGTCAAGATCTCAAAGCTGGCTTCATGCTAACATTGGATATGTTCTACAAGCCCCACACCTTTTTAGTGGGACGATTAAAGAAAACATCCGATATGGGAAATTAGATGCAACAGATTCAGAAATTGTGGAAGCCGCTAAGACCGTCAATGCCCATGATTTTATTATGAAATTGGAAAAGGGATATGACACAGAAGTTGGCGAAGGCGGAGGCCTCTTATCTACGGGTGAAAAACAATTAATTTCATTTGCACGTGCCATTATCTCAAAGCCAGCGTTGTTCTTTCTGGATGAGGCGACTTCGTCAATTGACACAGAGACTGAAGCTAAAATTCAGCAAGCAATTGACCGTGTTCTTAAAAATAGAACAAGTTTTATTGTGGCGCATAGACTCTCTACAATCCGAAATGCAGATGTGATTTTAGTGATCGATAAGGGTGTTATTATTGAGTCCGGCAATCATGCTGAACTGATGGCGCTTAAAGGGCATTATTATGAACTTTATACCACTCAATTTGTCGAGGAAGGCGAGATGGATCTTTTGAATCAAAATACCCAGACGTCTCTTCAAAGTGCTTAGATTTGAATTTGGTTAAAGAGCTGTTAGAATGTTTGTATTCGACTTGTAACCCATTGAATTTTGTCGTATGATTAAAAAAAAGATGGGAGGCAAAATAATGGCAGGAAAAAAATATGTAAAATAGAAAAAGAAGAAAAACTTGCCGGTGTCTGTGCGGGGTTGGCATATTACTTTAACATTGATGTCACTTTGGTGCGTTTGATATGGGCGCTAGCAGTTATATTTGGTGTTGGATCACCCATTTTAATCTATATTGTTTTGGCAATTGTTTTACCAAACTGTGACCCGGATGAAGTTGAGTTTGAAGAAGTTCATGAGGAAGAATATGATCCTTATGATGATTCTGACAGGTATGAGTGATTTAAGGCGCATCTGCAACCGTCTAACGGTTTGTAGGTGCGTTTTTTTGCATTTTAAGGTATAATAAAAATAAAAAACGGAGTCTTTCATGTTTGATTATATAAAAGGGAAATTGATTCATGTGGATTTAGACAGCATAGTTGTGGAGAATCAGGGAATTGGGTTTAAAGTATTTACATCTGCACCGTCTATATCTGATTTTAGTGTGCCTGGAGAAGAAGTTATTTTATTTACAGAAATGATTGTTAGGGAAGATCTGATTATGCTTGTTGGGTTTTCAACACGAGAAGAACTTAGAATGTTTCATTTGTTGACATCTGTAAGTGGTGTTGGAACAAAAGTTGCGATGGGCATCTTATCGTCCTTGCCCTATGGCCATTTGGCAGCTAGTATTGCGTCAAAAGATATTAAAAGTTTGACCTCTGCACAAGGCGTTGGTAAGAAAACTGCGGAGCGTATTGTCCTTGAGTTAAAAGATAAAGTAGGAGGATTTGCTGGTTTTGAAAACCCTCAGCCCCTCTCTCCTGAAAGGGTTGGCAAAGCCACCAGTCAGAGTGATGCACTTGAAGCACTGTTGACACTTGGCTATACACGGAGCGAAGCGCAGGGGGTCCTTAAAAATATGGATCTTGAAGATATGACAGTAGAACAAGTGATAAAGGCAGCTTTGTTAAAGATGATGAACAGTTAAGGCATTGGGAGGATTCATGGAAAGATTTGTTACACCAAAGCATATAGAAGAAGATCATGATTCGGAAAAATCAATTAGACCGGATCATTTGGATGACTATATAGGTCAAGAAAAAACAAAAGAAAAATTACAAATTTTCATGAAAGCGGCAAGGTTAAGAGGTGAATCTTTGGATCATGTGCTCTTGTATGGACCGCCAGGATTGGGAAAGACAACGCTTTCTTGTATCATTGCCAATGAAATGAATGTTGGCATCAAGATTACTTCTGGTCCTGCAATTGAACGTCCAGGTGATCTTGCTGCAATACTTACAGCTATGAAAGATGGGGATGTTCTTTTTATTGATGAGATTCATCGATTGAGTCGGCATGTGGAAGAGGTTCTTTACCCTGCAATGGAAGACTATGCAATTGATATCGTAATTGGAAAAGGCCCAGGGGCAAGGTCTGTGAGACTTGATTTGCCTAAATTTACTTTGGTTGGCGCAACAACGCGTGCAGGTCAGTTGACGGCGCCTCTACGCGATCGGTTTGGTGTGATTTGCAAACTGGATTTGTATGATCATGAAGAATTGGGACGCATCATAAAACGTTCTGCCGATGTTTTGCAGATTCCCATTGATGATGAAGCAACTTTTGAAATGGCCATGCGGAGTAGAGGAACCCCTCGTATTGTAAACCGCCTGTTGAAGCGGGTTAGAGATTATGCGCAAGTGAAAGGAACGGGGACCATTACAAGAGCAATTGCTAAAGAAGCTTTAGATTTATTGGAAATTGACCCAATCGGTTTGGATGCAGTGGATCGAAAAATAATTGAAAGCATTGTTGATTTCTTTGATGGTGGACCGGTAGGTGTGGATACCTTAGCAGCAGCAACTGGAGAAGAGACCACGACCATTGAAGATGTTTATGAGCCTTATTTGATGCAGATAGGATTTCTTCAGAGAACCCCACGTGGCCGAGTCGTTACAAATAAAGGACGCATCCACTTGGGATATGCGCCCATTTCATCAGGGGAACAATTGGCTTTTGATGCACTCGGGGAGGTGCTGTAATGCGGTTAAAAAATTTGACGATTTTATTTTTGCTGGGACTTTTTTTTGCTGTCCCCTCATTTGCCAGTATAGAGCCTATGATTGATGTGGGATTAATTTTCGGGAAAAATAATGAGTACCCTATTGGGATTAACACTGAGTCTGGGATTATACTAGAAATTGAGGGTGGACAAGCGGTTGTAGATTTTCAAGCAGTAGATACGTTTAGAATTATGAAACTGGGTTTTTACACATATACAGGTGACCAATCGGCATATGTGGATTCAAATTCAGATGTTTATAAGTCTAACCGGGTAAAAGGCGGTTATAGTGTCGATTCGGGCTTGTCTTTTGAAACATTTGAATTGGCCCAAAATGAGGTTGAAAAACGTGATGGTAATTTTTATGTTTTTTATGATGGCATCTACCGTCTTTTAATCGGGCATTTCGTAACAGAAGAATCGGCTAGAACTGAGATGCTGGGCCTTCAAAGTAAATATCCTGAATTGACCTTTACGGCGATGCATCTTTCTGAACGTTCACTTGCAATAGAAGCAAATGGCCGAACTATTTTTGCCTATGACTCTGAGCGTGATGTGTTCTTTAGAACTGAGCTTTTCGAAGTTGGCAGTTTAAACTATCGATATGGGTTTAAAGTTAAACGGTTACCAGGGAGTGATTTTACCCTGATTAATCGGTTGCCCATGTCATTTTATCTATATGGGGTTTTGCCAAAAGAAATGAGTGGAAAATGGCCAATTGAAGCGTTAAAGGCTCAGGCGGTTGCAGCTAGAAGTTTTGCCTTAAAAAGTATAGGCGGCTATCCAGAATACGAGTTTGATGTCTGTACAACAGTGAACAGTCAAGCTTATGGCGGGTATAACGTAGAGGCGCCCAACTCAAATTTAGCGGTAGACCTTACAAGGGGTATGGTCTTAACCTATGAAGATGAAATTGCAGATTGCTTTTACCATTCTCATTCAGGAGGGTTTACAGATGATGCGGGTTTGATATGGCATTCGAGAATTCCGTACATCTCGCCGGTTGAAGATGTTTTTTCTGTGGTATCAGGATCACCAAATACAGATTGGACATTAGAACTTTCAGATCGTGATATTGAAGGCGCATTATTGCAAGCCGGCTATAATATTGGACGGCTGTCAAAAATTCGCATACTGGAACGGACAAAGAGTGGACGTGTGGTTTCTATGGAATTTGAAGGCTCATTTAGCACGGCCACACTTACAGGTGAAGCACCTCGATTTGCTTTAGGAACAACAGTATTAAAAAGTATGTTGTTTGGATTTGACGCTGGGAAAGCTGTGACAGAAATTCCAAATCAACTGCCAATGCCGGGAGTTGTTATGAGTCCTACGACGCTTTTAAGTAGTGAAGGTGTTTATGGGACCCTCTTAGAAAATCAAGTGGTCCGACAGGAAACCAGCAGAGGGCGTTTGGAAATGCGGTTAAATTTATTTAATCCACTTAACCCGCCACTATTATCCCGTGATACTGTGTCTGTTTATGAAGAAATATCTGTTCGCACTGGCAAAGTTGTCATATATGGACATGGATATGGACATGGACTTGGCATGAGTCAATGGGGTGCAAAAAAAATGGCAGAACTTGGCTATGATTATGCGTCTATTTTGGAACATTATTACAAAGACACAGAATTAGTGGCAGATTATAATGGAAGATATTCGAATTAAAGGGGTAATGGATGAAGACTAAAGATTTTTATTTTGATCTTCCACAGCATTTGATTGCACAAACGCCGTTGGAAGATCGTTCTCAATCTAGATTGATGCATCTAAATCGAGAAACAGGTGATTTGACACACGAAAAATTCAAAGACATAACACAGTATTTGAAAAAAGGGGACTGTCTTGTACTTAATAATACAAAAGTTATCCCTGCGCGTCTTTTTGGTGTAAAAGACACAGGCGCAAGTGTTGAGTTTCTCTTACTGAAGCGGTTAAGCGATACAAGATGGGAAACGCTTGTTAAGCCGGGAAAAAAAGCTAGAATAGGTGCTGAGTTTTCCTTTGGAGACGGAAAAATGTCATGCAAAGTGGTTGGCATAGGGGATGAAGGAACGCGTATTATTGAGTTTGCTTTTGAGGGAATTTTTGAAGAAATATTAGATGAACTTGGAACAATGCCATTGCCACCTTACATCACTGAAACTTTAGAAGATGCTAAACGGTATAATACGGTATATGCCAAGCATGATGGGTCTGCAGCTGCACCCACAGCAGGATTACATTTTACCGAAGATCTTTTGGAGGATTTGCGTTTAAAGGGAGTTGAAGTGGCTTTTGTTACGTTGCACGTAGGACTAGGGACTTTTAGACCGGTAAAAGTAGATGATGTTAATTCTCATAAAATGCATTCTGAGTTCTATGAGTTGAGTGCAGACAATGCAGCCCTAATTAATCGGGTTAAAAAATCAGGTGGACGGGTTATATCCGTTGGAACAACAACAACGCGAACACTAGAAACCATAGCGGATAATTCTGGACAATTGGAAGCTAAAAATGGGTGGACGGATATTTTTATTTACCCTGGTTATGAGTTTAAGTGTATCGATGGGTTGATTACTAATTTTCATTTGCCGGAATCAACACTCATTATGCTTGTCAGTGCGCTTATGACACGTGAGCAAATATTAAATGCCTATAGGGTTGCAGTAGAAGAATCTTACAGGTTTTTTAGTTTTGGCGATGCCATGTTGATTTTATAAAACTGAGAGGAGAAATTATGGCGATTCGTTATGAATTGATTAAAGAATGTAAACAGACAGGGGCGCGACTTGGACGGCTTCATACACCACATGGTGTTATTGAAACGCCTATTTTTATGCCTGTTGGAACACAAGCAACTGTAAAGGCAATGACGCCAGAAGAATTAAAAGACATGGCGGCGCAAATCATATTATCCAACACCTATCATTTGTATTTGAGACCAGGACATGAATTGGTGAAGGAAGCCGGTGGTCTTCATAAATTTATGAATTGGGACCGTCCTATATTAACAGACAGCGGCGGATTTCAAGTCTTTAGTCTTGGCGATTTAAGAAAAATAAGTGAAGAGGGTGTTGAATTTCAATCCCACTTAGATGGAAGCCGTCATTTTTTATCACCAGAGCGTGTTATGGAAATTGAAACAGCTCTAGGTGCAGATATTATAATGGCATTTGATGAATGTGCACCCTATCCAGCGGACTATGATTATGTAAAAAAATCTATGGAACGCACCACAAGGTGGGCAAAAAGATGTAAGGATTCATTTGAAAATACAGAAAATCAAGCCTTGTTTGGTATCGTTCAGGGTGGAATGTTTAGAGACTTAAGAGAGCAAAGTGCTAAAGAATTGGTTGAGCTTGATTTCCCTGGATACAGTATTGGTGGTTTAAGTGTTGGCGAATCAAAAGATCTTATGTATGAAGTGCTAGACTATACAACTCCCTTACTTCCAAAAAATAAACCGAGATATTTGATGGGTGTTGGCAGTCCAGATGCATTGATTGAAGGCGTCATAAGGGGTGTGGATATGTTTGATTGTGTTTTGCCAACCCGAATTGCCCGCAATGGAACTGCTATGACATCAGAAGGTAGAATTGCAATAAAAAATGCCAAATACACCCGTGATTTTACACCACTAGATCCTAATTGTACGTGCTATACGTGCAAAAATTATACACGTGCTTATCTGCGACATTTATACAAGGCAGATGAAATTTTATCATCGAGATTGATGTCAACACATAACCTCTATTTTTTAATTCATTTAATGAAACAAGTCCGAGAAGCAATTATGGAAGATCGGTTGATGGATTTCAGAAATGAATTTTTTGCAAAATATTATGGTGAAACCCTTTTGTAAATAATTTTATTTCTGTTATAATGAAGAAAGAGTACGCATAAGCGAAAATAATAAGGAGTGTAGTTATGGAGAGTACTTTTGGATTGATTCTGTATATGGGTTTTTTCTTTGCCCTAATGTATTTTTTATTGGTTAGACCTCAAAAAAAGAAAACAAAACAACTCAATGAACTTAGAAGCAGTGTGCGTTCAGGTGATACTGTTGTTACAATTGGTGGTATTGTCGGAAAAGTGCTAAATGTTAAGGAAGATGACTTTGTTTTGGAAGTTGGTGCTGCTAGAACAAAATTGACATTTAAAAAATGGGCAATTTCTGCAGTAGAAAAATCTGAAACTGAAGTGGTTGATCCTGCAGTAGCAGAGTAATTTGATTAAAACCAGAAAAGACTTGTCTGATTAGATAAGTCTTTTTTAATTTTAATGGATATGGTATAATATCTTGTATTTAATTTGATTACATGATTAATGGGAGGTTTATAATGAAGCACATAAAAACAATAAATAGAGGATCGTTAAAAAGTTCAGCTGCACATGGCGGATGTGGGGAATGTCAAACGTCGTGTCAATCGGCTTGCAAGACATCTTGTACAGTCGGCAATCAAAAGTGTGAAAATAAATAAGTAACGATGTGAAAAGCAGAGTGAACTCTGCTTTTCTTGTTGAAATTGGAGGAACGTATGATTCATAAGTTTAAGCAGGGAGACATGTATTTTGTTTTAGATGTGAACAGTGGTGCTGTTCATGTAATTGACAAAATTGTATTTGATGTCTTGGATTATTATCCAGAAAAGTCACCTGTGGAAGTGATTAGAGCCTTAAAAGACTCTTATTCTGAAGAAGAAGTTAGGGAAGCTTTGAGTGATGTGGATTATTTAATTGAAGAGGACATGTTGTTCACAGATGATAAATATGTCAATTCAATTGAATTTCAAAATAGAAGTCCTATTGTAAAGGCTATGTGCCTTCACATTGCACATGATTGTAATTTGAGATGTGCGTATTGCTTTGCATCCCAAGGAGACTTTCAAGGGACTCGTTCCATGATGTCTTATGAAGTCGGGAAAAAAGCCTTGGATATGTTGGTGGCAAATTCAGGAAACCGTCGCAACTTAGAAGTGGATTTTTTTGGTGGTGAACCCCTGATGAATTTTGAAGTTGTAAAACAGTTGGTTTCCTATGGTAGATCTTTGGAAAAAACACATAATAAGAATTTTAGATTCACACTTACAACAAATGGCGTTTTGCTCAGTGATGAGATTATTGACTATCTTAACGATAATATGTATAACGTTGTTTTAAGTTTGGATGGAAGACGTGACGTCAATGATAAAATGCGTTATACCATTAGTGGTGGTGGGTCATACGATGTGATTGTACCAAAGATTCAAAAGCTTGTAGAAAGTCGAAAAGGCAAAGCTTATTATGTTCGAGGGACTTTTACAAAAAACAACTTAGATTTTTCACAAGATGTGCTTCACATGGCGGACTTAGGGTTTAAAAGCACATCTATCGAACCTGTGGTTGCAGCACCAGGCGATGCGTATGCTTTGGACGAATCAGATCTTGATGTTGTGAAAGAGCAGTATGATCTATTGGCAGAAGAATTAATAAAACGGCACAATACAGATAAAGAATTTTCCTTTTTTCATTTTGCCATTGATATGGGCCAAGGGCCATGTGTTATAAAAAGATTATCAGGTTGTGGTGCTGGTTCAGAGTATTTGGCAATTACACCTGAAGGGGATATTTTCCCGTGTCATCAATTTGTGGGCAATGACCATTTTAAAATGGGTAATGTGATGGCAGGTGTTATTGACTTTGGTTTAACCAGTGAGTTTAAGAACGCTCATGTTTATAATAAAGAAAAATGCAGAACGTGCTGGGCGAAATTTTATTGTAGTGGTGGGTGTCATGCAAATGCGTATAATTTCAACAATGACATTTATACCCCTTATGCATTAGGTTGCGAGATGGAAAAAAAGCGTATTGAAAATTCCATTTATATTTATGCGAAACTAAACCAAGACTAGTGACTGGAGGAAAACATGCTTCACAAGTTTAAAGATAAAGGGCCAGAGGTGGGAGAATCATGCTTTGTTGCAGATTCTGCCGATGTAATTGGACAAGTTGTTCTAGAAGACTATGTGAACATTTGGTATAATACTGTAGTCAGAGGTGATATAGAACCAATTCAAATTGGAAGTGGGACAAATATTCAAGATTTGTGTATGGTTCACACCAGTACAGATTTTCCAGTTAAAATTGGAAAAAATGTTACAATAGGACACCGTGCCATTATTCATGGTGCGGTGATTGAATCTAATGTACTGATTGGCATGGGTGCTATACTTTTGGATGGCGCTTATGTGGAAAAAAATGTTCTGGTGGCTGCAGGCTCTTTGATACCACCGGGCAAAAGAATTCCATCGGGCTCGCTTGTTATGGGGGCACCTGCGAAAGTGGTGCGCGCTTTAACGGAAGAAGAAATCGAATCTATTAAGATATCAGCCTTAAAATATGTGGAATTATCGAAATACTATATTTAGAAATTAAGGGGGCACTTAATCATGAAAGGAAAAGAGACGCTTTTATTTTTCCTGATTGTTGCAGTAATTGCAGGCGCAGTTTTTGTAGCAACAAACGGTGTGTCGTTGGGCGCATTTGAACTTAAGTCAGCAGGTGAGATGCTTAATCTTGGACTGGATATTGAAGGTGGCGTGGTTGTGGTTTATGAAGCCAAGACCGAAGAAACTGGAACAGACCTTGAAAGAACCATGGAGCAAACCAAACAGGTTATTGGTAAGCGTGTTAATGAGCTTGGCTTAACTGAACCAATTATTACACTTCAAGGCGAAAATCGAATTCGGATTGAACTCCCTGGTGTTGAGAACCCAGAGGATGCCATTGATGTTATTGGACAAACGGCCTTGTTGCAATTTGTTTTGGTTACAGGAGACCTCCCAGCTATGGAAGGTATGGACATTGCGGCTATTGAATATGAGCCGATTTTAACAGGAACTAATGTGGCAGATGCCTTTGTTTCCCAGGGTCAATATAATGAGCCGGTTGTTTCTTTAAAATTTGATGCCATTGGTAAAGAATTGTTTTTTGAGGGGACTTCAAAAGCGATCGATAATCCAGAAAAAAAAGGACAAATTGCAATTGTTTTGGATCAAGAAATTATATCTGCACCTTATACTGAAATTGTGATTTCAGATGGGGAAGCTTATATACAAGGTAGTTTCACATTTGATTCGGCAAATGAGTTGGCTTTATTAATTAGAGGCGGTGCGCTCCCTGTTGAATTAGAAGAAATTCAAACATCTGTTATCGGACCGACACTTGGAATTGATTCGCTTAATTCTGCTATAAATGCTGCGCTTGTTGGTTTGGCTTTACTGGTTGTCTATATGTTGATTTATTATAGAATTCCAGGTTTTATTGCAACCATTGCTCTTGGTCTTTATGGTTTAATTGTAATTTATGCAATGATTGGGTTTAATGCCACCTTAACTTTGCCAGGCGTTGCTGGTATTGTGCTGTCACTTGGTATGGCAGTGGATGCAAATGTTATAATATTTGAACGTTTAAAAGAGGAAATTCACACTGGAAAGTCTCTTAGGGCTTCTATCAATAGCGGATTTCACAGAGGCATGCGTACAATTATAGATTCAAATGTTACAACTTTTATAGCGGCTATTATACTTTTTGCTTTTGGAGAAGGGCCAATTAAGGGATTTGCAGTGACTTTGATGATTGGTATTGTATCCAGTATGTTTACAGCAGTTGTTGTGACTAAATCATTGTTGAAACTTTCACTTGGATTCTCAGACAGAAAAAAACACTATGGATCAAGGGGGTAAAAAACAATGAAAACAGTAACTATTGCGAAAAAATATAAACTTTGGTTTGCAATTTCCACAGCAGTAATTGTGCTGGGTATTGTGCTCTTTATAATGAATGGCCTAAATTTAGGAATTGAATTTACTGGCGGGACGTTAATGCAAATTGATTTGCAACAGACTGTACCGGTAGATGAAATTAAAGAGTTGCTATCGACTTATGAACTTGATCCTGAAGTGGTTCATGCGGGCACAGAGCAAAATGAAATTATCATTAAGACAAAACAATCGCTTGCCAATGAAGAAAGATTGGCAATCTACCAAGAGTTGATGACATCTTATGGGGTTGATGAAAATGCTATTAGAGGCACCGAACAAGTTGGTCCATCTGTTGGCGCTGAAATTAGAAATCGGGCACTGTTGGCAGTTGCAATTGCTGCGATTGCTATGCTCTTATACGTTTCGGTGCGTTTTGAAACTGTGTTTGGTTTAGCTGCAATTATCGCTTTGATCCATGACGTGTTGATTCTTTTATCACTTTATGCCATTTTTAGGATTACAGTTAATTCTTCCTTTATTGCAGCTGTATTAACCATTGTGGGCTATTCGATTAATGATACTATTGTTGTTTTTGACCGAATTAGAGAAAATGTAAAGCGGGAAAAAGGGACACATTTTGAAATTGCGGATATTTCCATCGGGCAGACTATTTCAAGAACCATCAATACGTCGTTGACCACACTCTTTGTAATTGGGTCCTTGTACTTCTTGGGCGTTTCTACAATTAAAGAATTCGCACTCCCTCTGCTGATTGGTGTTTTAGTGGGAACTTATTCTTCAATTTTTATTGCAAGCCCAGTGTGGGCTTTGCTCAGACACAAGATCAAATCAAAAGACGCGTATTCATCAAAATAGAGGGTATGAATTAAATGCGCAATGGGTTGTCATTGCGCATTTAAGCCCTTATACATACGAATTTGGAGGTGCTTTATGCAATTGTATGTTGTATTGACTTTGATTTTTGCTATTTTAATTACATTATTTGCAATCTTCAACGCTGAAGTGATACTGGTTAACTTTTTGTTCGCAGAAGTGGACATGCCATTGGCTTTGGTAATTATTGGTTCGGCTTTGGTTGGCGCAATTGCGATGTTAATTTTTGATACCTTTAGACGTATTAAAAGTGGTAAAAACATTAAAGACTTGAAAAAACAACTTGATAGCCATCAAAAAATAATGCAGGAAAAAGATGGGAAAATTACTCAAGTTGAAAATGCGTTAAACCAATGTGAAACAACAGTTAAGAATCAACAAGACTTAATTGATGCCTTAAAAGCTGAAAAGACTGAAAAAATAGAACCTGAAACAACAAATACAAGTGAAATGGTGACTGAATGATTTTTCAAAATGCAATTTGGCAATACCCGGAATACGTTGAAAATTCAATAACTGAGTTGGCAAAGTCTTTGGACTGCAGCAATGTGATGGCAAAACTGTATTATGATCGGAATTTGCTTACGCAGGAAGCTGTTAATCGTTTTTTGAATCCGAGTTTAGAGGGTTTGCATGATCCAATGTTGCTTATAGATATGGATTTGGCCAAAGCTCGAATCGAACAGGCAGTTGAAAAGCGTGAATCTATATGGATTTACGGAGATTATGATGTGGATGGGATTACCAGTATTGTTATTTTGAGTAAATATTTTGAGTATATTGGGCATCAGGCTTTTCATTATATTCCAAGTCGTCAAGATGAAGGCTATGGGATTAGCGAAATGGGAATTGATGCAATCAAGGCGCAAGGCGGTCAGCTTATTATCACAGTGGATTGTGGCATTACTGCAGTAGAGCAAGCGGCCTATGCTAAATCTCAAGGGATAGACTTAATTATAACCGATCATCACGAATGCCAGGAAGAATTACCAGACGCCATTGCAGTGGTTAATCCTAAAAGAGGTGGGTATCCATTTCAAATGTTAGCAGGATGTGGTGTGGCTTTAAAGTTGGCACAAGCTATGCTGGGTGATGCTTTTGAAAAGTTTTATACCCAAATCATTGACATTGCAGCTTTAGGAACTGTTGCTGACATTGTACCACTCGTGGATGAAAACCGAATTATTACAAAAATTGGACTCGAACATATGAATCACACTTCAAATCCAGGTGTTCAAGCCCTATTGGCCGAGGCAAATTTAACGGATCGTGAAGTAACGGCAGGCCATATTGGATTCGTGATTGCGCCTCGAATTAATGCTTCAGGTAGAATTGGAAACCCAACCATTGCGGTTGACATGTTGCTTGAAAAGGACTATTTTAAAGCGCTTGAAATTGCAAAAAGTTTAAGTGTTTTAAACGCTGAACGACAGGCCCAAGAAAGAGCAATTATGGAGGAAGCCGATTATTATATTAGGCATCACATTGATCTTGAAAATGAACGCATACTACTGGTTGTTGGCGAAAATTGGCATACCGGTATTATAGGTATTGTTGCTTCAAAGCTTACTGAAAAATATGAACGACCTGCCATCGTATTAAATGTTGAAGATGGTATGGCAAAAGGCTCTGCTAGAAGTGTTACTGGAATTAGCATTTTTGAAGTCTTGAGTACGTTCAAACACTATTTTGAAAAATTTGGTGGCCATGAGCAGGCAGCAGGATTGAGTTTTAAAGCTGAAAACATTTCTGCCTTAAAGGCTGCTCTATATCAGTATGGTTTGGACAATATTCCGAAATATAAGTTGGCAACGACAAGAAATGTAAATGGTCTTTTAAAACCGCAAATGATTACACATGATTTGGTTGAAGCAATTGAACACTTAAAGCCTTTTGGCATTGGCAATCCAAAACCTCAGTTTGTTTTTGAAAATCTGAAGATAGACGATTACCGTATCATTGGGAAAACACAAAATCATTTAAAACTTATTGTCAATGATGGTTTTCGTGTTTATGATGCCATCGCTTTCAATAAAGTGGAATGGATTGAAGCCATTCGAAAATCAGATCCTGTACATCTTTTGATTAATCTTGAGAAGAACCACTTTATGGGTGTTGAAACCATACAGTTTTTAATCCAAGATTTAATTAAGGATAAATTGCCTGTAAAGCCCGCTTTAGAGTTTGGGTTTCAGAAAGCATTTTATAACTATTATAGCCTAGATAGACATTTGTCTTTTAATTATGATAAAATTTTACCGCAAGATTTAACCAAACTTATAGAGTCAGAAGATAAAGACGTGTTAATTGTTGATACTTATAGAGGGCTTCTGGCATTTAGAGATTTTGTCATGGGCCGAAATTTTTATCGCTATACACTACATTTTGGAAATTTGGATCGATTAGAATCTCGCGAGGGTTATCTTGATGTTGTTTTTATGCCATTGACTCTCGATTCAACCCCTGTAGAATTCAAGTTACACAGACTAGATGAGGATGAACCCCTCAATACGTTTATACCGAACCGTGAAGATCTGGTTTACTTTTATAAGCAAGTTTTTCAGCTTAATAAAACCAATCTGGATGAGGTTTCAAAAAAAGTGCGTATGTCACTTGCAAAAGTTTTATTTTGTTTGGATTTGCTTAGTGAAATGAAATTGTTATCTTACACACTTTTTAACAAGGAACTTGAACTCAAATTTTTACCAAAACCGGAACAAAAAATCAATTTAGATGAGGTGCCACTTTTTAAGGATCTAAAAGATGCATTAAGTGGGGCTGCAAGGAGGAAATAGTATGGATATTAAATCTAAAATTCGGGTCATTGAAGATTTCCCTAAACCGGGAATTAGTTTTAAGGACATTACAACATTACTTTTAGATGGGAATGCCTATAAAGAAGCGATTCAAACTTGTATCGATCAACTTGAAGGTGTTGACTATAATGTAATTGTAGGTCCAGAAGCGAGAGGTTTTTTGATGGGAGCGCCTATGTCAGTTATGACCGGAAAAGGATTTGTGCCCATTCGTAAACCTGGCAAATTGCCTGGAGAAACACTTCAACATGAATATGAGTTGGAATATGGTAAAGATGTTTTAGAAGTTCATAAAGATGCAATTAAACCAGGGGACCGAGTTCTAGTTGTTGATGATTTACTTGCAACTGGGGGGACAGCTAAGGCTGTTTGTGAGCTCATTGAAAAACTGGGTGGGGAAGTTGCAGGATTGGCTTTTTTGATTGAACTTAACTTTTTGAATGGACGAGAAGTGCTTGAAGGGTATAATGTATACACAGTAGTCGGTTATGATTCATAAAAAACTGTTGTCAGAGTGCTCTTAAAACTGTAAAATAAAGGTTAGATAGTCCGTTCAATTATTTTTGGACGGACTATTATTAATACTTAGAAAGTTTTCAGGTGTTTGAATGAATAAAGAAGGCTACTTGGAAGAACTGAATAAATACGCACCTTATGTCGACTTAACCAATGTATCCAAGGCATATGATTTTGGTGATAGGGCACATACAGGGCAACTCAGAAAAGACGGGACTCCGTTTTTTAATCATCCTGCCAATGTCTCCTTGATATTGGCAGAACTTGAAATGGATGAAGAGACGATTATTGCGGCCCTACTACACGACACGGTTGAAGATACGGCGGTAACTCTAGAGGATGTAACACGTGAATTTGGAAGCGATGTTGCGGCTTTGGTTGATGGTGTCACAAAACTTGCCATTATCAATTATGAAACCAAGCAAGAACAACAGGTTGAAAACTTGAGAAAAATGTTTCTTGCCATGTCCAGTGATATTCGGGTTATTCTTATTAAATTAGCGGACCGGTTACACAATATCAGAACACTTGGTGCTATGTCGCTTGAAAAACAAAAGGAAAAAGCTGAAGAAACCTTGGAAATTTTCGCGCCCATTGCCCATCGTTTGGGAATATCAAAAATCAAATGGGAACTTGAAGACTTAAGTTTAAAATATCTAGATCCTGAAGGGTATCGAGATTTGGTGAGAAAAGTTGACCGTAAACGGACTGAACGTGAATCTATTATCAACGATTACATTCACCAAATTCGAAAATCACTTACAGCCCTTCATTTAGACTTTGAAATCTATGGCCGACCAAAGAACTTTTATAGTATCTATAAAAAAATGAAATATCAACACAAAGAGTTTGATGAAATATATGATTTGACAGCGATTCGAATTGTATGTCGTGATATAAAAGACTGTTATAGTGCTTTAGGGGCAGTTCACACACTTTGGAAGCCGATTCCAGGTCGGTTTAAAGACTATATTGCTATGCCAAAACCCAATCTTTACCAATCTTTGCATACAACGCTTATGGGGAATGGAGAACCATTTGAAATACAAATAAGAACTCAGGAAATGCATGAAATTGCAGAATTTGGTATTGCGGCACATTGGAAATATAAAGAAGGCAGCAGTGACAAACATACTGAGATGGAAAATAAAATTTCATCTTTACGTCAAATGATGGAGTGGCAAAGCGATTTAAAAGATCCAGGCGAATTTATGAACTCATTGAAGTTGGATCTTTTTAGTACAGAAGTGTTTGTATTTACACCAAATGGTGAAGTTATGGATTTGCCACTGGGTTCGACACCTGTAGATTTCGCTTATAAGATACATTCAGAAGTAGGAAACAAATGTATTGGGGCGAAAGTGAACGGCAGGATTGTGCCCTTAAATTATCAACTCCAAAATGGTCAACGGATTGAAATTATGACGAGCAAATCTGCAAATGGACCCTCTAGAGATTGGTTGAAATTTGTTAAAAGTACACAGGCCAAACAAAAAATCAAGCAGTGGTTTAAAAAAGAGCGTCGTGATGAAAATGTTGAAAAAGGCCAGGAAATACTTGTAGGTGAAATTCGCAAACAGAATCTACCTGTTAAACAGGTGCTTTCAACAGACTACTTGGAGCCAATTCTTAAACGACTTAGTTTGAAATCCCTTGAAGATTTGTATAACGCTATTGGATATGGTGGCATACTAACCAATCAAGTCGTTCCAAAGCTTAAGGAACGTTACCATAGAGAGCAAAAAGAAGAACAATTGAGAAATAAGCCAATTCCAGAAAAGTCTGATGACCATCAGAAGCGGAAACGATCTGGGAAGAATGACACTGGCGTTGTTGTAAAGGGCATTGATGATATTTTAGTTCGCTTTGCAAAATGTTGTTCCCCGGTTCCAGGAGATGACATTATTGGCTATGTAACACGGGGTCGTGGTGTAACCATTCATAGAAGTGATTGTCAAAATTTTGAAAAGACTGAAGATGCTGAAAATCGATTCATAGAAGTGGAATGGGCATCCAATACTGAAACTGCTTATGCTACAAATATTCAAATTGTTTCTTCAGATCGAAAAGGTTTGCTTTCTGATATAACCATTATGGTGCAGGAAATGGAAATGGCCATGACGGGAATTAATGCTAAAATTGATAAAAATGGAATTGCAATTGTTAATCTTGAAATTGAAATTTCAGATATAGAAGAACTCAACAAATTGATGCGACGTTTGAAATCATTAGAAGAAATCATTGAAGTTAAACGTGTAAGTTCATAGAGGAGGCAGAATGCGTGCAGTTGTGCAACGGGTCAATTACTCATCCGTTAAAGTAGATGGAGAAGTAGTTGGCTCAATTGAACAAGGATTTAATGTTTTACTTGGCGTTGAAGAGAACGATTTGGAAAAAGATGCGCTTTATCTTGCTGAAAAAATCGTAAATCTAAGAGTATTTGAGGATTCTGAAGGGAAAATGAATTTATCCTTGTTGGATGTTGGTGGTGCAATGCTTTGTATTTCTCAGTTTACCTTGTTGGGAGATTGTCGAAAGGGTAGACGCCCGAGTTTTATAAAGGCGGCAAGACCTGAAGAAGCGAATTCACTTTATGGATTTTTTGTCGATGCGGTTGAGAAAATGGGTGTGAAAGTCGAAACAGGACAATTTCAGGCGCATATGGTAGTAGACATTCAGAATGATGGTCCGGTTACACTTTTGGTGGACAGTCAGAAAGCGTTTTAGATTGGAGGCGAGGCATGTTACTTGAAAAATTGGCAGTTGGATCTTACGCTGCAAATTGCTATATATTGGCTGATGAAATTTCTAAAGAAGCCATAGTGGTAGATCCAGGTGCTGAGCCGGATCGTATTTTATCGAAATTAAAGAAGCACGATTTTAAAACTGTTGCAATTGTGTTGACACATGCGCATGGTGATCATATAGGGGCTGTGCCAGAACTAAAAAAAGCTACTGGCGCGGATGTTATTTTGCACCATGATGAGGCGTATATGCTAAAAGACGCATCAAAAAATCTTTCTGCTGGAATACACGGCAAACCTGTTGAGATTAAAGCAGACCGTACAATTGGTGATGGGGATGTGCTCAAGGTAGGCTCTATAGAAATTAAGATTTTGCATACACCAGGACATACTTTTGGTGGCATTTGCTTATATGTTCCAGCAGAGAAAGTTCTTATTACTGGCGATACTTTGTTTTATGGTTCTGTAGGACGTTCGGACCTCGAAGGTGGGAATCATAAGCAATTGATACGTGGTATTCTTGAAAAAATAATGGTCTTGGATGATACAGTTTCTATTTATCCAGGACATGGTGCCAGTAGTTCTGTGGGGTTTGAGCGTCGTAAGAACCCATTTATTCAGGGGTAGCCATGATTATTTATTTTAATGGGGTATCCAACGAATACGATTTAAGAACAATTATTGAGATTTTTATGCCTAAAAATCAAATACAGGTTGTGGATACAAAAAATCTGTTTCTAGAGAAATTGCGGGATTTTAAATATGGTCTTGAAATTGTTGAGGAACCCCATCAACGCTCAATGATTTTATATAGGGGTACTGATCATAAGGTTCTTGTTGAAAGGACCTTGTTTGCAGTTGATGGTGGGTCAAAAACAGCACTTAAGAGAACACTTTATGAAGTACTTGAAACAGTATATGCGCCAATTGGCAAATGGGGAATCCTTGTAGGAATACGTCCAGTAAAAATTGTGCATGAGTTTTTGGATCAAGGTAAGACAGTTGATGAAATTAAAAATGTGATGGCAAGTACGTATTTGGTTCATCCAGATAAAATTGATTTGTTAATTGAAACGGCATTAAGGGAACGTCCGCATCTATATCCTCTGGATCAATCTGCTGTTTCATTGTACCTGTGTATTCCGTTTTGCCCAACAAGATGCCTTTATTGTTCTTTTCCATCAAATGAAATTTCAAAGAAGGGCAAGTTATTGCCCACTTATTTGGATTTGATGATTCAAGAACTTATATTTGCAGTATCGGAAATTAAACGCAGTGGAAAACACATTGATTGTGTTTATATTGGTGGCGGAACGCCAACAACACTTGACGTCAAACAACTTGAACGCTTGCTTGAAGAAATCGTTCAACAGGTTCCAATTAATCAAATTAAGGAATTTTCTGTTGAAGCTGGGCGACCAGATACAATTTCAATGGAAAAACTTGACGTTATGAAATCTTTTGGTGTAAATCGAATTTGTATCAATCCACAAACAATGCGTGATGACACCTTGACTCGAGTAGGACGGTCACATGATTCAGGCACAATTGTAGATATTATGAAAATGGCGCGAAAAGTGGGCTTTGAAACGATCAATATGGATGTGATTATGGGTCTTCCAGGTGAAACGGTAACAGATACCAATGAAACCTTGAAAAAGTTGATTGAACTTAAACCAGAGAACTTAACGGTACATACACTTGCGGTGAAGCGCGCTTCTAACTTAAATGCTTCAATTGATGAAATCGAGTTGGCGCATGACGGAGAAGTAGAACGCATGTTAAGTGATGGAGATGCTTTGGTGAGACAGTTTGGATATACACCTTACTACATGTATCGGCAAAAGAAAATGATTGGTCATTTGGAAAATATAGGGTACGCTTTGTCAGGGCATGCTTCCCTTTATAACATGCGGATTATGGAAGAACGGCATACCATAGTGGCTATAGGCGCGGGGGCCGTATCTAAAATCTGTTTCCCAGATGACAACCGTCATGAAAGAGTGGCGAATTTTAAAGGTCTTGAAGATTATATCAGTCGATTTGATGAGATATTAGAAAAGAAAAAAGCGATTAATGAATTAAAATAAATGGAGGTCGACATGGGAGAAGCATTGAATGGTATGAAACGGACACACTATTGTGGCGACGTTAGAGAATCACATATTGATACTGAAGTTGTATTGATGGGCTGGGTTCAAAAAAGAAGAAATTTGGGCAGTTTGATTTTTGTGGATTTGAGAGACCGCACTGGTATTTGCCAGGTTGTCTTCGATACAGCTGTATCAGAGGAGGCCTTTGAAAAAGCCTCAACAGTTCGCGGTGAATATGTTTTGGCGATTCGTGGAACCGTTAAAAAGCGCGAGTCGATTAATCCCAATATTCCCACCGGGATGATTGAAATTTTTGTGAGTGAACTTAAAATTTTGTGTACATCAGATGTCCCACCAATTCATATTGACGACCAAGATGAAGCAAACGAGCGGTTAAGACTCAAGTACAGATATTTGGATCTTAGAAAAGGGAAAATGCAGCGCAATTTAATGATGCGACATCAAATTGCTTCTGCTGCAAGACGGTTTTATGATGAAAATGGATTTATTGAAGTTGAAACGCCTGTGCTTACAAAACCAACGCCAGAAGGCGCGCGTGACTATTTGGTTCCAAGTCGGGTTAATCCAAATAAATTTTACGCCTTACCGCAATCGCCTCAGTTGTTTAAGCAATTGCTCATGGTTTCCGGTATGGACCGTTATTATCAGATCACAAAATGTTTTAGAGATGAAGACTTAAGAGCAGATAGACAACCAGAATTTACACAAATAGACGTGGAAATGTCGTTTGTAGATGAAGATGATGTTATTGCAATTAATGAAAAAATGCTCGCTTCAGTGTATTCCAATGTCGTGGGTATTGATGTAAAGATCCCTTTCCAGAGATTGACGTACCAGGAAGCGATGGAACGGTACGGTTCTGATAAGCCAGATACGAGATTTGGATTTGAACTTAAAAAATTGAACACAGCAATTGAAAATTCAGAATTTAAAGTTTTTAGTGGTGCCATAGGTAATGGTGGCGACGTACGCGCGATAAATGTAAAGGGATATGCAGATCGCTTTTCTAGAAAAGACATCACAAATCTTGAGACCTTCTGTAAAACATATGGCGCCAAAGGCCTTGCGTGGATGAAGATTCAGGATAATGAAATTCAATCCCCAATAGCCAAGTTTCTATCTGAAAAGGAACTTGCTGACATTCAAACGATTGTCGATGCAGAGCCTAATGATTTGATACTGATTGTTGCAGATCAGCCAGATGTTGTTTTTGACGCACTTGGTGCTTTGAGAGTTGAACTAGCAAAACAATTAAATTTGTTAGACCCTAAAATCTATCACTTTTTATGGGTTACTGATTTTCCTCTTTTTGAATACGATGATGAAGCGAAACGTTATGTTGCTAAGCATCATCCATTTACTGCGCCAAAAGATGAGGATCTTGAAAAGTTAAATAGCAATCCTGGGGCTTGTCGCGCGAAAGCGTATGACATCGTTCTTAATGGATACGAAATCGGTGGTGGCTCAATTCGAATTCATGATTCTTCAGTTCAGGAAAGAATGTTTGAAGCGCTTGGGTTTACTGAAGAGGAAGCCAATGAAAAATTTGGTTTCTTCATAGATGCGTTTAAGTATGGTGCACCACCACATGGGGGGATTGCATATGGCTTGGACCGTATGGTTATGTTGGCTGTGGGAACAGATAATATTCGCGATGTCATCGCATTTCCTAAAACTCAAGATGCTAAGTGTCTTATGACAAATGCGCCAAGTGTTGCTGAAGACCAACAACTTGAAGAATTGTATTTAAAATTAAAACCCTTTGAGAAACAGAAAGGAGAAATAAATGGATAGAACAGGTGTGGTCATTGAAGAGTTAGGCCAATTCTCCAAGGTGAAACTCCTTAGACATACAGCATGTGGGAATTGTGGTGCCTGCCAAGTGGGAGATGACTCCAAAGATGTTCATTTAATGGCTAAAAATTCTGTGAATGCCCATATAGGGGACATGGTTGAAGTGTCTATGAACACAGATAGTGTTTTAAGTGCTGCCTTTATCATGTATGTTATCCCTTTAGTTGCTTTATTTGCTGGATTGGGAATTGGACATGTGCTTTTTAAGACACTTGTAAATGGGGAACTGTATTCGGGTATTTTTGGGTTAGCAGTTATGGTATTGGCTTTTGTTGTGATTAAAATGAATGACAAGCACTTTATGAAAAGTGATAAGTATACGGCTCAAATTTTAAAAATTATACAAACAGAAAACGACACAATTGTTCCATTGCAATAATTGTAGGAGGTTGTATGAAATTGGATGAGATGCTGATGTTGGCTGGAAAAGAAATTTTGGATACACTTGAAGAAGGGGTTCACGTGGTGGATCGCTTAGGTGTTACAGTAATTTATAACAAGGCCATGGCATCCATTGAAGGCCTACCAAGAGATAAAGTAATTGGCAAACCTCTTTTGGATATATTTCCAAATTGGACTCGGGAAAATAGTACGCTCTTAACCGTTTTATCAACAGGAGACTCTATTGTGGATCGGGAGCAGTCCTACTTAAATTTTAAAGGCAAAAAAATCCGGACGATTAATACAACTTTACCAATTTTTCAAAATGGTCAACTGGTGGGTGCTGTGGAGGTTTCTAGAAATTTAACTGCAGTAACGGACATGACCAAGCAAATTATTGAACTTCAGCAAAAATTAATTGAACCTGTATTGAGAAAAAAAGGGATTAAACACTATCACTTTGATGAGTTAATTGGTAGAAACGATCGGTATCTCGAAGCGATTAAAATTGCCAAGCGGGCATCAAAGTCTACCTCAAGTGTCTTGATTTACGGCGATACAGGAACGGGAAAAGAGTTGTTTGCTCAAAGCATTCATTATGGCAGTGACAGGCAAAATATGCCTTTTATTGCACAGAATTGTGCGGCAATTCCTGAAAATTTACTAGAAGGTTTGCTCTTTGGAACTTCAAAAGGTTCTTTTACAGGTGCTGAAGATCGCCCCGGTCTTTTTGAACAGGCTGAAGGGGGAACCCTTCTTTTAGATGAAATCAACAGTATGAGTCATGGCCTTCAAGCTAAAATTTTAAGAGTATTACAGGAAAACTATGTTCGGCGTGTTGGTGGAACTAAAGATATTCCAATTAACGTTCGCATTATTGCAGCGACAAATGAATTGCCAGATAAACTTATAGAATCCGGTCAACTGCGAAAAGATTTATTTTACCGTTTAAATGTTATTAACATTAAGATTCCGGGACTAAATGAACGTGTTGAAGATATTCCCTTGCTTGTGGATTATTTTTTAAGAGAATACAATGAAAAATTAGGCAAGGATGTTTGGATGGTGTCAGATGAGATTATGGAAGCGTTCAAACGGTATAATTGGGCTGGTAACATTAGAGAACTTAAAAATTTCATTGAATCTGCTATGAATCTTATTACAGATGAACATGTCATTGGGAAGGAGCATTTGCCGTCTCATGTTCTAGAATTGCTTCACAACAAAGAGCGGCTAATAGAAGACGCGCGATATGAAGTTGTTGATGATTTAAATGCACATATAGAGCAGATTGAAAAAGAAATATTGAAACGTGTCATTGAAATGACAGGCGGAAATATTAGCCGTGCGGCAGATCAACTGAATCTTTCAAGACAAAATCTACAATATAAATTAAAAAAATATTTTGGTTAGGATAAGCCCTCTGTGCCTTTTGGCAAAGAGGGCTTTACATGTTTTTTATGTAATATTGATTTTGTCTTAATATAAGTGCTCTATAATGGGTTTTGGAGGAAAAAACTTTTATGGATGAACTTTGTGGAGAACTGGAAAATATACTGAAATCTGAAGCGATAGAAACCCTTTTTCAACCTATTGTAGATTTAAAAACAGCAGAGATTATTGGGTATGAGGCTTTGTCTCGAGGGCATGTTGGAAGTGACTTGTATTCGCCAGTCGAGTTGATTCGAGTGCGCATCAGTGTGACCGTATTTGGACAAACTTGCTATTTCAGAAAATAAAATTGTATTTGAAATTACAGAAAGAACTGCCATCAATGATATGGTTTCTTTCAAGGAAATTCTTGACAATTATCGTTCACAAGGCTATATGGTTGCTATAGATGATGCAGGTGCAGGTTATTCTGGCTTAAAGACAATTCATGAAGTCCGACCTCATTTTATTAAGATCGATATGGATCTAATCCGAAATATAGACAAAGATTCTTTTAAGCAGTCGTTAATTAAAGCGTTAATTGATGTGGCATCAACGACCAATATCAAGATTATTGCAGAGGGAATTGAAACAAAAGATGAACTAAAAACTTTAATTTTACTTGGTGTTCACGCGGGGCAAGGCTATTATTTGCGTAAACCAGATAAGTCTTTTCCAATATTAGATGAAGATTTAATAAAAAAAGACGAAATTGGCAGGGAAAAGTGCTTATTGTATTGAAAAAATAGATGCAAAATAATTTGCATCTACCACTCTAAAAGCAAAATATTTTGCATACAAAATGCAAAATATTTTGCTTTTTTTATTTTTATATATCTGAATTTTGTGTTTATTCATAAGGTGTATATGCTGAAAGGCTTTAAAAAACTATATATCAGGTGTTTGTATTATTTTTTATGCATTTTGGCACGTGTCTTGCATTATAAAAGCATAACACATTAAATGGGAGGTTTATTATGAGACAAGAAACAGTAAAAGTAGCAATTTGGGGTTTTGGTGCAATGGGATCGGGAATGGCTAAAATGCTTCTCGACAAAAAAGGCGTTGAGATTGTAGGCGTTTGTGACCGAAACGAAAGCCGTGTTGGCAAAGACATTCATGAGATTCTTGGTGTTGAGCGCAAAAACCATCAACCTGTAATTGTGAATGCAGACATTGATGCCGTATTAGATGGTAAAAAAATTGATGTTTGTCTATGTGCGACCGATTCTTTTACAGAAAAAGCATTCCCAAGATTGAAACATGTTTTGGAAAAGAAAATCAATGTGATTTCAACGGCAGAGGAAATGGCTTATCCACAAGCTCAAAACCCAAATCTTGCTGCTGAGCTGGACCAAATTGCAAAGGAAAATGGTGTTTCCATACTTGGCACAGGCATTAATCCAGGTTTAATTATGGATCTTCTTGTTGTTGTTTTGACAGGGTGTATGACAGATGTAACACATGTAGAAGCAAAACGTGTTAACAGTTTATCACCATTTGGTCACGCAGTAATGGAAGAGCAAGGCGTTGGGATAACAGTTGATGCGTTTAACAAAGGTGTTGAAGATGGCAGCTTGGCTGGTCATGTAGGTTTTGCTGAATCGATTCGAATGATTGGGGATGCAATAGGTTGGAACGTTGGTGACATTAAAACTCAAATGGCGCCAATTGTTACGTCTGTTGATAGAAAATCGCCACATGGATTTGCAGCAGCTGGAAATGTTGCAGGTGTTAGCATGACTGGTCAAGGGTATGTGGACGGTGAAGTGAAAATTGATATGATTCATCCACAACAGATTGAGCCTGAAATGGAAGGCACTTATACAGGCGATTATATTACATTAAAAGGAACACCTGAAGTTAATATGAGCATTAAACCAGAAGTTGAGGGTGGTCTTGGGACAATCGCAATGTGCGTGAATATGATTCCACAAATTATTAATGCAGATCCAGGCTTAAAAACAATGTTGGATTTACCAGTGCCAAGGGCAATTATGGGTGATATGAGAAATTTCATTAAAGCATAGAACGAGAAAGTAGGTGTAGTTATGATAATTCAAAAAGGTGAATGGGTTCGGATTCATAGAGTGATTTTAAATCCGGAGCAACGTGCACCACAAGTGCCAGACGACACCAAAAATGTACCGCTTGAAATGTGGGTTAAGGGGTTCCTACAGGAAGAGGCTTCGATAGGAGACGCTGTGACGATAAAAACCATTACGGGACGTCTTGAAAAAGGCACGCTGTTGGAAGTCAATCCAACTTACACACATTCATTTGGTAAATATGTACCGGAATTGCTTCAGATTGGCCTTGACTTAAAAGAAATTTTATTTGGAGGTGATTCTGATGAAAGATAATTCGTATGCTTCAGTTATGGGGCGTAAAAATGAAATCATGAAAAATGCCATTGGTATTGACTATACAGATTTTGAGAAAGATGGCATTAGCTTTGATTATGAGCGCATGATGCGTGAGACTGGCTATACACTTGAAGAAATGCAACGTATTCAAGGACAGACCAGTGTTGGAAATACGCCGATTTTTGAAATGAAAAATTTAACCGCTCTGGCTAGGAAATATGCCGATCCAGGAAAAGGTGCAAGAATTTTTATTAAGGATGAAGGTGGAAATCCATCTGGTAGCTTTAAAGCGAGACGTGCAGCAAATGCTGTATATCATGCAAAGAAACTTGGTTATAAAGGTGTTATTGCAGCTACAAGTGGGAATTATGGGGCAGCAGTAGCGTCTCAGGCCGCAATGCAAGGTTTAAAATGTATCATTGTTCAAGAAACTTTTGATTCAAAAGGGGTTGGACAACCTGAAATAATAGAGAAGGCGAGGAAGTGTGAAGCCTATGGTGCTGAAGTGATTCAGCTTACGGTTGGTCCAGAACTGTTTTATGAGTTCTTGTTGCTCCTTGAAGAAACTGGTTATTTCAATGCTTCGCTTTATACGCCTTTTGGAATTGCGGGTGTCGAGACGCTTGGCTACGAACTTTCAATGCAGATGCGTGAAAAGTTTGGTAAAGATCCAGAGGTTGTTGTTTGCACAAATGCTGGAGGCGGCAATTTAACCGGAACGGCAAGGGGGTTAATTAAAGCTGGTGCACTTGAGACGCAAGTCGTTGGCGCGTCTGTAGATTTAGCTGGTCTCCATATGGCCAGTGATTCTCAATTTAACAAAAAGTCATTTACAACTGGTCATACTGGTTTTGGCTTGCCATTTTCAACATTTCCTGACCGTTCAGATGTACCGCGTTCTGCTGCACGACCTATGCGGTATATGGATCGCTATGTAACTGTAACCCAAGGGGAAGTCTTCTATATGACAGAGGCGTTGGCTCAATTAGAAGGTATTGAAAGAGGACCAGCTGGCAATACAGCATTGGCTGCAGCTTTTAGCATCGCAAGAGAAATGGACCAAGATCAGATGATTGTTGTGCAGGAAACTGAGTACACTGGCGCTGGAAAGCATCATCAACCACAGTTGTCTTTTGCTAGGGAAAATGGCATTGAGATTATGTTTGGCGATCCTAAAACACAAAAGCCTGGTGAAACAATTGTTTTTCCAAAACATCCTGGGTTGATACAGGCGATTGATTTGGATATGAATAAGATTCGCACATCCGTTATAAAAAATGCGACTGTGAATCAAGGTGTAAAGCGAGTGAACTCAGAGGATATTGACTATCTCATTCTTGAAACAAGAATGAACCGGGAATTTGTAATTGGTGTTCTTAATGATTTGGGTGTAGAACACACTTAAGAGAAGGAGGAGTTTGATGAAAGGTTTTGTAAAAAGAGACGATGATTTTCAAGAACGCCGTAAGCATCTTGTAGATTTATCAGATGATCAATTAAAAGATAAGTTTTGGGCCTTGGTGGAAGAAATTGTTGATCCGCTTTTGGAGTTGGCTGAAAAAAACACCTCTCCCTCAATTGAAAGATCTGTCTTATTGCGTATGGGTTTTTCCAGTTTGGAAGCAAAGCCACTTGTTGATGGTGCAGTTGATAGAGGCTTGATGGGACATGGTGTTGGACATGTTGTTTATAAAGTAGCAAAGGAAAAGAATTTAGATGTTCGCACTGCCGGACTTGAACTTATAGAAGGAAAGCATTGGGATGATGCTGTTAAGATGTTCAAAGGAGGTGCGAAGTAATGTTGGATATCAATAAAAAACTTGATGTAAAAGAAATTTTGAAAGATTTGGAGCATTACACGCCTAAGAGACACGGATGGACTTGGCGTGAAAAAAGTGACAAACAGGTATATGGGCCATTTGAATACACAGACATGTCAACACCACTTAAGCAATCCATTGGCATACCAGCTGCTCAATATTTTGGTGGTATAGACCCACAACCCAATAATACCATTACAACCGAAATTGCTTCTGGTCGATTTGAAGATGACATTAGACGGATGCGAATGGCTGCATGGCATGGGGCTGACCACATTATGGTTATTCGTACGGCGGGTCAATCTCACTTTGATGGTCTTATTGAAGGAACGCCTCAAGGAACAGGTGGTGTTCCAATTTCAAGAAAGCAAGTCCGTGCACATAGAAAAGCCTTAGATTTGATTGAGGAAGAAGTAGGACGCCCAATTAATTACCACTCATATGTATCAGGTGTTGCGGGCCCAGATGTTGCCGTTATGCTAGCTGAAGAAGGTGTAAACGGTGCCCACCAAGACCCTCAATATAATGTTCTTTATAGAAATATCAATATGGTTCGGTCTTTTGTAGATGCAGCTGAGTCTAAAAAAGTGATGACTTGGGCTGATATGGTTCAGATTGACGGGGCACACAATGCAAATGCAACGGCTAGAGAAGCGTGGAAAGTAATGCCTGAACTCATGGTACAGCATGGCATCAATTCTCTTTATTCACATAAAGTGGGTATGCCAAAAGCAAATATTGCACTTTCAACTGTACCACCAACATCTGCACCTGCACCAAATATGAAGTTGGACCTACCTTATGCAGTCGCTTTAAGAGAAATCTTTTCTGAATATAAAATGCGTGCACAAATGAATACAAAGTATATTACATCTTCTTCAAGAGAAGCAACTGTAACACACGTTATGAATATGCTGATTTCTAGATTAACATCTGCAGACATTCAATCTACAATCACACCTGATGAAGGCCGAAATGTACCATGGCACATGTACAACATTGAAGCATGTGACACAGCAAAACAAACCTTGGCTGGATTTGATGGGTTAATGGACATGGTTGAATTGAAATCTGAAGGCTATTTACGAGATATGTCAAGAGAACTCAAAGAACGGGCCGTTCTTTATCTTGAAGAAATCATTAAAGTAGGTGGTTATTTCAATGCAGTTGAACAAGGGTTTTTCGTAGATTCTGGTATGTATCCAGAGCGCAATGGCGATGGCATTGGCCGTAAAATTGACGGCGGTGTTGGCGCAGGCATGATCTATGAAAGAGAATCAGATTATTTTGCGCCTGTTACTGCACATTATGGCTATAATAATGTGGCACAATATGATCCAAATGCAGTGGATAATCCATCTCAACTCATCGATGGGTGTACGCTTGAAAAACCAGAGAAGATTATTTTTATTGACGAGTTGGATGAAAATGACAATGTAAACACGCGTATGGCTGAATCTGAGAAATACAGAGGCGACCATGGTGACTCTCCATTTGTTAAGCCAGAAGTTCAGTGGCTTGGTGATGGGGTTGTTCAAGTTGAAATATTGCTTCCTATCGGTTTACGTGCTGCTCAATTTGCAGCAATTGAATTTGGTAAAAAAATGAACTTGAAAGATGTGGAAGTTATCCATATTGAAGCAATGCATCCTTCAGAAGGAACGCGTGTTCAACTCAAAGGGGTGCTGGATTTTGATCTTGACATGAGAAATGTAGTTATTCCGCCAGAGCCAGTTGTTATGAGTGATGATGAAATTCGGGAAGAATTTGATAAGTATCCTGTAAAAATTGTGGCTGCAACAGTTGGTGAAGATGAGCACTCTGTTGGTTTGAGAGAAATCATTGACATCAAACATGGTGGTATTGAAAAGTATGGGTGTGAAGTTGAGTACCTTGGTACTTCTGTACCAATTGAAAAACTTGTGGATGCTGCAATTGAACTTAATGCCAATGTTATTTTGGCATCTACTATTATTTCGCACGATGATGTACATTATAAGAATATGAAACGCATCCATGAATACGCAATTGAAAAAGGCGTTCGGGATAAGTTCGTTATCTGTGCAGGTGGCACTCAAGTTACACCTGAAGTGGCGAGACAAAATGGAATGGACGAAGGTTTTGGACGATATGACCGCGGTGTGAATGTGGCAACCTACATTGTAAATAGACGTCGTGAACTTAGAGGCGAATAAATGAAATGGGGTGCTTAGGCACCCTTTTTTCAATAAATTGCGAGGGTGATTTTATGAAAGTGGATATATTGGTCGCTGAAATTGGGAGTACAACAACGGTTGTAAACGGTTTCAACGGCATTGATACAGAAAATCCTGTTTTTGTAGGTCAAGGACAGGCGCCGACAACAGTGGTTGAAGGTGATGTTACAGTTGGCCTCCACGCCGCTGTTGATGATTTTAAAAAACGTCAGGACTGGTCTGAAATCACATATGGAAAGTTACTTGCAACAAGTAGTGCAGCTGGTGGGTTGAAAATGACAGTACATGGTCTTGTCTATGATATGACAGCTAAAGCTGCCAAAGAAGCTGCTTTGGGTGCTGGCGCGAATATACACATGGTTACAGCGGGTCGGCTTAGACCCTCAGACCTTAATAAAATCATGACCATCAAGCCCAATATTATTATGATTGCTGGTGGTGTGGATTATGGCGAACGTGATACCGCAATTGATAATGCTGAAAAAATTGCAGCTTTAGACCTTGAAGTGCCCGTACTTTATGCTGGAAATGTAGAAAACAAAGATGATATACGGATGATTTTTGAAGCTGCGGGTAAAAAAGATTCCTTATATATTGTGGACAATGTTTACCCGAAAATTGATTTGTTAAATGTTGAGCCGGCTCGAAAGGTAATTCAAGACATTTTTGAGAAACACATTATTCATGCACCGGGGATGGAACATATTCGCGATATGGTATCGGGGTCTATTATTCCAACCCCAGGTGCCGTAATGGAGGCCTCTAAAATGCTTAAAGCCTATCTTGGTGACTTGATGACGATAGATGTTGGCGGTGCAACAACGGATATTCATTCAGTTACAGAAGGCTCAGAAGATGTCTCTAGAGTATTGATTAGTCCGGAACCAGTTGCAAAGCGTACTGTAGAGGGTGACTTAGGTGTTTACGTAAATATGCGTAATATTGTAAGTTTAATTGGAAGAGACAAGTTGACAACAGATCTTGAATTGCCACATGATGTTGTAGAAGAATTGATTGAAAACCATGTGCCAATACCGTCTGATCATTTGCAGATTAAGTTTGTAGAGCGTTTGGCTAGAGAAGCGATTTCGGTATCTGCCAGTAGGCATGCAGGCGGTTTTAGAACTTTATATGGCGGTGGTGGTAAAAAAACGTATGCAGAGGGGAAAGACCTTACTGGAATCAAATATATTGTTGGAACTGGCGGCGCGTGTACAAGACTTCCAAATCGAATTGATCTAATGCGTGAGATTACCAAAAATGATTTGGGTGATAAATTGCTGCCCAATGATGATGTAGAGATTTTGGTGGACAATGATTACATCATGGCCTCGCTAGGTGTTCTGTCAATAGAACATTTGGATTCTGCACTTAAATTGATGCTGAAATCGCTGGGTCTGGCACTTGAATAAGGGGGATTTATGTATCCAAGAGTGACGATTAATGAAAAAAAATTATATGAGAATGTAAAAACAGTGGTTGAAATGGCTGAAGTTAAGGGAATTAATACCCTTGCAGTGACAAAAGTTTTTTGTGGGATGCCAGAACTGGCACAAGTTTGCTTGAATGCTGGTGTCAAAGGGCTTGCAGAATCACGTGTGGAAAATTTAGTGCGACTGAAAGATATGCATGCTGAAAAAACTTTGTTAAGGCTTCCTATGTTGTCTGAAATTGAAAAAGTGGTTCGGTATGCGGATGTAAGTCTTAACTCTGAATATGAAACGATTAAAGCGCTTAATAAAATTGCCTCTGTAACGGGTAGGCAACATCAAATTGTTTTAATGATAGATCTTGGGGACTTAAGAGAAGGTGTCCTTCCTGAAGATGTAGATGCTATGGTTGAGAAAATTTTGAAGCTTCATGCCGTTAAGTTAAAAGGAATTGGGGTGAATCTCACCTGTTATGGTGGGGTTATTCCAACGCCTGAAAATCTCGGGGAATTGGTAGCCATTGCCAAACACCTTGAAACAAAATTTGGAATTGACCTTGATGTTATTTCTGGCGGAAATTCAAGCAGCCTTTATCTTTTGGAAAAGGGTGAGATGCCAGAGGGAATCAATCAGCTCCGGATAGGTGAAGCATTTGTTTTGGGAAGAGAAACAGCTTATGGAAACGCCATTCAAGGCACACATGACGATGTTTTTGTGCTGGAAGCTCAAATTATTGAACTCAAAGAAAAAGACTCTATGCCAAAAGGGACAATTGGTATGGATGCCTTTGGAAATAAGCCTGTTTTTCAGGATAAGGGACGGATGCAGCGGGCAATTGTTGCCATTGGGCGTCAAGATGTGGATCCTGATGGGCTTACACCATTCGACTTAGCCTTGGAAATCATAGGTGCTTCAAGTGATCATATGATTCTGGATGTAACTCAAAGTGATACCCCTTATAAAGTGGGAGATGTGCTTAAGTTCAAAATGGATTACAGCGCTATGCTAAAACTTTTTACGTCTGCTTATGTGAAGAAGCATATTGAATAAAGAGACATTTAAACCCCCTATTTTCTGAATGCGTTCATTCAGAAAATAGGGGGTTTATATTACGCGTCGCGCCAAGTTTCAAAACCTTCCATAACTTTGTCGTATGTTTGCTGGGAGATTTCAGGTAATTCCCCACCAAACGCTTTTTTCGCAGCTTCAAAGCCTTCTTTGAAAGCACCTATAAGGGTATCAATTTTTGAGGGGTCTCCGCCGGAAATGGCTTTTGCAAATTCTAAAATACGGTCAGACGTTTGTGTAACGCCCCAATATCCAGTTTCTGAAACGGCTTCTTGAGCCAAAGCTTGTGTCTCAGCGTCTACTTTTACTGTAACTTCTTTACCTTCTGCCAGGGATTTTAAAATTTCGTCAACTTTACCGCCCTGTTTTTCGATCATATTTTGAACCATTAGTTTAAAAGTTTCGGTATTTTTTGAAAATTCTTGTTTGATTTTAGCCAATTTTTGGGTGTCGATTTTATAAGTTCCAAAATCTTTTTGGTTTGTGTTTCCCAGTGTCAAAGTATCTTGTGGTGCAACATTTTCAGATTTATTTTCTGCTTTTTTTGGGGTGCGATTATGCATGGCATTTGAATGTTGCTGAATTTTAGCGTGTTCTAAAGATGTTCCTAATGTTTTCGTATCCATAACAGTTCCTCCTTGAAGCAAATCATGATAAAATAGTGACAATAGCAAATGCATCCTTGCATTAAATAGTATCGGCAAAATCTGCTGATAACTTTAGAGCATATCAATGAAAGGAATAACTGATGACTTCCAATGATAAAGAATCTTTAACTCAGAAAACGGTCAATCTTATAAGGGCATCTGTTAAAAATGGCTTTTATAAACCGGGAGATCGATTGCCAAACGAAATGGATTTGTCTCAAGAACTGGGAATATCTAGAGCGACATTGCGTGAAGCAATAAAAGTACTTGTAAGTGCGAATGTGCTTGAAGTGAAAAGGGGCATTGGTACATATATTTCCAATCCGCCAGGTGTATCAGATGATCCGTTGGGACTTTTTTATTTAAACCCAATAAAGGAAAAGAATCAGGTGGTGCGTTTAAGCAAAATGCTACTAAAAGAAGTGGGTGCTTATATTAAAGTAATGGCAGTGCAAAATCATATTGAGCTACCGGAAAATCCAGTTTCAGCTGATCACTCTGTAAAAGCTGTTTTTGGCTTGTTCAAGCATATAACAAATGAGATGGCGCTTGAAGTTTATTATAGAGTTCTAGTCTTGCTTGAAAATGCTCTACTTCAATTGGTTCAATCAGACCTTGACGTAACGGATTCTGTTTTATCAGGGTATGTTAATAGAATCTATAGTGCGGTCTATCAGCGTTCAGTAGAAACCTTAGCAGATGAAATAGACGGTTGGCTTGATATGTTTATCATTCAAGTGAAAGAGGTCGATTAAAATGGATATGTTTGAAATTCTAGCGGCGAAAGAACTGGAACAAAAGGCACCACTAGCAGAGCGTATGAAGCCTGAAAGTTTGGAAGATTTTTTTGGACAACATACTATTGTAGGGAAAGACAAACTCCTAACAAAGCTGATTGAAGCAGATCGTATGGGTTCAATTGTACTCTATGGGCCTTCGGGGAGTGGCAAAACATCTCTTGCGCGAATAATTGCGAAAAAAACAAAAGCGGAGTTTGTCAGTCTAAATGCAGTTACGTCAGGTGTAAAAGATATTAGAGATATGGTTCAACTTGCTAAAAACAACCTCTCCATGTACCAAAAAAGAACGATTTTATTTATTGATGAAATTCATAGGTTTAATAAAAGTCAACAAGATGCCTTACTGCCGTTTGTTGAAGATGGCACTTTGGTGCTTATTGGTGCAACGACTGAAAATCCATATTTTGAAGTAAATAGTGCCCTTTTATCTAGATCATCGGTTTTTCGTTTAGAGCGACTTGAAGTGTCGGATATTGTAAATATTTTAAAACGGGCACTTTCAGATGAAACTAAAGGAATGGGTGGATATGCTGTAGAAATAGAGCCTAAGGTCATTGACCACATCGCAGAAATTGCTGGTGGGGATGCAAGGCGGGCATTAAACGTGCTTGAACTTTCAATCTTATCTAAATCAGATTTGTCTGGGCGTATTGTTGTGACACATCAAGATGTTGAAGCGTGTGTACAGATGAATTACATGACATATGATAAAAGTGGCGATAGTCATTATGATATCGTTTCAGCCTTTATTAAAAGTATGAGAGGATCAGACCCAGATGCGGCGGTTTATTACTTGGGTAAAATGATTTACGGTGGAGAAGACCCTCGGTTTATAGCCAGACGAATTGTCATATGTGCATCTGAAGATGTTGGAAATGCCGACCCAATGGCGCTTGTTGTGGCGAATAATGCGGCGCAGGCTGTAGATTTCATAGGGATGCCCGAAGGGCGTATTGTTTTGGCACAAGCGGCCATTTATGTTGCAACAGCACCTAAGTCTAATGCGGCTTACAATGCGATTAACTCAGTTTTGGAAGATTTGGCGCATGCTGAAACAGGGACAATTCCTTATTATTTGAAAGATGGCACCAGCTTAAAACTTGAAAGAAAATATGGCCAATCAGGACAGGGTAAAAAGTACTTATACCCTCATGACTATGAGATGGGCTACGTCAAGCAGCAATACTTGCCAGATACAATTCAGGGCAAAAGATATTATGTACCAAAGACACTTGGCCACGAGAATAAGATTATTGCCTATTTGGAACAGACAAAATATAAGAAATAAGGGGTTGCTTGGCGTATAAAATGGGTATATATAAACGTAACTTATAGAAAATTATAATTAAGGTGGGAACTTATGAAAGCATTGGTAAAGTTGGGATATTTGGAACTGGCAACGTTCTGTTACCAATATGCAGTTGTTTTAAAGGCGGGGTTGCCGTATCTTGAAGCAATAGCACTTATTTCTGAAGAAGTAGAAGCGCCATTATTACCCATAGCTAAAGACATTTCGTTTCGCGTATCACAAGGGGAAGGACTGGCTGAAGCCCTCTCTGCACAAGATATATTTCCAGTTTATATGATTGAAATGATTAGAATTGCTGAAGTGTCTGGCCGTTTGCCTGAAACATTTGACAATTTATCGGTATATTATCAGAAACAGAATCAGATGCATCGAGATGTGAAAAATGCGTTGATGTATCCTGCCATTTTATTAGGGCTTATGACGGGTGTTATTTTGCTAATTGTTCTCAAAATATTACCTGTGTTTACAGATATTGTTGAATCCGCAGGGGGGCTCATTGAAGGCACTGAAAAAACTGTATTGTCCCTTTCTGTTGGGTTTCAGTGGGCAGTCCTTGGAATAATAGGTCTTTTAGGTGTTGGTTGTGCGATTTTGTTTTTTGTTCTAGGACGAAGGCAATCAAGTCCTCTTAAAGACAAATGGATGTTGGGGTTGCCTATTATTGGCCGGTTTACAAAATTATCTGCTATTATAAAGTTTGCCAGAGGCATGCGTATGCTTTTGAACAGTGGTATGGACTTGCACCAAGCCTTTGAAATGCTAATTCCAATGACAGATAATGAAACGATTCGCGCTGACTACCAAATCATTCAAGAAGCCCTTGAAGCAGGTGAATCTTTGTCAGATGCTTCTGAAAAGACGAACTTGTTCCCAAATTTATATCGAAAAATGATGCGTTTAGGAGAAAGAACTGGGACTTTAGACGATGTGTTTCTTCAAATATCAGAAATATATGAACTGGAAATGTCCAATCGACTTAAAAGAACAATAAATGCACTAGAACCCGGACTTGTGATATCACTTTCAATTATTGTTGGCATTATTATGTTGTTGGTACTTATGCCACTTATAGATATTATGTCGTCCATTGGATGATGGAGGCGTTTATGAACCGATTTTTTAGAATTCAGATGGTATGTGTTGCGGTAATTTTGTGTGGTATTTTTTTTCAACTGATTTCAGGAATAGCAACATTTGATCAGCAATCACAATTGGAGCGTGTAACAGTTGTAGAAGACGCAATATTAAGTGCGGCTGTGCAGTGTTATGCCATTGAAGGTGCTTACCCACCTAACATTCAGTATCTTGTTGAAGCGTATGGTCTTGTTTTAGATGAAAAACGGTTTATTTATCATTATGAGGCGATTGCTTCTAATATTAAACCAAAAATTTCCGTTTATAGGAGTTGGTAAAATGAAAGGCTCAACAAAAAAGCCACCTACGCAATTGTTTTTTGGACTTTTACTCTTTGTTTTATTTGGCGTGTTGTTGATGACATTAGCCGGTAGTGGAAGCTCAAGCTACACTGCATTGGTAGAACAAAAAAAACACGATGATCAACTTCGAATTGCATCCTCTTATTTGACCAATAAAGTAAGACAAAATGATGTGGAAGATTGCATCATTGTGTCGAAGGATTCTGAAACGGGACATGCCTTGTTAAAGGTTCTGGAAAATGGTGCAGACGCTTCTGTTATAACATGGATTTACTATCATGACGGCTATATCAAAGAAGCGACTTTTGTTGATGGCGCCGCTTTTGACCCTGAATTGGGCTTTGAAATTGCAAAGCTTGATGTGTTTGCTTTACAACATTATGAAGACAATATTATCTGTTTAGAACTTGGAATTTCAGGCTATGATATAAGAGATGTTTGGATTGCCTCTAAGACAGGATATATCGAGGAGGGGTTGCAATGAGACGAAGACGTGGGTTTTCAGTTATAGAAATAATACTTTCTCTTGCAATGATTTCTGTGTTTGCCATTGTATTTGTTCAATTGTTCTTAAAAGCACAGAGCCTCAATGAACGTGCCCATAATTTGGATCTTTGTGTAACGGTTGCTGTTGGCATCGCAGAACGTTTAGAAAATGATGGGGGTTTAACCGATCTTTTAACCTATGATGATTTATCAAAGGGAACGGTTAATCAAGAAAATGACCATGCTGTCTTTAAAATTGCCTATGATAATGACTGGCAAACGGTGGTTTATAACTCTGATGCGGCAGTATACCAGTTAAATTTAACTGAAGGTGTTGTAAATAAGAGGTTAAGGTCTTATAAAATAGATATTTTCGACGGGGAGTTGTTACTTTATGAACTCGATTTTGAACATTAAAAGTGAATCGGGAAGTGCGTCTGTGTTAGTGGTGATGGTTGCTTTAATGCTTTCTGTTTTTGGAATCCTTGGGTTGGTTACAGCCAATGCCAATTATAAAATGGCTTTTAAGAATGCAGAAAGTGTTCAACACTTTTATGCTATGGAAAGTGAAGCCAACAGGATTTATCGCGATCTTGAGCAAATGCATACGCAGATTGATTTAGAGTCTATGCCAAATTTCTTGACAGAAATTGAACCTGGTATTTTTTCCTACTCGGTAACAAGGGAAAATGACAGGGTATTTGAAGTTGGTTTAGATGCCGATTTACACATATTGTTTTGGCGCGAAGCTGCTAGAACATTTTTGTATGATGAGTCGCTCGATTTTGGTAATCCAGGAGGATTTTAATGTTTGATATAATTAAATTGCTTGAAGAAGCCGTAGCCCGAGATGCTTCTGACCTTTTTATTACAGTGGGCGTACCACCGACTTTTAAAATACATGGTAATTTGGTGCCATTTGGCGAAAAAAAGTTGACGCCTCAGGAATCCGAAAAACTGGTTAAGTCTTTATTTTCGAGAGATGAATTTTATGGCGAGTTTTTGGCTTTTGGCGAAAAAGACTTTTCGTTTTCTTTAAAAGGTGTTGGACGATTTAGAATTGATGCCTATACGCAAAGAGGGTCTCATGCAGCGGCTATACGTGTTTTAAAGTTTGAAAAATTGAATCCGGAAATGCTTGAAATACCTGGGACTGTATTGGATTTTAGAAAGCGAACTAAAGGACTTGTTTTGATTACAGGGCCAACAGGCAGTGGAAAATCGACGACATTATCCTGTATTATAGATCAAATTAATAAGGAAAGAGCGTGTCACATTTTGACGTTGGAAGATCCGATAGAGTATGTGCACCGCCATGATAAGAGCATTGTGGATCAAAGAGAAGTTGGAATAGACACACGCAGTTATGCAGATGGATTGCGATCGGCATTACGACAAGCACCAGATGTGATTTTAATTGGTGAAATGAGAGATCTTGAAACGATGTCTATTGCGTTAACTGCTGCTGAAACAGGTCATTTGGTTTTTTCGACTCTACATACCGTAGGCGCTGCGAAAACAATTGATCGAATTATTGATGTATTTCCTTCCAATCAACAGCAGCAAGTTCGTGTTCAGTTGTCTACAGTTTTACAAGGTGTTGTTTCTCAACAGTTGGTATCCGCCTTAAGTGGTGATCGGGTTCCTGCGTTTGAAATTATGTCAATGAATCATGCGATCCGAAATTTAATTCGCGAAGGTAAGGTGCATCAAATTGAAGCTGCAATGCATTCGGGATCAAAAGAGGGCATGGTTAATATGGATGCCGCGTTGGCAGACCTGGTGAAGGCTGAAAGAATTTCCATTGAAGAGGCTGAACTCCATAGCATTAGCTTGGACTCTTTAAAACGGTATTTATCAAGATAAGGTGGTGATTTTATGAAACTCAAAATAACAGTGGGTATTGCTTTGGTGATGATTTTAAGTATCTGGACAGGTGTTGTGACAGCTGAAATCAAAGAAATCGTTGATACAAGTTCACTTGAAAAAGGCATTGTTTCTATTGCCTATACAGGTGATGACGCTTCAATTTACAAAGTCCTTATTGCCAAGGGTGAAGAACGCATTATTTATCCTTTTTCGGCTGATGGTGTGTCAGAAACTTTTCCGCTTCAAATGGGGAATGGGGTTTATAAAATTGGACTGCTTAAAAATACAGGTGGAAGCAAATATGCTTATGTGACGTCTAAAACTGTCGATTTACAACTTGAAGATTCTACGGTTGTTTACTTGAATTCCATTCAAAATGTTAAATGGGATGAAGCAGATCCACCAATCTTATTTGGTGAGACCTTGTTAAAAGATGTTTCTTTAAAGCGTTCAAAAGTTAAAACTTTGTATGATCATATGATTGTGAATATGGACTATGACTATGATAAAATTCCGACTTTAAAACCTGACTATATACCGGACATTAACAGTACTTATGCTGAAATGAAGGGGATTTGTTATGATTACAGTGCTTTGTTTGCTAGTATTCATAGGAGTCAAGGGCTCCCTGTAAGGTTGGTTAAAGGCTATTCAAGATTTGTTGAAGGCTATCATGCGTGGAATGAAGTTTTTCTTAATGGTAAGTGGTACATACTTGATGCCACTGTGGACAGTACCTGGTACGGCACCAAGATAACTTATGAAATGTACAAGGATTCTGATGATTACACAAAAGTTTATGATTATTAAGTTCTGGAGGCAAATATGGTTTATGTTTTTTTTGCAGATGGATTTGAAGAAGTTGAAGCACTTTCTATTGTAGATGTATTAAGAAGAGCGGATATTGATGTTAGAATGGTGGGGCTGATTTCAAGTGTTGTAGAAGGGTCACATGGCATAAAAGTAGAGATGGATGATATTTTGGCAGATGTTGTTTTTGATGGTTCTGTAGAAGGGATGATACTTCCAGGAGGCATGCCGGGCACGGCGAATTTAATAAACTCTAATTCTTTAAAAGAACTCCTGCAAAAAGGGGAATCTGCTGGAATATTGATAGGCGCTATCTGTGCTGCGCCTAGTGCTCTTGCAGCATTTAATATTTATGAAGGCAAACGCGCGACCTGTTACCCAGGGTTTGAACATAAAATGAAGCATTATCAACTTGTATCAGACCGCGTTGTGGTGGATGGTCAGCTTATTACCGGAAAAGGAATAGGGACGGCTTTGGAGTTTGCTTTATCGATTGTGGGTGTTCTTAGAGATGATCTTTTGTCCGCTACTCTGGCCAAGAATATGATTATGAAATAGAAAATCCTGTCGTGGTATTTGTAAGGAATCCCACAACAGGATTTTTTTAACATAAAATTAATTGAGTTTTCGCCAATAGAGTTCTTTGGAAGGCTTGTTTTTGCTCCCTTTTGCAGTGAAATCTTCCTCATCATTAGACAGACCAACTGTAATCACTAAATCATAATGGCTGTATAAGTCTCCCAGTGTGTCTTCTTTTGGGGGTGCAAGGTCTGGATAGGTTGCGGAAGCTGCACCGGCAAGTGCTTTCAAGTAGAGAACAGCAAGTTCTTTTGAACGTGCTTCACTTGTGCCAGGTGCGACGATAATGGCAATGCCAAGCGTATCCCTTTGTGGAATGATGCCAGCGTCTTTTACGTCAACATTTTTTGTGATTTCATCTGTTGCAAGTTGGATCATTTCATCAGTAACAGGATAATCAATTTCAATTGTGTCGGTTTCTTCGGGATCAAATAGACTGCCTAAACCACCTTCTAGTGATTCTTTCCCTTCAAGATCAACGCTGAGTTCGTCATAGGGCGACGTGAAGCGTAATATTATAAAAAATAATAGAACAATGGCAAGTGGCACTGCTAAATGGATTGGCTTAAAGGTGTAGGATTTTTTGGGTTCTGGACCAATTTCTTTACCTTGTTCAGCCAATTTACGTTCCAACCGATCCTGAATAGATTCAAACCTACTTACAACACCAGAGACCTCCTGTGCATGTATTAATTCAATCGCCTGATTACAAATGGCGAGGGCTTCTTGGCATCGGTTTCTTTTTTCAAGGAGTCTAATGGCACTGTCATAGGTTTTGGATATTTTGGGCGTATAGTTTTCAAAGATCTCCAAGTAAATATTTAAGGCCACTTCTTCATTGATTCGTTCCATTTTTTGCGCTTTTTGTGTTAGTATGAATAATTCATTTGATTTTTCTGACATGGAATCACCTCTCTAAATAAATATCGGAAGAAATTAAATAAAGGTTTAACAAATTGTTCAAAAGTTTATTCCAAGATAAAGTTGACTCAAATAATCGGATATATTATAATAGGGATGATTTCATAGTAAATAACTAGGGATTAAAAAGGAGTGTATAGATTTGAAATTATCAACGAGAGGGCGATATGGTCTTAAAGCAATGTTTGACTTGGCGCTTTATTATGGTGAAGGGCCCATTTCTCTAGCCAGTATTGCAGAACGCCAGGCCATTTCTGTGAATTATCTGGAGCAATTAATTGCCCCGCTTAGAAAATCAGGACTTGTAAAGAGTGTGCGTGGTGCTCAAGGGGGCTATATGCTGGCCTTATCTCCTGAGTTGATAACAGTAGGTGCCATACTTACAACTTTGGAAGGGCCTTTAGCACCAACGGATTGTGTTGTAGAAGATGATGCGGACGCCCAATGCGATCAAGCACTTTACTGTGTAACGAAGGTAATTTACGAAAAAATTTATGAGAGTATTTCAAATGTGGTGAATGCGATAACCCTTCAACATATGTTAGAAGATTATGAAGTGAATCACACACAGTCATTGGTACATAACATTTGTGAATGCAAATAACAGATTAAATGGGGAGGTACACGATTTGAAACGCGTTTATATGGACAATTCAGCGACAACACCTGTAAAGCAAGAAGTGCTCGATACGATGCTGCCTTATTTTACAGAACATTATGGCAATGCTTCCAGTATTCATAGCTTTGGACAAGAAGCCAAAAAAACTTTGGAAGCTTCTAGGAAAATAATAGCAGATACACTTAATACGTCATCAGACACAATTTATTTTACAGGCGGTGGATCTGAGGCTGATAACTGGGCACTTAAAGGTGTTATGAAAGCAAATGCTCAAAAAGGCAAACATTTAATTACAAGCACAATTGAACATCATGGTATTCTTCACACTTGCAAAGCGCTTGAAAAAGAAGGGTATGAAGTGACTTATCTTGAAGTGGATTCAGATGGATTGATTGATTTGAAAGAACTTGAGCAAGCCATTCGTCCAGATACTGTTATGATTTCAATTATGTACATCAATAATGAAATCGGGACCATGCAACCCATAAAAGAGATAGGCCAAATTGCGCGTAAACATAAAGTGATTTTTCACACAGATGCAGTTCAAGCTTACGGAAATGTAGGCATTGATGTAGAAGCACTTCAGGTGGATTTGTTGTCTATTAGTGCCCATAAGATTTATGGACCAAAAGGGATTGGGGCACTCTATATTCGTAAGGGAATCCGCATTCAAAATTTAATTGAAGGTGGTGCTCAAGAAAGAAGAAGACGTGCTGGAACTGAAAATATTCCAGGAATTGTTGGTTTTGCAAAAGCTGCGGAATTGGCTCACGACAATTTAGAAGCCCATGTGGCAAAATTAATTGAAATGCGGGATCGGTTGGCCAAAGGCATTTTAGAAGCTATAGACTATTCCAAATACAATGGGCATCCGACTCAAAGACACCCAGGAAACGTCAATATTTGTTTTGAATTTATTGAAGGAGAAGCACTCCTCTTGAGTTTAAATGCAAAAGGTATCTCTGGATCAAGTGGTTCGGCATGTACATCTGGGTCCCTAGATCCATCACATGTACTAATGGCAATTGGCCTTCCACATGAAATCGCTCATGGTTCATTGAGACTGTCGGTGGGAGACTTCAACACGATTGAAGAGGTTGACTATGTAATTGAATCTCTGGTGGAAATTGTCCATAAATTGAGGATGATGTCGCCTTTATATGATAAAGTCAAGGGAGGAAAATAAGTGATGTATACAGATAAGGTCATGGATCATTTTATGAATCCACGAAATGTTGGGGAAATTGAAAATGCGGATGGGGTAGGCGAAGTTGGCAATGTAAAATGCGGCGATATTATGCGTATTTACTTAAAAGTTAACAATGACGTCATTGAGGATGTTAAGTTCAAAACGTTTGGCTGTGGTTCTGCTATCGCAGCTTCATCAGTTGCGACAGAACTTATAATGGGCATGACAATTGAAGAGGCACTTAAACTTACCAATAAGCAGGTTATAGAGGCACTTGGCGGTTTGCCACCAGTTAAAGTGCACTGTTCTGTTCTAGCAGAACAAGCCCTTAAAGCAGCTATTTATGATTATGCAACAAAAAACAATTTAACCTATGCTGGTCTTGAAGGCTATGACCCTTCAGAAGCTGATGACGATCATCATGATGTCGTAGACATAGATTTTTAGAAAAAGTATTGATGTTTTTAGGAAAATTGTGTAAACTAATTTAAATATGTATAGTGAAAAAGCGTTGATGGAGAAGAGTAGACCAAACCGTTAGAGAGTGCCGTCTGGTGAAAAGGTACATTTGGTTGAAGCAGCTCCTGAGCACTACTTCTGAAGTAACAGTAGGAAGTGGCGTTAGGCACACGATATAGTGCATTTTGACCTTCAAAGTGATTGGCAATTGCCAGTAAGCAGGGTGGTACCGCGATTTTTGTCGTCCCTGCATATAGATTTGAGGGTCTTTTTTATGTTTGGTTTAAAAGTTATTTAGGAGGTTATTGCCATGAGAAAAATGGGGTTAAATGAAATTAGAAAGGCATTTTTAGATTTTTATGCGGAAAATGACCATTATGTAACGGCGAGTTATTCACTTGTTCCTCAAACTGATAAAAGCCTACTGTTGGTAAATGCGGGTATGCAGCCCCTTAAAAACTATTTTACCGGAACTGAGACGCCACCAAGTTCAAGAATGGCAACGTGTCAGAAGTGCATGCGAACAGGTGATATTGAAAATGTTGGTGTTACTGCACGTCACGCAACTTTTTTTGAAATGCTTGGCAATTTTTCATTTGGAGATTACTTTAAGGAAGAATCTTTGAAACTTGGATGGCGCTTTATTACAGAAATTTTAGAAGTTCCAGAAGAAAAGTTGTGGCCATCTGTTTATTATGAAGATGATGAAGCCTTTGATATTTGGCGGGATGTTATTGGTGTTCCTGAAGAAAAAATCGTACGTCTGGGAAAAGCAGATAACTTTTGGGAAATTGGTACAGGACCTTGTGGCCCGTGTTCTGAAATTTATTATGACCGTGGTGAAGCTTACGGTTGTGGTGATCCGGAGTGTAAACCTGGCTGTGAATGTGAACGTTATTTGGAGTTTTGGAATCATGTGTTCACACAATATAATAAAGACGAAAATGGGAATTATACAGAACTCGAAAAGAAAAATATTGATACCGGAATGGGACTTGAGCGTATCGCTTGTATTATGCAAGATGTGGATACAATTTTTGAAGTGGATACCATTCGATATATTAGAGACCGTGTTATTGAAATGGCGGGCGCTCAATATGGAAAAGAACGCCAAACAGATATATCAATTCGGATTATAACCGATCATATTAAAGCAGTTGTTTTCATGGTTGGCGATGGAATTATGCCAAACAATGAGGGGAGAGGATATGTCCTTAGAAGGCTTTTAAGACGTGCTTCCAGACATGCAAAAATGTTGGGGATGACAAAAGCGGTTTTAACAGAACTTGTAGACGCGGTTATTGAGGCATATGGCGAAAGTTATGAAAATCTTGTTGCTCGAAAATCATTTATCAAAAGAATTGTAAAAATTGAGGAAGATCGGTTTCAAACAACAATTGATCAAGGTCTTAATATTTTAACAGAGTATATGGATGCCCTTAAAGCTGAACAAAAGACAGAGTTGAGTGGTGAAAATGCGTTCAAACTTTATGACACATATGGGTTTCCGCTGGAATTGACTATGGAAATTTTAGAAGAATATGACATGACAGTGAATCAAGTGGAATTTTCGCAGCACATGGCAGCTCAAAGAGAACGGGCCCGAACTGCTAGAGGAGATGGCGAGGCACTTGGCTGGGCAAGTGATGCAGTAGACGCCCTGCCAAAGGAAATACAGTCTAGATTTAATGGCTATGACTTTTTAGCCATGGAAGCGGAAGTGACAGCAATTGTAAGTGAGGAAATATTGGATGAAGCCTTTGAAGGTATGGACGTTTCTATTATTTTAAATGAAACCCCATTCTATCCTGAAGGTGGTGGCCAAATTGGTGATGTTGGATTTATTAAAGCAGATGGCTTTTTAGCAGAAGTCGTTGAAACCCGTAAAGGTGTTGAAAATCGAATTGTACATCATGTGAAAGTACTCGATGGACATATAAAGGTGTCAGATCGTGTGATGGCTTCTGTAGACGTAAAGAAAAGAATGGCCACTGCTCGCAACCATTCTGCTACACATTTGCTTCATAAAACCCTTCGTGAGTTGGTGGGTACGCACGTGGAACAAGCGGGATCTTATGTAGATGACACCCGTATGAGATTTGATTTTTCACATTTTGAACCCATTTCAAAAGAGACGCTTCTTAAAATTGAAACTCAGGTCAATCAGCAAATTTTTATGGCTTTGCCAATAGAAGCCAATGAAATGTCCATTGAATCTGCAAAAGATAAAGGCGCTATGGCTTTATTTGGAGAAAAATATGGTAAAACGGTTAGAGTTGTGACCATGGGTGATTATAGCATTGAACTCTGTGGTGGGACACATCTTAGAAATACGTCTGAGATTGGTTTGTTTAAGATTGTATCAGAAACAGGGGTTGCAGCAGGAACGAGAAGAATAGAGGCAATAACAGGTGAAGCTGTTTATAAATTAATGTTGGAGAACGATGATAAGTTAACGAGAGTCTCTGATTTGCTTAAAACATCGACGCATGATTTAGAAAGTAAAGTTCAAAGTGTTTTATCTGATATCAAGGTGCTTCAAAAAGAAAATGAACACCTAAAAAACAGATTGGCAAAACACGATCTTAAGCAAATTGAAGAATCTGTTAAAATGATTGGTGCGTTTCAAGTTATTACTGCACGTTTTTCAGATATGGATATGAACACGCTTCGAAACCTTGGGGATCAGCTTAAAAACAAATGGGAGTCTAGCGTTGTCGTGCTTGCAAATGAACACGAAGGAAAAGTAGAACTCCTTGCGATGGCATCTGATCTTGCAGTGAAAAATGGGGCACACGCTGGAAATATAATTCGAGAAGTGGCGAAAATCACTGGCGGTGGTGGCGGTGGAAAACCGAATATGGCCCAAGCTGGTGGTAAAGATGCCAACAAAATTGATGAAGCTTTACAAAAAGTTTATGCTTTATTGTCATAAAAAGGGTATAATGACACCATAAAAGGGGGTGTGGTTATGAATCATACTAGAAAATTCAGTGTTGAGGATTATTTGGAGCAAGGTGGCCGTAAAGAACTTCTTTTATATGTGTTTACAGCTCTAGAAGAAAAAGGATATAATCCCATTAACCAATTGGTAGGGTATTTGCTAACTGGAGACCCGACTTATATTACCACTTACAATGACGCACGAACTATGATAAAAAAAGTTGAACGCGATGAGATTTTGGAAGAATTAATTACACATTATATCGAGTGTAACAAAAAATGATTTACACACAACTTGGGAAAACAGGTATTGAGGTTTCAAAAATAGCTTTCGGAAGTTTGACCATGGGCCCTCTTCAACGGAATATGTCTGCTGAAGAGGGTGCATTTCTAATTGAATATGCCTTTCATGAAAAAGGCATTAATTTCCTAGATACAGCCGAATTGTATGAAACATATCCACACGTGGCATTGGCACTTAAAAACATTCCACGAAAAGCATATCGGATTGCTTCAAAAAGTTATGCCTATTCGCGTGAAACCGCAAAACGAAGTTTCGAAACTGCTCTTGAAGCCCTACAGACGGATTACCTAGATCTATTTATGTTACATGAACAAGTGGATGAATGGACATTTAGGGGCCATTATGAGGCAGTTGACTATTTTATGGAAATGAAGGAAAAAGGGGTGTTAAAATCTTTTGGCATATCAACCCATTATATTTCAGGTGTTCGTGCAGCAATAAAATTTCCTGAAATTGATGTGGTACATCCCATTGTAAATAAAAAAGGCCTTGGCATTTTGGATGGTGGTATTGATGAAATGGCTCAGGCGCTGATGACCTATAAAGCCCGGGGTGGCGGCGTGTTTGGTATGAAACCTCTTGGTGGTGGAAATCTCTTAAATTCTATTGATGAGAATTTTGAGTTTGTGCTTTCACGGCCTTATTTGGACGCGATTGCATTTGGGATGCAAAGTACAGATGAGATTGATTATAACGTAGCAAAAATTATGGGCGATCCGATAGATGAACAGTTGAAGCGTAGACTTAAAGGGCGCAATAAGTCACTACAAATTGCAGATTGGTGTATAAAGTGTGGTGCTTGTGTTGAAAAATGCGACCATAAGGCCTTAAGTCTAACTGAAGCAGGCATTGTGATTGACCATTCAAAATGTGTTTTGTGCGGCTATTGTGCTTCGGTGTGTCCGGAATTTTGTATAAAAGTGTATTAATAGTTGTTATCAATTGCAAATTAAGGTATACTGGAGGATAGAATTATGCGTATCATGGGATTGGATGTAGGCGATAAAACAATTGGAATAGCAATTAGTGATGCGCTTCAAATTACGGCTCAAGGTAAGGAAACACTTTTTAGAGAATCTCTAAAATCAGATATTGATCAGTTGGTTCAGTGGATTGTATCGTATGAAGTCCACAAAATCGTTGTGGGGTTGCCATTGAATATGAATGGATCATTGGGGCCTCAAGGTGAAAAAACAAAACAATTTGCAGAAAAACTTGAGAAAAAACTTAAGCATTCTACGAGAATTACAGAACCTGTGGAAATCGTTTATTGGGATGAACGTTTAACAACTCTTGGCGCAAATCGAATGCTTATAGAAACAGATATGCGTCGGGAAAAACGAAAAAAAGTTGTTGATACAGTAGCGGCGGTCTTAATTCTGCAGGGTTATTTAGATGGAAATCGAGAAGCTTAACATACAAAGTAAGAGGTGACTTATGAAAAAGGAAGAAAATTTATTTGAGGTTGTTTATAATAATGACCAAGACCATGAACACGTTCATGATGATGTCGTGGAGTTGTTTGATGAAAATGGAAATCCAGTACAGTTTAATATAATTGCAAACTTGGAACTGGATGCGGTAGAATATGCAATTTTATCAAATGTTGATGACGAAGAAGAAGTGCTTATTTTTAAAGTAACTGAAGAAGATGAAGGCTTTGTGTTTGAAAGCATTGAAGATGAAGCAACTCTTGATGCTGTCATTGAAGCCTATAATGAGTTGTTGGATGAGTTTGAAAACGAAGAGTAGCGCTCTGTGATAGGTTTATATGTGTTAAAATGAAATAAAAGAAATAAAAAGAAAGTGCCGAGGTGTTTATATGAGTTCATGTCATGATGATTATAAGAAAAAACTGAAAGAGGCGGGGTATAAACTTACGCCACAGAGAATTGCCATCATTAATGTCATATCAGAAAATAAAGGTGAGCACCTAAGTACTGAAGAAATATATGATATTGTGAAACAAAGAAATCCAGAAATGGGACTTGCAACTGTGTATAGAACGCTTCAAATGTTGGATGAACTTGAGGTGGTTTCTTCCCTTAACTTAGAGGATGGGTGTACACGGTATGAACTTTATTGTGATGATGGCGCCCATAACCACCATCACTTAATCTGCACAAAATGTGGCGCAGTTATTGAAGTTGAAGGTGACCTTCTGGATGAACTTGAAGATAAGATTGAAAAAGATTATAATTTCGAAATTCTCGATCATAAATTAAAGTTCTATGGAATATGTAGCAAATGTAAAAACCTTGTGTAACAACAGGGTTTGTTTTTCGTATTTGCTAAGTCACAAGTTCTTTGTTGTAGGATCTTATTACGTTTGGCAAGATCGGACAATATTTTAAGCCGAACAATTAAACAAAGAGGTGTTAAAATGACAAATCAAAATCAAAATCAAAATCAGCCCAAGCATAAGGGCAATCAATTTAAGCGTCGTAAAAAACCGGCGCAATCAAACAAGACAAATGAGCAAACACATTCGACGACTGAGTTGCTTAAAATCATTCCGTTGGGTGGAATGAATGAAATTGGCAAGAATATGACAGTTTATCAATACAAAGATGATATTTTTGTTATGGATTGCGGGATGGCGTTCCCAGAAGAAGACTTGTTGGGCATTGATGTTGTAATCCCTGACTTTACCTATTTGAAGCGAAATGCAAATAAAATAAAAGGCATCATTCTGACGCATGGACATGAAGACCACATAGGTGCATTACCGTATGTTTTAAAAGAAATAGATGCGCCAATCTACGGAACACGGCTAACACTTGGTCTTGTGGAAAACAAGATGAAAGAGCACCGTTTAAAGCCAAAGATGATTACCATTGTTCCTGGACAAGTTATCAGACTTGGCGCTTTTGAAATAGAGCCGATAAGGGTTTGTCACAGTATTGCAGATGCAGTGGCTTATGCGGTAACAAGTCCGATGGGCACAGTTGTTCACACTGGAGACTTTAAAATTGATTATACGCCAATAGATGGACAAAAAACGGACCTACATCGATTTGCCGAACTTGGACAAGCAGGTGTTTTGGCGCTCCTTGCAGATAGTACCAATGTGGTGCGTGAAGGCTATACAATGTCCGAAAGCACGGTTGGAGATACGTTTGAAGAAATATTTAGGCATGCAAGTAGCCGTATTATTGTCGCTTCTTTTGCATCAAATATTCACAGAGTACAGCAAATCATTAATGCTGCGGCCATGAACAACCGTAAAGTTGCTTTTTCAGGAAGAAGCATGGTCAATGTTACAAGTGTGGCCTTGGAACTTGGTTATTTAAAAGTGCCATCAGATACAATCATTGAAATTCGAGATATTGACAGATACCCTGAAAATGAATTGGTTGTTGTTACGACAGGGTCACAAGGTGAGCCAATGAGCGCACTTACACGTATGGCGAATTCAGAGCACAGACAAATGGAAATACAAAAAGGTGATCTTGTAATTTTGTCTTCATCTCCAATTCCAGGAAATGAAAAATCTGTTTATAAAGTGATCAATCAGTTGATTAAAAAAGGTGCAAAGGTTATTTATGAATCTTTAGCCGATGTACATGTATCAGGTCATGCAAAACAAGAAGAACTTAAATTGATTCATACCCTGGTAAAGCCCAAGTATTTTATGCCAGTTCATGGGGAGTATGTTCATTTAGACCGACATAGACAACTGGCGCTTGATTTGGGAATGCAAGACAAAAACATTTTCATAATGAGCAATGGCACAACAATGGAGTTTGATCAAAATGGCGCCAGATTTGGAAAATCTGTTCCAGCAGGTCGCGTATTTATTGATGGCTTAGGTGTTGGAGATGTTGGAAATATAGTGTTAAGAGACCGAAAACATTTATCGGAAGATGGCTTAATTATAGTTGTCGTCGCCATATCCAGTTCCACAGGCGAACTGATTAACGGACCGGATCTTATTTCAAGAGGCTTTGTTTATGTAAGGGAGTCAGAAGCCTTAATGGAAGGCGCTAAAAATGTCATTGAAGAGGAACTCAAAAAATGTTTTGACAAGAATATTAAGGATTGGGCTTCGTTGAAGTCTTCAGTTAAAGATACTTTAAGTCAGTACATTTATCAGAGCACAAAGAGATCTCCTATGATTCTGCCTGTTTTTATGGAAGTTTAGAAATGAGGTAAACTGATGAAGCGATTCATTTATATTATGGCCATCCTAGTGGTGGCCTTTTCTTTGAGCGGATGCGCTGCGGTACTTGAAAAATATTTTACACCTGTTGATCCAGAGAGCACTGAAGAATTGGTTGTAGAAATCCCTTCTGGATCCACAACAACAACTATAGGGACAGTTTTGTTTGATGAAGGATTGATTCAAAATGTCAATGCTTTTAAAGCGAAGGTAAGGCTCATGGAAGTTGATGGCAAAATGATGGCAGGAACGTACAAATTGTCACCTTCTATGGATGTTGAAACAATTATTGAGAAATTGGTTTCTGGAGAAACTTATGTTGAAACCTTTAAAATCACCATCCCTGAAGGGTATGAAGTTAGACAAATTGTTGATCTTTTAGCATCAAAAAACCAAATCGATCCAGATGCGTTTATTGAAGTGTTAAAAACACATCCGTTTGATTACAAATTTCTGGAAGGTGTTGATCGGTCCAACTTGTTAGAAGGATTTTTATTTCCTGATACCTATGAGTTTAAGAAGGGGGCAACTGAAGTTGAAATTGTAACCCGGATGTTAAACCGATTTGATTCTGTTTTTCAAGAAGCATATTATGTGCGCTCGGAAGAACTTAACATGACTGTTGAAGAGTTGGTGACGCTTGCGTCGATTGTTGAACGTGAAGCGATGGTTGATTCGGAGTTTAAATTGGTTTCAAGTGTATTCCATAACAGAATAAAAAAAGAATGGTTGCTCGAGTCGTGCGCCACAGTGCAGTATGTTCTACAAGAGCGTAAGCCAGTTCTTTCAATTGCTGATACTGAAATTGAAAGCCCTTATAATACGTATCTAAATGTTGGATTGCCACCTGCGCCCATTGCTTCGCCAGGGAAACGTGCACTGGAGGCTGCTCTTTATCCAGAAGAGACTTCCTATCTTTTCTTTGTGACCAAGGAAACAAATGATGGCAGTCATTACTTCAATGAGACGTATGAGGAACACTTGAGAGATGCTAGAAGGAGCAACTGATGACTCAAAAATCAAATATAGTAGACACTTATGTTGAAAAGTATATTCGATCTTTACTCCCGAAGTCTGATGGATTGCTGGCTGAACTAGAGACTTATGCTGAAATGCATCACATACCCATTGTGCATCCTGAAGTTGCTCAACATCTAAAGGTCTTAATTCAAATTCAAAAACCCAATCGTATTTTGGAAATCGGAACTGCGATTGGATATTCGGCGGCACTAATGGCGCTTGGGATGACAGGCGGACGTATTGAAACCATTGAACTTAAAGAAGAAATGATTGAAAAGGCCAAAGAAACATTTGAAAAATTAGAGTCTCCTGTAGATATTATTCAACATCAGGGGGATGCACAGATGGTCCTAAAAGAGATTGAAGGCACCTTTGATTTGATTTTTATTGATGCTTCAAAGGGCCACTATCAAACTTTTTTTGATTTGGCGCTTCCCAAACTGAGGCCTGGCGGCATTATTGTATCAGACAATGTGCTTTATAAGGGAATGGTTGCGACGGATGCCTATTTGGTTAAACGAAAAATAACCATTGTTAAGCGCATGCGTCGATTTTTAGCGTATATTTCTGACAAGCCAAATATTGAAACCACGATATTGCCACTTGGAGATGGGTTGGCAATTACTTATAAGAAGGAGGCCGTGAATCGGGCATGAAAAAAATTGAACTCCTTGCTCCGGCAGGTGATTTAGAAAAATTGAAATTTGCAATTTTATATGGTGCAGATGCTGTTTATATTGGTGGTGAAGTTTTTGGACTTAGAGCTGCTGCAAGGAACTTTTCTTTTGAGGACATGGAAGCGGGTATAGAATTTGCACATAGCCGTGGTAAGAAAGTTTTTTTAACTTTGAATATCATTCCACACAATGAAGACATTCATTATTTGGAATCTTATATTGAGACTGTGGGGCAAATGGGATTTGATGCATTTATATTATCAGATCCCGGCACACTGATGTATGTTCGGAAAGTGGCGCCAGATGTAGAGGTTCATTTAAGTACTCAAGCCAATAACACCAATTACATGAGTGCCCAATTTTGGCATGAACAGGGTGTGAAAAGAGTTATTTTGGCGAGAGAATTATCGTTAGAAGAAATATCGGAAATAAGAAAAAACACCCCAATGACACTTGAGTTGGAAGCCTTTATTCACGGGGCAATGTGTATTTCTTATTCTGGAAGATGTTTAATCAGCAATTATATGACAGGTCGAGATGCAAATCGAGGTGCTTGTGCCCAACCTTGTCGTTGGGAATACGAGTTGGTGGAAAAATCCAGACCTGATTCAGCTTACCCTATTGTTGAAACAGAGGCAGGGTCTTTTTTCTTTAACTCAAAGGATTTGTGCATGATTGGTGGAATTCCAGAACTTATGGCTTCTGGGCTGGACAGTTTAAAAATTGAAGGCCGGATGAAAAGTGTTTATTATGTGGCAAATGTGGTAAGAGCATATCGTAAAGCTATTGACGCGTTTTATGAAGACCCACAAGGGTATGTCTATCAGCCGGAATGGTATGATGAGATTAGAAAGGTATCGCATAGAGAATTTACAACTGGCTTTTATTATGGAAAAGCGGATGCAGAGTCACAATTATATGGGTCAAGCGCTTATATTAGGTCTTATGATTTTATTGGCGTTGTAAAGTCTTATGATCCAGAAAAAAAAGTGGCTTTAATCGAGCAGAGAAACAACTTTAAAGTTGGAGATGCCATTGAAATTATTGGTCCGAATTATTTTTATCACGAACAAACGGTTGACAAAATGTATGATGCACAAGGAAATGCCATTGAGGTGGCACCGCATGCACAGCAGTTGATTCAAGTTCCTATGGATCAGCCTGTTGATTCATATTTTATATTAAGAAAGGCAAAGGAGAAGGTAAATGGTTAAACCGATAGTAATTGGGGTTTCTGGAGGAACTGGTTCTGGGAAAAGTACTGTGGCACAGGCCATATTCAAGTCGTTACCAGATGAGAATATTCTGATTTTAGAACAGGATGCTTATTATAAAGATCAGAGTCATTTGTCTTTTGAAGAGCGGATTAAAACCAACTATGACCATCCATTGGCTTTCGATACAGATTTGTTGATAGAACATATTAAACAGTTATGTGATTTACAGCCAATTCAAAAGCCAATTTACAACTTTTCAAATCACAATAGAGAAGCGGAAGCAATTTTGGTGCACCCACGTGAAATTATTATTATTGAAGGCATTATGATTCTTGAAGATGAGCGTCTTAGAGATTTGATGGACATTAAAATTTTTGTAGACACAGATGCGGATGTTAGGATTATTCGAAGAATCACAAGAGATATTAATGAGCGTGGGCGAACGTTGGAATCGGTTATAGATCAGTATTTGACAACTGTAAAACCAGCCCATGAACAATTTATTGAACCCATGAAAAAATATGCAGATATTATTATCCCTGAAGGGGGTTATAATAAAGTTGCCATAGATTTGATGACAACTAAAGTCATGTCAATTATAAATGCCGGAGGTTTATAATGGAGTTGTTCCATGATTAATCAATTGATTCGAACTGGTGTGAATAAAGGGGCCACAACAATCCACATTGTCCCAGGGGCAAGACCGGTATTTCGGGTAAATGGAGAAGCTGTCACTATGATGTCAGATGCTGTTATGCGGCATGACGATGTTGTGGAAACATTAAATGCACTTTTTTCTGAATCACAGTGGGAAACTTTGAAGCGTGAGGATGCCCTAAGCTTTGGCTATTCTGTTCCAGAACTTGGACGGTTTAGAATTACGGTTGTAAAACAAAGGGGTTCTTTTGCCTTGGCGATTCGAATCTTAAAACTTAATATTCCAGACCAGGATGTTTTAGGATTAAACGCAACACTCTATACGCTAGTAGAACGTACAAGAGGACTTTTGCTTGTGGGGAGTGCATCTGGAATGGGAAAATCAACAACCATAGCTTCCTTGGTACAGTTCATCAATCGGTCCAAGCAGTGCGTGATTATGATGCTTGAGTCGCCTGTAGACTATTTGATCAGACATGATCAAGCAATTGTAATACAAAGAGATGTTGGGACAGATTGCGTGTCTTTTGAACAAGGCCTACAAGATGCCTTGCTTCAAGATGTGGATGTTGTTGTGATTTCTAATTTAGAGACGGAGGCAGCTAAAGATCTTGCACTTAAAATTGCTGAGTCTGGGAAATTGGTTATTGCAGGTGTTTCAGCCATAAACACAGTTTCAGTTTTAGATAATTTTATATATTCAGATCAAGAACAACGCCGGAATAGTCGAAAGCATAAGCTTGCAACCTTATTGCTAGGCGTGTTTACCCAACAGTTGGTTCCTGAGATTGCAAATGATGAACGCGTACTGGCTTATGAACTTCTGCTGATGAATTCTGTGGTTCGATCTCATATTATAGGTGAGAATATATCGGAAATCCACAACACCTTAATTGCAGGACGGCGTCAGGGCATGATGGCTATGGACTACAGTTTATTTGAACTGTATCAAAAACAGTTGATTTCTCGAGAAACTCTACAGACGTTTTGTTTTGATTCTGAACTGATAGCGAGATTAGAAAGATCATTATAATGAAAGAGAAAATATTTCTTATAGGAATGATGGGGGCTGGCAAAACTTCAGTAGGAAAGTGGTTGTCAAGGGAACTGAATGTCCCGTTTTTTGATACAGACGCCATGATTGAGACCCAACTTGGGATGTCTATTGCTGAGATTTTCAACAAGTGGGGCGAAGTGTATTTCAGGAAGTTAGAGCGAGAAATTCTTCAAACGTTTCGAGATAAAACAAAGTGCGTTGTATCAACTGGAGGGGGCATAGTTTTAGCTGAGGAAAACAGACAATTTCTTCGATCAAATGGGCGAGTTGTTTTTCTTCAAGCGGGCTCTGAAACGATTTCAAAACGTCTTCAAGGGGATGATACGCGCCCTTTATTAAAAGAACTTTCAATTGAAACATTAATTGAGCAAAGAAAAAAACTTTATGAAACGACCGCTCATTTTAATATTTTGACGGATGCAGACTCTATTTCTGAAATTGGTAGGCGGATATTGACAAAACTTTAATTTTTCAAGTATAATAAATGATGGTCTATAATTGAAAATTTTTGGAGGTTATGAATGATTGCTGCGAGTGATTTTAGAAAAGGCGTTACATTTGAAATAAACGGCGAACCTGTGGTTGTTGTAGATTTTCAACACGTTAAGCCTGGTAAAGGGGCTGCTTTTGTTAGAACGAAATACAAGAGTCTTTTAGCGGGAACGATTAGAGAACAAGCGTTTAACCCATCGGAAAAATTCCCTAGAGCGCATATAGAGACTAAAGAGATGCAATACCTTTATAACGAAGGGGACTTGTATTATTTCATGGATAATGAAACATATGATCAAATTCCGCTTTCAGCAGAACAAGTTGAAGATGCGATTTTGTATATTAAAGAAAATGACAATGCAACTCTAAAATTTTACAAAGACAAATGCTTTTTAGTTGAGCCACCTAATTTTGTCGTTTTAACTGTTGTTGAAGCTGAACCGGGTGTTAAAGGGGATACAGCAACAAATGTTACAAAAAAAGCAAAAGTGGAAACCGGCGCTGAAATATATGTGCCTACATTTGTAAATGAGGGTGATCGCGTAAAAATCGACACACGAACTGGAGAGTATTTGTCACGTTCAAATGATTAAAACAGATTTTCTGTTTTGATAAAACCCACTTAAGGAGGAAAACACATGAGCTATATGCACGAGAGGGTATCCTATCTCAAGGGATTGGCTGACGGTATGGAAGTGGACAAGGAAACTAAAGAAGGTAAATTGTTGCTTCAAATCATCGATATTCTTGAAGATTTTGCTGAAGAAGTTGAAGAGATTTACGATGAACTGGATGACTTAGGCGATGCAATCGTCGAGTTGGACGATTATGTGGATTCCATTGACGAAGATTTATCTGACTTGGAAGATGAATTTTACGAAGACGATTTTGAGGCGGATGAATTTGACTCTGAAATGGATGATTATGAAGAAGTTGAATGTCCTGAATGTGGGGAAATCATCTATGTAGATGGCAGTTTGATCGACAAGGAAGATGAGATTCAATGTCCATCTTGTGGCGTGATAATTGAATTTACAGATGATTGCGAGTGTTGTGGCGAAGAAGATTGCGAGTGCTGTGAAGACGAAAATTAATTTATGTTGTTATCTTGGACCCTGTCGTGTGCACCTACAAGACAGGGTCTTCAGATTTGTTTGTACTGAGGGTTTATGTTTGATATAATGTCAGTATATAACGAATGATTTAGGAGGCTTTTATGGCTGAAAATATGACAATTGATTCATTGAAGCATGGAAAAGTTAACATAGCGGATGATGTAATTGGTGTTATTGCTTCCATTGCTGCATCTGAAATTGGGGGAATTAAGGGCCTTAGTGGCACCATTTCAGAAGAAGTCATGGAAATGATGGGCAAAAAGAATTACCACAAAGGTGTTCAAGTTGAAATGATGGGAAACTTGGCAACTATTAATTTAAGTGTTGTAATGGATTATGGTACAAAAATTGATGAAACGGCTGTTTTGGTTCAAGAAAACGTTAAAACAGCTATTGAGTCTATGACAGGGGTATCTGTTAATGCTGTAAATATAACTGTTGAGGGCATCACTACTAAAAAAGAAGTATAATAGAGTGAAAAGCGACTGGCTTCTTGCGAAGTTGGTCATTTTCATGTAAGGAGGCTACATGAATCGCGCAAGAAGTCGTGAGGTGGCAATGGAAATTATGTATCAACTTGAAATACACAAAGCGTATGATCAGATAACCATGGCGTCACTACTCAGTCACTATGAAGAAATTTTAGACCTTGATTATGTAAATGGTCTTGTGAATAAATGGATAGAGAACCGAGAAACAGTGGAAAGTAAAATTTCAGAACATTTAAAGGGCTGGAAAATAGAAAGGCTTGCTAGAATTGATTTGGCAATATTAAGATTAGGCGTTACTGAGATGCTTTATGTTGAAAACGTTCCCAATAAGGTAAGCGTTAACGAGGCTGTTAATTTAGCGAAGAAGTATGTAGATGAAAAATCTGGCAAGTTTGTAAATGGTGTTTTGAGTCACTTTGTTGAAAACAAATAAGAGGTAGTCAATGATTCTTGGAATCGATACGAGTTGCTATACGACATCAATGTGTGTGGTAGATTCTGCAACAGGGGATATTGTTTTTGAGGAAAATAGAATCTTGAAAGTCAAGGAAGGAGCCCGTGGACTGCGACAGTCTGATGGCTTTTTTCAACATACGCACAATTTGCCTGAAATTTTTGCACGTTTAGGAAAATCCGTGAATGTACAAGATATTGAGGCCATAGGGGTAAGTACAATGCCTCGAAATGCACAAGAGTCTTATATGCCTGTATTTCATGCGGGGTTACTGTTTGCAAAAACTTTAGCCACTGCCTTAGAGTTGCCTATTTATGAGACGTCACATCAAGATGGACATGTTATGGCGGCGCTTGCCACCTGTGGCATTGAACAATTTCCACAGTCTTTTATGACCATGCACCTTTCAGGGGGCACAACCGAACTGCTCCATGTGTTTTTAGAGGGTGAAGGATTTGATATTAAAAAAGTAGGTGAATCACTGGATATCAGTTTTGGCCAGTTGGTGGATCGGTTAGGGGTTAAGATGGGATTCCCATTTCCAAGTGGCGTTCACATGGACCAATGTGGCATGCTATCAGAATCTAAAGCGCATTTTAAAGTCGCTTTTAAATTCCATTATGATTATAATATCTCTGGTCTTGAGAATAAATATATGAAACTATTGAACACATCTTCTAACAGCGAGGTGTGTCGGCATATCTTCAATACACTTGGTTATATGATTGAAAAGTGGATTGATGAAGCCTGCAAAGGATTGCCTGTTATCATTGCTGGGGGTGTGGCATCTAATTCCCATATAAAAGCCATGCTGTCTCATAAGTCCAATGTCTATTTTGCAAAAGCAAAGTATGCAAGAGACAACGCTTATGGGGTTGCTGAATTGACGAGAAGACACGTAAGAGGTGTAAAGAATAGTGATTAAAATGAAAGCCTATACAGTTACAGAAATCAATAGATATCTTAAACGGTTAGTGATGGCAGATCCTATACTAAATCATGTAAGTGTTGAAGGTGAAATTTCAAACTTTACCAGACATACCAGTGGACATTGTTATTTTACCCTTAAAGATGAAAGCTCTAGAATTTCTTGTGTTTTATTCGCACGAAATTTTGCAGCACATCATAAGACTTTAAAAAATGGCGATAAGGTCCACGCAAAGGGTCAAATTTCAATTTATGAACGTGATGGAAAGTATCAACTGTATGTCGCAGAAATTGAAAATATTGGTCTTGGGGCCCTGTACGCGCAATTTGAAGCTCTAAAACTCAAATTGGCCCAAATGGGTTATTTTGATGAAAAGCTTAAGAAAAAGATTCCTGAAATGCCGTCTAATATTGGCGTAATCACGTCGCCAACTGGTGCTGCAATTCAAGATATAAAATCAGTGGCAACGAGGCGTGCGGCTTATTCCAAACTCTTTATATACCCAGTTCGGGTACAAGGTGAATTTTCTTCGCATGAAATTGTAAAGGCAATTCAATACTTTAATCAAAAATATCCTGTAGATGTTATCCTATTGGCACGAGGTGGGGGTTCTATTGAAGAACTCTGGAGTTTCAACGAAGAAATTGTAGCACAGGCAATATTTGAGTCTAGAATACCAATTATTACAGGTATTGGACATGAAACGGATTACACAATCAGTGATTTTGTGTCTGACTTAAGAGCACCAACACCTTCAGCAGCAGCAGAAGTAGCCGTAAAATCAAAAGATGAAATTCAAATCGTGATCAATAAGACTTTGCAGAATATGGCCCTTAACGTAAACCAACGCGTGGCATTGATGCGGCTTAAATTGGACAGGTTCTCGGAAAAAGCCTTGATAAAATCTTGCTATTCTCAAATGGACAGTATGAAAGATCAAATAAATAGACTTGGAAAATCCAACCAGCAAACGGTTAAAGCGAATTTGTCGCTTAAGAAGTCAAATTTACTGGGTATGGGAAATATGTTGCAATCGTTAAGCCCCTTAAACACTTTAGAGAGAGGCTATGGAATTGTTCAAAAAGAAGGCGGTCTAGCGCTTGCAAAAAATATACACCCGGGGGATCAATTAAATATTCGATTGACAGATGGTATTCTAGAGGCCAATGTTTTGAACGTTCAATTGCTCGGAGATGAAGGAGGCAACAATGGCAACAAAAAAAATTAAATTTGAAGCTCAACTGAAGCGATTGCAAGAGATTTCAACTCAACTGGAAGACGGGGATTTACCTTTAGATGAAATGCTGAAGGCCTTCGAAGAAGGGATTAAGACTTACCGTTCTTGCAATGCACTTTTAGAGGAAACTGAAGCTAAGATACAGATGTTGATTTCGGATGATCAGGAGTTGTCGTCATGACCTATGAAGTTGAATTGAGAAAACGCATTGATTTGTTTGAAAAGCAAATTGAAACTAAATTGGGACTTGCCAAAGAAACACCCGCAGAAAAGAGAATTTATGAGGCCATGACTTATGCATTAAATGCTGGTGGAAAGAGGCTTCGGCCTATATTGCTGTTGGAAATTGCAACACAGTATGATGTCCCTTATGAAACGGCTTATCCATTTGCACTTGCCCTAGAAATGATTCACACGTATTCTTTGATTCATGACGATCTGCCCTGTATGGATGACGATGCATTAAGGCGTGGGAAACCCACTTGTCATATTAAATTTGGTGAGGCAGTTGCTGTGCTTGCTGGAGATGGCTTATTAAACTATGCGTCAGAAATTATGTTGGAAGCAATTATAAATCAAGAGTTTCAAAGATGTGGTGTTCTGGCAATGAATGCCATCTTGAAAGCATCGGGACCAAGTGGTATGATATTAGGGCAAGTGGCAGATATGACGTATGCTGAACAAAACATGCGTCATATTGATCTGGATTATATTAACCATTTGAAGACTGGCAAACTCTTAACGGCTGCTCTTGTAGCAGGCGCTCTTTTGGGCAATGCACCCAAATGTGACGTTGAAAAATTTAAAAAAATTGGTGAAGATGTTGGGCTTATGTTTCAAATGGTAGATGATCTTTTAGACATAAAAGGCAATTCAGAGAAAATGGGAAAAGAAACGCAAATGGATCAAAAAAATAAAAAAATCACCTATCCAGTTCTCATGGGAATTTTGGAGACAGAAACCCACATTTCAACTTTAAAAGAAACGATATTGCGACAGATTGAAGACTTAAGACTGAAATCGGATTTTCTGGTTGAGACGGTGAAGTTTCTTTCTGTAAGAGAGTATTGATTGGAGGCTGTATGCGCATTAACGCATTGTTGGATAATAAAGTTCTTATAGCGGCCTTTATCGCTTGGTTTATTGCACAATTTTTAAAAGTATTGATTACTTTTGTCATTGAAAAAGAGTTTAGATTTGAACGGTTACATGGCTCTGGTGGCATGCCAAGTTCTCATACCTCTACAATTGTTGCTGCATCAACTGCTATAGGCCTTTTGGAAGGTTGGGAGACCCCCTTTTATGGCCTGAGTCTAATTATGGCATTTATTGTAATGTATGACGCTTCAGGCGTTCGACGTTCTGTGGGGAAGCAAGCTAAGATTATAAATGATATTATCAAGGACATCTATAAACACAAACATTTGGAGGAAGAACACTTAAAAGAACTTGTTGGACATAAACCCACTGAAGTTGCAGTGGGGGCAATCTTAGGTATTATTATTGCAAATTTGGTCGTTTAAGACCTTTTGAGGCGCAGTATTCTAGTCAGAAAATCCAATCCTGAAGGCGGGGCTAAAAATTCGCTAAAGGGCACATCGATGAAGTTCCTGGTTTTTGCTTGAAACGCCCAGTTTCGGGTTGAAGTTGGGAGTAAGGGTAAGGGGGCAAGCTACAATGGCATGTAGAAATTGACCCTCAGCCTGTGGAGACTCGTTTTTACGAGATTAAACCTGCATGTGGTCGAAAGGCTTAGTGCAGAGTAGCCTGCCTTGAGTGGTGGTGGTAGACGATGGTTTAGGCGTTCTGGAATCGGCCAATTCCAGGATGCCATTTGCCACTCCAAACCTTCGCTGCAAAAGAGGCTAGGGATTGTGTGGACTGTTGAGGAAAGCTCCTAGACTGTATTCGGTCGATTGGGGATTGAAGTGTGGACTAAGTGGTAATTCAGTCTTGTATATGGTGACATTACAAAGTTGATTTTAATGGGAAACTACTATTTTGGCGACAAAATAGCAATCAATTGGGAAATCCTACTGAACCTAAGCCGCAGAATTAATCCAATCGGCCGCCTCAGATATACATAAACTTATTGTATTGGTGGTAAAATGAAAAGTAATATTAAAATTAATAAAAAATGGATCTTTCATACGTTTATCATGACATTTGGTTTAGCAGTTCTTTTTAGTATTATATCTGAACTGTTAATTCGTAATGTCAATATTTTTGTGGCGGTCTTACTCTTGCTCACCATTATTTTTATTGGTGTTTTTTTTGATGCTATTGGAATCGCAGTTGCTGCAGCTGATGAAAAACCGTTTCATGCCATGGCTGCATCAAAAGTTAAGAGCGCCAAGTATTCCATCAAACTCATAAAAAACGCATCTAGGGTGTCGAATTTTTGTAATGATGTTATTGGAGACATTGCTGGAATCATTAGTGGAACAACGATTGGTATCATAGTGGGCTTTTTTAATCAATATGATTTAGGTGAAATGACACAAGCATATCTTGCAATTGTTTTTAGTGGTATAGTTGCAGCGCTTACAGTTGGTGGGAAAGCAATTGGAAAAGAAATTGCAATTTCAAAATCTAAAGAGGTGTTGATATTAACAGGTAGAGTTGTATATGCATTTTCTTTGATTTTTAGTTTAGAGACTTATAAACATTTACCACCTTTTAGAAAGGAATAAATATGTATAAATATTTGGATGGCATTAAAGGGCCTCAGGATATTAAAACGTTATCTATAGATGAACTTAAAGTTTTGGCTTATGAAATTAGACATTTTTTAGTGGATTCTGTTTCGAAAACAGGTGGCCATATGGCTTCGAATTTGGGGGTTGTGGAACTAACCATTGCCTTGCATTATGTATTTGATAGTCCTAAAGATCATATGATTTGGGATGTAAGCCATCAGTCTTATGTTCACAAATTGCTGACGGGTCGCAAATCAGAATTTTCATCACTAAGACAACTTGGTGGGCTTAGCGGCTTTACGAAAAGATCAGAGTCTGAACACGATAAATTTGATACGGGACATAGCAGTACATCCATATCTGCGGGACTTGGCATAGCCATGGCTCGGGATTTAAAACATGAAACGTATGATGTCGTCTCTATTATTGGAGATGGTGCAATGACAGGTGGCATGGCTTTTGAGGCGATGAATCATTTGGGACATTCTGCTGTGAATCTAAAATTGATTTTAAATGACAATGAAATGTCAATTTCTGAAAACGTGGGTGGTCTGTCAAGAGCTTTAAATCGATTAAGAACAAATCAAACCTACTTTTCACTTAAAGGGATAACAAAAGGAAAATTGTCAAAAGTACCTTCTGTGGGTGACCCTATGGTTCGGTTTATTAGTCGATTAAAAGGTGGCCTAAAGTATTATCTTGTAAAAAACGGCCAATTTTTTGAAGACCTTGGAATTACCTATATAGGCCCTGTTGATGGCCATGATTTAGAAGCCCTAATTGCGCATTTAAAGATGATTCAAAAAACAAAAGAACCCGTTTTGCTCCATGTGTTAACACAAAAAGGAAAAGGATACGCTTTTGCTGAGCAGCACCCGAATCGTTACCATGGTGTTGGTCGTTTTGATTCGGCTAAGGTTATCGAAGCGGTTGAAAAAGAGGATTATTCAAAAGTATTTGGAGATACGCTGGTTGAATTGGCAACACACAACAGTAAGATTGTAGCCATAAGTGCCGCAATGATAGAAGGAACGGGACTCTCTAACTTTAGAAGACTTTTTCCAAAACGTATTTTTGATGTGGGCATTTCGGAACAACATGCTGTCACATTGGGTGCTGGGATGGCGACGCAAGGCGTAAAACCTTATATTGCCATCTATTCTACCTTTTTTCAGCGTGCCTATGATCAAATTATCCACGATGTGTGTATTCAAAATTTACCAGTTGTTTTTTGCATAGACCGAGCTGGAATTGTAGGAAATGATGGGGAGACGCATCATGGAATTTTTGACATTTCCTATTTAAATGCAATTCCAAATTTGAAAATTTTGTCCCCAAAAGATGGGAATGAGCTTAGAAACATGCTCACTTATTCGGCACAGTATTTTGAGGGCCCAATTGCCATTAGATACCCTAGGGGGATGGCGAATTTTTCCACACCTGTTTCGTCTGAAGGGTGGGAACCGGAAGTCATGATGACTGGAGAAAAGATTGCAGTTATTGCAACAGGGAAAATGAGTTTAATTGCACTTGAAGCGTCACAGAGGGTTGCAAGTGAAATTGGATTTTCACCGACAGTGATTCATGTTCCACAAATTAAACCAATGGCACATGATCTGTTGGAAAGTTTAGTCGCTGGACATAAATATATTATAACTGTGGAAGACCATACTGTTATTGGTGGCTTTGGTGATGCGGTTTTACGAGGCTTATCTGGGAAGATAAATAATGCTCTAACTTACCGAATTGGGTATAAAGATGAATTCATTGAGCAGGGGGATGTTTCAGACCTTCTAAGATTTCACGGACTAGATGCGGAAGGGATTGCAAAACAGATAAAAGAGGTGCTGAATGGCTAAAGAAAGAATAGATGTACTTCTTGTTGAAAAGTTTAACATTGAATCGAGAGAAAAAGCACAGAAACACATTATGGCAGGACTTGTGTTTGTGAATCAAATGCGTGTGGACAAGCCGGGAACCAAAGTTGATGTTGAATCTGTGATAGAGATCAAAGGCAATCCGATTCCCTATGTGAGTCGAGGCGGGCTAAAACTAGAAAAAGCCATTGACCTTTATGGCTTGAATCTTAAGGGTAAAGTTTGTATGGATATTGGTGCATCAACAGGTGGCTTTACCGATTGTATGCTTCAAAATGGCGCATCACATGTGTTTTCAATTGATGTGGGTTATGGTCAACTGGATTGGAAATTAAGAAATCACCCTCAAGTTACCAACATGGAACGGACGAATATCCGGTATGTTACATCAGAACAAATCAACAAGCAAGTGGATTTTATAAGCATTGATGTTTCTTTTATATCGCTATCACTTGTTTTGCCGGTTGCCTATGAACTTTTGGAAGAGGAAGGTGAAATTGTATTTTTAATCAAGCCTCAATTTGAAGCGGGTAGGGCCTATACAAAAAAGAGTGGGGTTATAAGGGATTCTAAAGTCCATGAACTCGTGATTGACAAAGTTTTGACATTTGCTGCATCTGCTGGTTTTTGTGTAAAAGACATTACGTTTTCACCTATAAAAGGGCCTAAAGGAAACATTGAATTTTTGGCGTATGGGAAAAAGACTCGTGTTTGTGATGACGCTTTTAACGGCGTAAAAAAATTGGTTAATGAGGCTCACGGCCAATTGCATGACTAAAACAATAGATTGAAGGAACGTATGGATTTTTTAAAAAAACTTTTAAAATTGTATATGATCTTTTTTAAAGTTGGCATTCTCACAATTGGCGGTGGGTATGCTATGTTGCCTATTTTAGAGCGTGAACTGGCGGAAGACAAAAACCTTCTAGATATGGAATCTATTCTTGAAAGTTATTCGCTTTCCCAAACGTTACCTGGCGTGGTTGCGTCAAACGCCTCCACTATGATTGGCTATAAACTTTATGGCATTCCAGGTGCAGTTGCAGCAGCACTCGGGGTTATTACACCTTCAATTATCATTATAACTTTTATCGCAATCGCTTATAAGAGGATTGGGCATTTGGAGGTTGTTCAAAAGATTTTCAGAGGGATTCGTGTGGTTGTTCTTGCCCTATTACTCGATTCGTTTACACGTTTGTTTAAAATGGCAGTTTTTGATAAAAAAACATTTGCAGTTATGGTTTTAGCATTTGGTGTTGTTTTTTTTGATTTGGTGTCACCCCTACTTGTAATTGTTATTGGTGCTTTTTTTGGCATTTATGCATATAGAGAGCGGGTGGGGTCATGAAACTCATCTTTTTTTTATTTGAATTCCTAAAAATCGGATTGTTTACATATGGCGGTGGCTTGGCGATGATCCCGATTCTTAGAGACATTTCTATTGAAAATGCATGGCTAACGGACAGTCATTTTACAGATTTGATTGCCATTTCTCAGTCAACACCTGGTCCCATTGCAATTAATATGGCAACCTATATTGGGTATAGGGAATTTGGTGTTTTAGGTGCACTTCTGGCATCAATTGTAATCATTGCACCTGCATTTATATTGGCAATATTATTGGGAAAATTTCTTTCAAAGTTTAACAGACATCCTGCTGTACAAGCTGCATTTGTAGGACTTAAAGCCACAGTAATTGGACTTGTGGGCACATCAGTGCTCCAGGTAGCTTTAGTTTCTCTTTATCACGGAGATGGGGGCGTTATTTATAGGCCATTAGAAGGAATTGACTTAAAAGCGCTTTTGATGTTTGGTGTTTTTTATTTATTGATTCGAAAATATCAAAAACATCCTCTTTTTTATATTGCAATGGGAGGCGTAATCAGTCTAGTCTTTTTTTAGAGAGATAATATTTTACTAAAATTTAATAGTATACTATAATAAGAGTGTTGGGGAGGGAAAAGTATGAAGTACACCAGGCATTCAAAAATTTTGGAAATCATTGAAAAAATGGATATTGAAACACAAGAAGAATTAGCACTGGAATTGCAACAATCTGGATTTAAGGTAACACAGGCAACAGTATCTAGAGATATTAAAGAGATGCGTTTGATTAAAGTTTTAACCAAAGATGGCCGTTATAAATACGCGTCAACAAAAGAAAAAGAAGGCGTTGTCAATGATCGGTTTTTGAAGATATTCAGAAATTCTATAACTTCAATTGATTATGCTGGAAATATTATTGTCGTGAAAACGCTTGTGGGATCTGCCGGTGGTGCAGCGGTTGCAATTGATGCATTTAATTTTAAAGAAATCGTCGGTAGTATTGCGGGAGATGACACCATTTTTTTATTGATTAAGGATGAATTGAAGCGTGACGAAATTATGAACCGTTTTAAGGAATTGCTTTCATAAGTTAACTGAGGGAGGCCTTATGCTGTTTGAACTGTATGTTAAAGATTTTATACTCATTGATGAAGCAGTAATTGATTTTAAAGAAGGTTTTAATACCATCACAGGTGAAACAGGCGCTGGTAAATCCATGGTGCTGGGTGCAATTGCTTTGGTACTTGGAGGACAGGCAAATAAGGACCATGTAAAGATTGGAAAAGAAACAGCAATTATACGTGCTGGTTTTTTTACAAATAAGCAAGTGAATTTATATTTAGAAAATAATGGATTTTCTGTTGATCCGGATATCATAACGATTACACGCGAGATTCAAGCAAAAGGAAAAAGTATTTCTCGTATTAATGGTCAAATTGCAACTTTAACGCATTTAAAATATGTCACACAGTTTTTGATAGACATACATGGCCAGCATGACAATCAGGTCTTGTTAAATCCCGATGAACAGTTAAATTTTTTGGATACTTATGGCACACAAGAAATATCTGACTTTCTGAATGAGGTGCATAAACTCTATTTAGAGTTGAATCAAATTCAGAAAGACATTCGAAACTTGGAACTTAAGAATAAAGATCGCCAGAGACAAATGGATTTTTTGATTTTTCAAGTCAATGAATTGGAAACAGCAGGCTTAGTTGACGGTGAAGATATGACACTGGAGCGTGAATTTAAAGTTCTTGGCGAACTTGACAGTATACAAGAGTTGTTTGAAAGAGCAAGAAACTGGTTATCCGGAGAATATGGAGATGGTGTTGTAACATCACTAGCCTCTTTTTCTGGCGCATTTCAAAAGGTAGCCGATTATAATGAGCCCCTTAAGAATTTTTCTGAACGGTTTAGCGAACTCTTTTTTATGATGGATGATCTTGCAAAAGAAGTGGTGCATTATCAAGACCAGTTGGAACAAAATCCGGAACGTTTGGATCAGGTTGAACGCAGATTGGATGAAATCAACCAACTGAAATCCAAATATAATTGTCAGACCATCGCTGAACTTAAATCACAACTTAAGAGACTTAGGACAGAGCTAGAGTCATATGAACAAGTGGCGTCTGATCTACAGACACAAAAGAAACGCTATGAGCTTATCCTGAAAAAATATGATGTTGCTAGCCATGAATTGTCTAAAAGACGTGAGAAAGCGGCACATTCTTTAGAGAAAGCATTGATGGCTGAACTTGTGGAATTAAACATGAAAGAAGCAAAGTTTAAGGTTCAGTTAACAGAAAAAACTATGCCAGGGCCAACAGGTGTTGACCTTATAGAATTTCAAATCTCCACCAATGCAGGGCATCCGCTTAGGCCGCTTAAAAAAGTTGTGTCAGGCGGTGAACTTTCTCGAATTATGCTTGGTATAAAAATTGTTCTTGGTCAAATGGATGCTATGCCAACTTTGTTTTTTGATGAGATTGATTCTGGAATCAGTGGTCTTACAGCCAATGTCGTTGGTGAAAAACTTGCGAAACTTTCACAGTATGCACAAATTATTTGTATTACCCATTTGCCTCAGATTGCTGTGTTTGCAGACCATCATCTTTTAATTAAAAAAAGTCAATTTGATGGTGAGACATTAACTGAGATAGAAACCCTATCAGAACACACAATCCAAGAAGAAATTGCAAGGCTTGTTGGCGGTTTCGAACATACTGAAACGACAAATCAACATGCGAGAGAAATGCTATTAAAAGCTGCTAAAAAAAAGGAAGCTTATACGTAATCTATAATGGGAGAAGGACAGATGACGCTATTTTTAGAACTCATCTATTCAACATTAGGCGCACTATCCATTGTTTATGGACTTGCCAATATTGTACCCGGTTTAAGGACACAGGATATTAGAAAACATATTATCCTGTTGGTTTTTATGGTTTTTTTTGTTTGTGTTTTTAGTTTAAATCAGTTAGTTTATGTGGTTATTTTTTATGGCTTTTTAATTTTCTATTTAAAATGGGTCTATGGTATAAGCTCTTTTATTGCCTCTTTATCAATTTTGTTTTTGTTCTTAATTGTCACTTTATCTTCTATGATGACGTCAAATCTAAATGTTCTTCTCTTTAAGTCAGTCGTTGATTATCGAGTTGTATTCTTCTACTCAAGTTATAAAGTTGTTTTTATTTACTGGATCTTATATTTGCTTTTGCTAAAATACTATCAAATGATTATGCGTATTTTCAAAAAAATTACACATTTTAACAAGGAAATGGAACGCACATTGCTTTTAAGCAATGTAATCGTTTTTGCATTTATTGTGTTTAACCAAAAAAATACATTTGTAAATTTGGTGAAAATTATATCCAGTGGCTTGGTGGAACAAGCAGAAAATGTTTCAATTGGCCTATATATGAACAGCAACTATATGCTCACAACAATTCTCACCTTTGCTGTTGTTATTTTGTTGAATCGATTGTTTATTGTTGACAATAATATGGAAAGTTATAAGGTGAAGGCTGAAACGGATCTCATGACAGGTGCCTTAAACAGAGAAGCTGGTCTTAACTTTCTTAAAGAATCTATGATGAATTCAATTGTACAGTCGTATGATTTGACTGTTGCTTACATTGATATAAATGATTTAAAACTTGTTAATGATAAGTATGGCCATAAAGAAGGCGATCTACTGATTAAAAAGATTACAGAAATAATTGAGACCAACCTTAGAGAAAATGATGTCGTGACACGGTTGGGTGGCGATGAATTTATGGTGATTTTTAAAAAGTGTGATGTCCATCAAGCCCGAAAAGTATGGTATCGTATTCAGGATGATATTTTTAAATTTAATGCATCTGGGCAATTTGTGTTTCCTGTTAGTGCCAGCGTTGGGTTTACCGAATATCATCCTAGAAAACACAACAACGTGATTCAACTCATTCATGAAGCCGATGCTGCAATGTACGAACAAAAGAAAACGTTAAAGGCAAATAGATTGTAGAAAAACCACAAAAGAAAGCAATATGTCTTTATTTATTTTAAGAAATGGATAAGATTAGAATAGGGGTTTGTTATGGAGAAGTCTGTTCAGGATTTTGAAGTGTTTTTAAGGGATCATAGGAATTTGTCCGACAACACAGTTCAATCCTATAAAAGAGATTTAAGGTATTTTGGCTATTATTTAGATGAAGAGAAGATTACAGAATTAACACACATTAAAAGTGTTGATTTGCTTAAATATGTGTTGAAACTTAAGAAATCAGGCAAGGCCAATGCAACTTTATCAAGAAATGTTGCTTCTTTAAGAACTTTTTTTGGATTTCTTCACAATAAAGGGTATATAGAAACTAATCCTTCATTAGAGTTGGAAGCACCTAAGGCTGAGAAGAAGATGCCTGCAGTGTTGACTTTAAGTGAAGTTGAAAAACTTATATCTAGTCCAGACATACGGACACCCATAGGCAAACGGGATAAAGCTATGATTGAGTTGCTTTATGCAACTGGAATTCGAGTTTCAGAGTTGATTGACTTAAACCTATCGGATGTGAATACGGCTATGGGATACATCAGATGTACACATCACTCTAAAAGCAGAGTTGTGCCGCTTGGTTCAATGGCATCAAAAGCAGTAGAATCATATTTGAATCTTGCTAGGACACAGTTGATTAACGAAGACAATGAAGCGTTATTTGTAAATTATTATGGGAAGCGGATGACACGTCAGGGATTTTGGAAGGTCGTTAAACGGTATTCTGAAGATGCTGGAATTGGCAAGAAGATTACCCCTCACACCTTACGTCATTCTTTTGCTTTTCATTTGGTTCAAAATGGCGCTGACTTAAGAGCAGTTCAGGAAATGATGGGGCACTCTGATGTGGCTTCTACACAAATATATCTTGAAATGTCGAATTCAAAAATCAAAGACGTTTATGAAAAAGCACATCCTAGAGCCTAAGATAGGCTCTAATTTTTTTTAAGAAAGAGGAGGAAATCTCATGATTAACAGAGTGATATTATTTGTTTTAGACAGTGTTGGAATAGGCGCTTTACCGGATTCTGAAAAATTTGGCGATGTGGGGGTTAACACGCTGGGAAGTGTTGCTAAATCTCCTGGGGCTTTTAAAATCCCAAACATGCTTAAATTAGGGCTTGGAAACATAGAAGGTGTTGACTATCTACCGGCTGAAAAAAATCCAATTGGCGCATTTGGTAGATCTATGGAAGCTTCAAATGGGAAGGATACTACTACAGGACATTGGGAAATTGCAGGGCTTTATATTGAAAAACCGTTTAAAACGTATCCGGATGGTTTTCCACCGCATGTGATTCAAGCTTTTGAAGAAAAAACAGGCAGAAAGGTTTTGTGCAATAAGCCAGCTTCCGGAACTGTAGTTTTGGAAGAATTGGGAGAAGAACATATGAAAACAGGCAACCCCATTGTTTATACTTCTGCAGACAGTGTTTTTCAAATTGCAGCTCATGAATCCGTGATTCCACTTGAAGAATTGTATACTATGTGTGAAATTGCACGGGAAATCCTAAGAGGGGATGATCAAGTTGCAAGGGTAATTGCACGTCCATTTGTTGGCGAGCCTGGTAATTTTCAAAGAACACCAAATAGAAGAGATTACTCTCTTAAACCTTTTGATAAAACTGTTTTAGACTTTGCGAAAGAGGCTGGTCTTGAAGTGAAAGCAGTTGGAAAAATTGTAGATATTTATGATGGTGAAGGGATAACGGAAGATGTACACACAACCGATAATATGGATGGTGTAGACCAAACGATCCATTATCTTAAGCAAGACTTTAAAGGAATTTTATTTACAAATTTGGTAGATTTTGATGCTAAATTTGGTCATAGACGTAATGTTGAAGGGTATAAGGCTGCTTTGGAAGAAGTAGACGCTCGATTGCCTGAAATGTTTGAGGCGATGCGTGAGGACGACATTTTAATCATCATGGCTGATCATGGCAATGACCCAGGGTATAAAGGTACAGACCATACACGTGAGTATATTCCAATTTTGGCATATGGAAAATCGGTTAAACAAGGTGTTGATCTTGGAACGCGTAAGACATTTTCAGACATTGCGGCAACCGTTTCAGATATTCTTGGAATTGATAAAACGCCATATGGAACCAGTTTTAAAGATGAAATTCTTTAGATTAGGAGGTATTTCATGATTGATTTAATGGTTAGAATTCAGGAAGCAAAAGCACATATTAACAGACATTTAGTTGAAGTTCCTGAAATTGGTTTGATTCTTGGTTCTGGATTAGGTGTTGTGGCAGATTCTATAGAATCACCCGTACAAATCCCATATAAGAATATACCTCATTTTCCTGTTTCAACGGTTGAAGGCCATGCGGGTCAGTTTGTAGCGGGAAGATTTATGGGAAAAAAAGTTATCGCGATGCAAGGCCGTTTCCATTACTATGAAGGGTATTCCATACAGGACATTACATTTCCAGTCCGGGTTATGAAAGCCTTAGGGGTAGAACATGTGATTTTGACAAATGCAGCAGGTGGCTTAAATCCAGATTTTACTGGAGGCAGTTTAATGCTGATTACAGACCAAATTAATATTATGGGTGTAAATCCTTTGATTGGTCCTAATGACTCTAACTTGGGACCGAGATTTCCAGATGTTTCTAATATTTATGACCATGCGTTCAATCAAAAAATTTTAGAAGCCTCAAAGACGATGGCTATTGATTTGAAACAAGGTGTTTATTTTTACTTCACGGGACCATCTTATGAAACACCTGCTGAAGTTAAGTTAGCCGCTATGCTTGGTGGAGATGCAGTAGGGATGTCTACTGCACCGGAAGCACTGGTAGCGGCACATATGGGAATGAAGGTTACAGGGATTTCATGTATCACAAATATGGCAGCAGGAATCCAGAAAACACCCCTGAATCATGCGGAAGTTGTTGAAGTCGCACAAAGGGTTCAAAGTACATTTATTCGTCTGGTAAGTCGAATTGTGGAAATAGCGTAAAGTGGAGGATAATAAATGAGAGCAGTTGATGTAATCAATAAGAAAAAACTAGGCGGTAGATTAAGCAAAGAAGAAATTGATTTTATGATTTTAGGCTATACAAAAGGTGAAATACCAGACTATCAAATGTCAGCCTTCTTAATGGCTGTATATTTTGTAGGAATGGAAGCTGAAGAGACTGCAGAACTTACAGATGCTTTTGTACGTTCTGGAGATACAGTAGATTTGTCTGCAATTCACGGCATAAAAGTAGACAAACATTCAACGGGTGGCGTTGGTGATAAAATTAGCCTTGTGGTAACACCACTTGTGGCTTCGGTGGGTGTCCCAGTTGCTAAAATGTCTGGTAGAGGGCTAGGGCACACTGGTGGAACCATTGACAAGCTAGAGTCTATTGAAGGGTTTAAGATAGAACTTACTGCAGATGAGTTTATTCACAATGTTAACACTTATAAAATGGCACTTGTGGGACAATCAGGGGATTTAACGCCAGCTGATAAAAAGATTTATGCTTTAAGAGATGTAACAGGGACAATAAATTCAATACCATTAATAGCCAGCTCGATTATGGGTAAAAAAATTGCGTCTGGTGCGGATGCTATTGTTTTAGACGTTAAAGTGGGCTCGGGCGCATTTATGAAATCCTTAGAGGAAGCGAAAGTACTTGCACGGACCATGGTAGACATTGGAAAATCGCTTAATAGAAAGACAGTTGCTGTTATTACAAACATGGATCAACCTTTGGGACATGAAGTTGGAAATGCAAATGAAGTGCGTGAGGCAATTGATGTTTTAAGTGGCAGAGGCGCAAAGGATGAGACTGAAGTTGCTCTAACCATCGCTTCCTATATGGCTGTTCTTGGAGGGGCATTTGATACTTTGGAATTGGCACGAAAACACTTTGAAAAAGTTATTGCTTCTGGTGACGCACTTGAACAGTTGAAAGTGTTTATTAAAATTCAAGGTGGTGATCCAAGTGTTGTTGATCACCCAGAAAAATTGCCTCAAGCGTCAAGACAGATTGAAGTAAAAGCAGGCATTGAAGGGTATGTAACAGGGTTTGATGCAGAAAAAGTCGGAATATCGGCCATGCTTTTAGGGGCAGGACGACGTACCAAAGAAGACAAGATTGACTATGCTGCTGGCATTACACTTAAGAAAAAAATGGGAGATCACGTGAACTTAGGAGATACCTTGTGTATCCTCCATAGTAATTTGGAAAACAATAAAGAGGCTGAAAAAATGGTGAAATCAGCATTTATCATGGGGAAAAATGCACCTGATCCAGTCCAGTATATCTATGAAATTGTAGAATAAAATCAAACCATCTGTAACGACTTCCGTTGCAGATGGTTTTTTTATTCATTATAATGGGAGAGGGGGCTAATTATGTGTGTAGATGCAGAATTTTTCAAAAACTTATTGAGTTTACAAGAAAATATGCCAATTGATCTGTACTTTGTTGGAGGCTGTATACGCAACCTTGTTCTTGGCCTCGATTCAAATGATATTGATTTTATTGTGATGGGTGATTTTGATCAATTTATTGAACGTTTGACTGCATTTTATCCAATAAGTCGATCTAAAATAAAAACAGCTCATTATAAAGGGACATTATTTACTTATGATTTTGCAGCCCCCAGGCGTGATTTTTACCCTAACTATGATGGGGTTCCAAATGTGATCTATAACGTAACACTTTTAGATGACCTTGAAAGAAGAGATTTTACGGTAAATACTGGTATTGTACCCTTGTCTGAAAAAACGATGGCGTGGTTCACGCAATTAAAACCCAAAAAAGCCGATGTGTTAAAGGCAATTCAATTGGCCCACCCACATTTTTGGCCAGATATAGATCGGCGATTTTTAAGAGTGCTTCATAAGGCGTCTTATAAGGAAGATCCTTCTCGATATTTGCGGGCAATAAAATATATGACGCTGTATAAATTTAGAATTATTGAGGATCAAAAGTCAATTTTTAACCCTGCTGTGGAAATTCTTTCTCTGAATCGCGGTAGGTTTTTAAAAATACTATGGCAAGATGCGCTTGAACCCTCTGGAGAACACCTTTTATGTGCTTACAGCCAGTATAATTTAATTCCAGATTTTCGTGATTTTACAAAACTTTTCTTTGAAATGCGTCCTGTTTTTGGCGCCGTATATGGTCTTTGGCCGTATGTTTATTTTCTCTGGGCTTTTAATCAAGAGTTTACGCTTTTACGGAACTTGGATTCCTATTTTACGCCTCTTATTAAAGAAATTGAATGTGTTGAAAAATGGGAGGCCCCTGCTGTTTTAGATAAAAATGGTTACGAGATTTACAAAATGTTGTATAATATGAGAGTTGAAAGCTTGATGTCGTGTGCCTTAACGGACATAAAGAAAGATCAAATCATTTATTTTATGACACATTTGGCCAGTTTTAAAGTTACGGCGACAGGATATGATTTAATTCGAATGGGAATTCCTAGAGGCCCTGAAATTGGCAAACTTCTGGAGATGCTTCTTAAGTATAAACTTGACCATTCACTTAGACTGTCATATGATGACGAACTTTTATGGATAAAGGGGATTTATGAAAATAGAGATAAAAGTAGATGCTTTTGAAGGACCACTTGATCTACTCCTTCATTTAATAACAAAAGATGAAATTGATATCTATGACATTCCAATTGTAAAGGTAACCAATCAGTACTTAAAAATATTGGATGAATTACCTGAAATGGATCTTGATATGACAACGGAATTTTTAGTCATGGCGTCTACGCTTTTAGAAATCAAATCAAAAATGTTGTTGCCTGATACCAATGCAGATATGGAAACATATGATTTTTCAGAGGAGGATCCACGACGTGAATTGGTTGCAAGGTTGATTGAGTACAAAAAATTTAAAGAAGCGTCAAATGCATTAAGGCATCGAGAGAGTTCTTTAGATGAACTTGTTTTTAAAGAGCAGGAAGAACTTGGTCTTTATGTGAAGGCAACAGATATGAATACGTTGAATGATGATTTAGAAAAAGAGTTATTGATAGAAGCTGTACAGAGACTTTTAACAAAAGCAGATCGTTATGATCACAATCGAAAATCATTTTTTAAGGGCATTAAAAGAGATCAATTTACAGTTGAAGAGAAGATAGACTTTATAGAGACCAATTTGTTTCAAAATTCAACGGTTTATTTTTCCAACTTATTTGGCTCGGTTAAAACGAGAGAGGAAATTGTGGTTACTTTTTTAGCTGTTTTAGAACTTCTAAAAATGAAACGCATAGCAATTCAGCAGAGTGGTCTTTTTGAAGATATAGAAATTGTAAGGAAAATTCATGAGGAGGATGTGTAATGGATCTCATAAATATGAAAGCCATTGACCAAGAAGTGGGCTATAAATCTATTATTGAGTCCCTTCTTTTTGTATGGGGGGAACCCTTAAGCGGGACAAAAATTGCAAGCATTTTAGAGGTTAAACCCAGTACGGTTGAAAAAATCATCCACGAAATGATGGCGCAATTTGAAAGTGAAAATAGGGGGGTTCAAATTGTTGAAGTTAATAAAAAATATCAATTGGCTTCACGAAAAGACAATTTCCCCTATATCGAGAAATTATGTGTGACGACTAAAAGCAAGGGATTATCAAATTCGGCTCTGGAAGTTTTGACGATTGTCGCTTATCAGCAACCCATTACGAAACTTGATATTGAACAGGTACGCGGCGTAAATTGTGACAGTCCGATTCAAAGTTTAATTGAGCGCGGACTGGTAGAAGTTGTTGGCAAATTAGAAAGAATAGGACGTCCACAAATATATGGCACAACAGATCTTTTTTTGAAGAGTTTTGGTTTTAAATCTTTAAAAGATCTACCCAATCTAGAAGACTTTGGTGGAAAAACGATTTTTGAATCTCTAAAAGAGAATGAGGAGGAGGGTGCTGAGGATGATCGAAATCAGAAAGCAGAATCCTGATGAAACACCAGCCATTTTGGCGCTTTTGAAAAGAAATGCGTGTGATAAATTTAGTGATTACGTACTTAAAGCCACTTGTTTTGTTGTTGTTGAATCTGGATGCATTCATGGTGTATGCAGTATCACTGAAAATGAGTCAGTCCCGATTATTGATTTTATTTTAGTAGACAGTAACCAGAGAGGCTTACAGTTTGGTGATGGTCTTTTGAGGGCTGCCCTTAATTATTTGGACCATACCAGGCATCCTCTTGTTTATGTGAAAAGCAACAGCAACACGAAGGCTTTTTTTGAAAAGGAAAACCTTGTTCTTCGAGACACTCTTGACCCGGATCCAGATTTTTCTTTCTTTGAAGTACACCTTCCAGATTTTTTTAACACGCCATGCAAGGGATCGCGCTAAACTGTATACAATGATACTATTAGCCAAATATACAAAATGAATGAAAAATTGCAAAATTATAAAAATTACGAGATAAAATGAATTTGTCCTTGCAAAACATATGACCTGTGTTATGATTAAAGAGAGTGTAAAGGAGGTCTTGCAATGGCTGAAAACAGAGAAAATTTGACGATTCATATTAAAGAAGATTGGTGTAAAGGATGTGGCATCTGTATCGCATTTTGTCCCAAGCAAGTTCTGGGATTTAATGAAAATGGAAAAGTGACCATGCTGGATAGGGAAAATTGTATTAAATGTGGCATGTGCCAAATGAGATGTCCAGATTTTGCAATTTTTCTAGGAGGTAAGGAAGATGTCTAAAACAGTTAAGTTTCTTCAAGGCAATGAAGCATGTGTCGAAGGTGCATTAATGGCAGGTATGCGATTTTATTCTGGATACCCAATAACACCATCAACTGAAATTGCTGAATTGTCAGCAGAAAGACTCCCACGATTGGGTGGAAAGTTTATACAAATGGAAGATGAAATTGGAGGCATTGCTGCAGCAATAGGTGCATCTTTGACAGGCGTAAAAGCAATGACAGCAACATCAGGTCCTGGTTTTTCTTTAAAGCAAGAAAACATCGGTTATGCAGCACTTGCTGAAATTCCGCTTGTTATCGTCAATGTTCAAAGAGGCGGTCCGAGTACGGGCTTACCAACTGCACCAGGTCAGGGTGATGTAATGCAAGCAATGTGGGGAACGCATGGCGATCACCCAGTTATTTGCTTAACACCAGATTCTGTAAAAGAAACATTTGATTTAACAGTAAGAGCTTTTAATCTGGCTGAAAAATATAGAACACCTGTTATTTTGTTAACAGATGAAATCACAGGTCATATGCGTGAAAAAATAGAAATTCCTGAAGTTTCAGAAATTGAGATATTTAATCGAATTCGGCCAGAAGCGGGGTCGGATTATAAAGCTTATAGAGTAGAAGAAGGGGATATCGTTCCTAAAATGGCGGATTTCGGGGCAGGCTACAGATATCATGTGACAGGATTAATGCATGATGAAACAGGTTTCCCGAGCAATAGTACTCAAAATGCCCAAAAACTCATGGACCGTTTGATGTCAAAAGTGTCAGATCATGTAGATGATATTGTAGATTTTGAAGAATTCTTAATGGACGATGCTGAGTATATGATTTTAGCTTATGGTGGTACTGCAAGAACTGCTAAGGCAGTGGTAAAATCGCTGAGAGAAGAGGGTGTAAAAGTAGGCCTTTTTAGACCGATTACACTTTGGCCTTTCCCTGAAAAAAAATTATTAGAGTACACTGGCAAAATTAAGGATATTTTAGTAACTGAATTAAATTATGGGCAGTTGAAACTCGAGGTTGAGCGTGTTGTGAAATCTGCTTGTTCAGTTCGATTCTATGGCAAGGCAAATGGGGAAATAATTACGCCAAAAGAATTAACTGACATATTCAAGGAGGTGCTCTAATGAATCAGCCTTTAGTAGAAAATTATTTTAGAACAGATAAATTGCCGCATATATGGTGTCCAGGCTGTGGACACGGTATAATTATGGCCTCTATAGCCAGAGCAATTGATAAGCTTAAACTCGACAAGGACAAAGTTTGTATCGTATCTGGAATTGGGTGTTCATCAAGAGCGCCGGGCTATATGGATTTTAATACACTTCATACAACGCATGGACGTGCTTTAGCTTTTGCAACTGGCGTAAAACTTGCAAATCCTGAATTGGAAGTTATTGTTATTGCAGGAGATGGAGATTTGTCTGCAATTGGCGGAAATCATTTGATTCATGCCTCAAGAAGAAATATTGGCCTTACAACGATTTGTTTTAACAACAATATTTATGGGATGACAGGTGGTCAATATTCACCAACAACGCCAACGCACGATAAGGGGACGACAGCACCTTATGGTAATATCGACAAGCCATTTGACATTACAAAACTTGCAGTCGGTGCTGGGGCAACTTTTGCAGCCAAAGGAACCGTTTATCATGTGAATCAATTGGATAAATATATTGAATCTGCCATTAAGCATAAAGGTTTTTCTTTAGTAGAGGCAATTTCAATATGTCCAACTTATTATGGACGAAAGAACAAAAAAGGTTCAGTTGTGGATATGATGAATTTCTTGAAAGACAGTTTTGTGGATCATAAAGTCGCAGAAAAATTGCCACCGGAGAAGAAACAAGGCAAATTCCTAATGGGAGAATTTGTAAATGTGGAAGAGCCGGAGTACACAGAACTTTACGATCAAATCATTGAAATGTTTAAATAGTTGACTGAAACTGTTGAAAGGAGATCGGATTGGTATGCAAAAACAACTTGAACTGAGATTAACAGGATCTGGCGGACAAGGCTTGATTACAGCGGGTATTATTTTAGCTGAAGCCGCGCTTAAGGATAATAAGAATGCAATTCAAACACAAAGTTATGGACCAGAGGCCAGAGGTGGTGCGAGTAAAGCGGAGGTTATTATCAGTGAGTCTGATATTGATTTTCCAAAAGTTACTTTGCCCAATATGGTTTTATCATTGACTCAGGTAGCCTGTAATAAGTATATTACGGACATCTCTGAAGACGGCATTATTATTGTGGATGAAACCTTAGAATTGCCAGAAGGCTTAACGGCTTCAAAAGTGATTAAAGCACCTATATTGAGAACAGCACGGACAGAAGTCGGTAAAGAAATAGTTGCAAATATTGTTGCTTTAGGACTGATTGTTGGACTAAGCAATGTTGTTACAAAAGAAAATCTTGAAAAAGCAATTTTGGCAAGAATTCCTAGAGGTACTGAAGACCTAAATAAGATGGCACTTCAGAAGGGATATGAATTGGCAAAAAACTATTAAATTAAAGAAGTGGTGACTGTATGGCAAAAGCGGATTTACTGGCTAGAATTAGACAAGAATATATTGGGCTAAGTAAAAGTCATAAAAAGATTGCAGATTATATACTTGAAAATTATGATAAAGTTGCATTTATGACTGCGTCTACTTTGGGCAAAAAAGTTAATATTAGTGAATCCACTGTTGTCAGGTTTGCTGGATCAATTGGTTATGAAGGTTATCCTGAGTTGCAAAGAGAACTTCAAGAAAGTATTAAGAGTAAACTGACGACGGTCCAAAGGTTTGAGATGTCTAAGGGACAAAATGATACGGATTGCTTGGCACGTGTGATGATGAGTGACATGGAAAATATTAGGCATTCAATCGAACATTTGGATGTGCCAATGATTGAGGTTTTTGTTGGACAGCTCATAAAAGCCAGAAAAGTTTATATATTGGGACTTCGAAGTTCATCGATTCTTGCCAATTACCTTGGTTTTTACTTAAATTTTATTTTGCCAGAGGTTGTTGTGATTCGAGAAACTGCACAGGACGTTTACGATCAATTGCTCAATATTTCTCAAGAAGATGTTTTGATTGCTTTTTCATTTCCAAGATATTCAAAGAGAACTTATGATTGTGTGGACTATGCACTCTCTAATGGGATTAATATATTGGGCATTACAGATGGCTTGAATTCACCACTTTATGATAAGACACCCTATTGTTTGACAGCCAAATATAATATGAATACTTTTGTGGATTCACTTGTTGCACCAATGAGTTTGATAAATGCCTTGATTATAGGAACAAGTATGAAAAAAGAAGGTGTTGAACAGAATCTCGCAAAGTTAGAACGTATCTGGGAAAACTATGGCGTATACAATAATAAATGATGTTTGCTTAAGTTATGAATATGCGATATAATCGTAGAGGACAAATACCACCAAAGGGTGGTATTTGTTTTTAAACGCTAAATACAAAGGAGAAAAAAAGTGATTCAAATTGCTGTTGATGGACCTGCAGGGTCTGGTAAGAGCACTGTGGCGCGTGAAGTGGCAAAGCGCCTCGGAATTGTATACTTAGATACAGGCGCAATGTACCGAGCTGTTACGTATCAGACTTTGATTGAAAAGCGTTCAGTTCAAAACGCTCATGACTTAGAAATAATTGTGGAAGCCTTGGAACTGGAAGTTGCCCCAGGACAAATATGGGCAAATGGAAAGAACGTGACTGAAGCAATTCGTCAACCTGAAATTAGTCGAAATGTATCATATGTGGCGATGGATGCCTATGTTCGTAAATGTATGGTCGACTTGCAACGCAAAATTGCTGGAACACAATCGGTGATTATGGATGGCAGGGATATTGGAACACATGTGTTGCCCAATGCAAAGTTCAAATTTTTTTTAACTGCAACAGCAGAAGAACGTGCAAAACGAAGACAAATTGAACTTGATAAAGCTGGATATTCAGTAGACTATAAGGCACTTGTAGATGAAATAAATGAGCGGGATCGTTTAGATTCAGAACGTGAAGTATCGCCACTTAAAATAGCTGATGATGCAGAAATTATAGATACGACGGAACTGACCACTGATCAGGTAATCGATTTGATTCTAAAAAAAATTGCGTATACAAATGAGTAGGTGTAAAATGGGTATGCTATATCAAATTTGTAAACACGGTGCTTGGGTCTACTACAAACTATTTTATAAAATGGAAGTAGAAGGACTAGACACTTTGGATACATCTGTAAATTATATTGTTTGTGCCAATCATATTAATCTTCAAGATCCTATTGTCATTGGTGCATTACTGCCTTTTGAAGGCAGGTTTATGGCAAAGAAAGAGTTGTTTAAAAATAGAATAGTGGCCAGTTTTTTATCAAAAATAGGTGTGTTTCCTGTCGATAGAGATGCCAATGATTTGACAGCGATTAAGAAAGCATTGTCTATTTTGAAAAATGGTGAAAGTCTTGGTATTTTTCCTGAGGGCACTCGAAATAAGGGGAAAACCCCACTACCTGTTAAATCTGGCGTTGCGATGTTGGCTGTAAAAACACAAACTTTAATTTTACCGGTTACCTTGGATTCACCTTATAAATTGTTTGGGCGTTTACGTGTTGTTTTTCACCCACCTGTGTCATTTGAATCTTACTATGGTCAGAAAGTTGCGTCAGCTGAACTTGAAAAAATGTCTGAGCAGATTATGAAGTCTATTTACAATGATATGAAGTATTATGGACAGCTACTGGACAAGTAGACTTTAAATATGGTATAATAACGAGGTTTATTATGAAAATTATGGTATCCAAACATGCTGGATATTGTTATGGTGTTAAAAGAGCGATTCGAATTTTGGATGAAGTGGTTGCATCAACTGCCAATCAAGATGAAAAAATATATACGCTTGGTCCAATAATTCATAATGAACAAGTCACGACGCTTTATAAATCAAAGGGCGTGACTATTATTAATGCAATTGAGGACATGACGGGGCAAAACGGTCTTTCAAATAAAATCGTAATCCGTTCACATGGTGCGCCGAAATCAGTATATGATCAAATTCAGGATATCAATGCTGAAATTTTTGATGCAACATGTCCTTATGTAAAAAAAATTCAAAATACGGTTTCAACTCATGCCTCTATTGGGTATAATATAATCATTGTAGGTGATGGCAACCATCCTGAAGTTGTTGGCATCAATGGTTGGTGTGACAATCAGGCAATTGTAGTGAAATCTGTAGATGCAGCACAAAAAATCAAACCTATGATTGGACCAGTTTGTGTTGTTGCACAGACAACTTTCAATATAAATGTTTGGAATGAAATTGTGGTTGTATTAAAAGAAAAATTTGAAAACTGTGTGATTCACAATACGATTTGTCTTGCGACAAATCAAAGGCAGACTGCATGTCGTGAACTTGCAAGTCAGGTAGACTTAATGATTGTGATAGGTGGCAAACACAGTTCGAACACATTAAAGTTGGCGAGTATCTGTAAAGAAATCGTCAATACGATTCACATTGAAACTAAGGATGATTTGGATCTTTCAATCTTAAGCGGCAATGAAGTCATCGGAATTACCGCTGGTGCTTCGACACCGGATTGGATTATCGACTCGGTTATCCTTAAAATAGAAAATGAAGGCGAGGTATTTTTTGATGGAAAATCATAATTCAATGGCTGAAATGATGGATCAAATCGAAGAATCATTGAAAATCCCAAGAAAAGGATCAATCGTTAAAGGAAGCATAATTCAAGTTAACGCTGACGTGATCATTGTTAACATTGGCTATAAATCTGACGGCGTTATTCCTAAAAACGAAGTTTCTGCTGAAACTGACTTTGATTTGAAAGAAAAGTTTAAAGAAGGCGACGAACTGGATGTTTATGTTGTCAGCCATGACAACGGAGAAGGCAACATTCTTTTATCGCTCAGAAAAGTAAGTATTGACAAGGACTGGGTTGAGCTTGAAGGCATTAATGAGCGCGACGAAGCAATTGAAGTTAAAGTTTCTGATTCAGTAAATGGTGGTTTAATAGCTTATTACAAAGAAATCAGAGGTTTTATTCCTGCATCTCAATTGTCTGATAGGTTTGTTAAAAACTTGAAACCTTATGTGGGACAAACTTTGAAAGTTAAAGCAATTGAAATCAACAAGCAAAAAAGACGTGCGGTTTTCTCACACAAAGAGTTTGCAATTTTAGAAAAACAAGCACAAAGAGAAGCATTTTGGAAGGATGTTGAAGTTGGTAAAGTCGTAGAAGGCGAAGTGAAGCGTATTACAAACTTTGGTGCTTTCGTAGACATTGGTGGTATGGACGGTTTGGTTCATGTGACTGAAATGAGTTGGGGGCGTATAAAGCCTGCATCAGAATTTGTTAAAGTTGGCGATAAAATCGATGTTAAAATTATTGACTTTAACAAAGAAGAGAACAAAATTTCATTAAGTATCAAGCAACTGACTGAAGAGCCATGGTCAAATTTTGAAAACAAGTATGAAATTGGAGGCATCTACGAAGGTAGAGTTGTCAACTTGACAGACTTTGGTGCGTTTGTTGAACTTGAGCCTGGTATAGAAGGTCTTGTACACGTATCTCATATTGCAAAAGAGCACGTGGAAAAACCAGCTGACGTGTTAAAGGTTAATGACCTTGTAGAAGTGAAAGTACTTGAGTTCGCTGCTGATGAGAAAAAAGTTAAACTGTCTATGAAAGAAGTTCAAGAAGTTCAAACAGTTGAAGAAACAACAGAAGAATCAACTGATGAAGTTGAAGAAGACGTAGAAGCTTAATTCATAACATGATTAAATCCCAGTGCAGCAAAAGCGAGCTGGGATTTATAATATAATGCGTGGAGGATCCCTATGGAAGGATATGATCAGTTTAAAGAGAAAATTTTTGCAAAAACGAAACTTGACCTGTCTTTATATAAAGAAAGGCAGATGAAAAGACGTATTGAATCCCTAATTTCTCGACATGGGCTTCAAGATTTCGAATCTTATTTTCAACTGATGAATCGTGATAAGGATGTGTACGACGAGTTTGTCAACTATTTGACAATAAATGTATCTGAGTTCTATCGCAATCCTGCCCAATGGGAAATGTTAAGATCAGAGGTTTTTCCAGCTATTCTTAAGCGAACAAAACGCCCTAAAATATGGTCTGCTGCTTGTTCTACTGGGGAGGAACCGTATTCTCTGGTAATGTGCTTAAGCGAATTTTTGCCACTTAGAGACATTAAAATTCTTGCGGTTGATTTTGACAGTGAGGCTTTAAACAAAGCGCAGATTGGCATGTATAATGAAAAAAGCATTAAAAATGTGCCACCTGCCTATGTTGAACGTTTTTTCGAACCTGTAGGTAAAGGGTATCGAATCAAGGATGACGTTAAAAATTGTGTGGAATTCAAAAAGATGAATCTTTTACGAGATGACTATCCAAAGGGATTTGACCTTGTCGTATGTCGAAATGTCATGATTTATTTCACTGAAGAGGCCAAAGACGAAATGTATCGTAAATTTTACGAGTCTCTATCACCAGACAGTTATTTCTTCGTAGGGAGTACAGAACAAATTATACAGCCACAAAGATATAAGTTTGAGTCCAATCGTACTTTTTTCTATTATAAAAAGTAAACTTAAGCATCTGGAAGAGATTTCAGATGCTTTTTAAATGCGACAAAAATGTAAAAAAATGGTGCAAACTCTGTTTTGATATGTTAAAATAAATACATCAAGATATTGATATGATTAAATAATAAGTTACTATTTCTTGCGTATATTTAAAGTTTAGCATTTTTATGCCGATAATAATAAGTGAGACTGTTACAGAATCGGGTCATTTTTCACAAAAGGTTGCATTATGATGATAGATGTCATAAAGTAAGTATATATGGTACTTTTTTAATGTACAAAAAAATTATTATACTATATGGTGGGGAAATGTTGAAAGCATCTTTGAACAGCATCCAAAGGGGTGCCATAATTGCACAAGACGTATATGGAAATGACGGGATTCTTTTGATTAAAAGAGGAACCGAATATCGTGAAACCTATGCCCCTCGTTTTAAAGAGGCAGGTGTTCAGGAAATTTTCATAGAACCTTCTGGTGAATTGACAAAGGAAAGTGTGGCTCAAATTAGACAGTCACTCAATATCCATGATGTCGTTCAAGAGAAGACGCGTTTGCACGCCCAAAATCAGATTAAGAAAACGATGCTACGCTTTAAAACAGTCACCAACAGTGATATCCAAAAAATTACAGGTATTGTGGAAGAAATGATTGAACAATTGTTGGAACAGAAAGACTTCGTTTTTGCCCTGTCTCAACTGAGATCAGTTGATGATTATACATACCAACATTCAGTAAATGTAGGTGTTTTGGCTTTGATTATAGGGATTGATTTAAAGCTAAATCGCGTACAGTTAAAAGACCTTGGAACAGGGGCTATACTTCATGACATTGGGAAGATAATGATTTCGGAGGAAATTATTAAGAAACCAGGCAGACTTACAAAAGATGAATTTTCTGAAGTTAAGAAGCACACCTTGTTTGGATATGAAATATTAACCCAAACCAATATATCTGAAGAGGCCGCTCAAATTGCTTTACACCATCATGAAAAATATGATGGGACAGGTTATTGTTGGGGATTAAGGAATACAAAGATCCCGCTTTATGCACGCATAGTTGCGGTTGCGGATGTTTATGATGCAATGTCAAATGATAGAATTTACCAGAAAAAGTTGCGGCCTGATAGAGTTTATCGGGAAATAACACATTTGGGAAATACACATTTTGATACTCAAATTATGGAGACTTTTGCCAAGCACATTAACATTTATCCCAATGGAACAGGTATTATTTTAAATTCAGGTCATCGAGGCATTGTACTGTATCAAAACAAACTATATCCTGAAAGCCCTGTTGTGCGTGTTTTTACACCAAATGAGCAGAATTTTAGGAAAATGTATTTTGATTTGGATTTGTCAATGAATACAAAATGGTTTATTGTGGATACGTATTAAGTCTACTATAAATGGTATAGACGTGTGTTATGATATAGAAAGGGGAACAGAAAACATGTGGACAAGAGAAATGTTAAAGACTGAAGCAAAGTCTTTTTTAAAGTCGAATTACTTAAAAGCTTTTCTTGTAAGTTTATTGCTTTTATTTGTGGGATCCGGTTCATCGGGTGGGTCATCGAGCAATACAAATGTGAGTACGGATTTTACAATGCAAGAGGGTGCTGGATTTTGGCAAAGTGTCATTGAGTCATCTTCTTTTGGATTTTTATGGGGATTCGGGTTGGTTATTATCCTATTGCTAATTGTTGGCTCTATTGCTTTCCGTGTGTTTGTAGGGTACCATTTGGAAGTTGGAGGCAGAAAATTCTTCGTGCGAGGTGCTGAAGCTGACGTAGATTTATCGCATCTTACAAGTTCCTTTGTAAGTGGCTCCTATTCAGGTGTACTGACATCGATGCTATACAGAGCAGTCATTAATTTTTTATACTATTTATTATTGATTATTCCGGGCATTATAAAATCTTACGCATTTTCGATGGTGCCATATATCCTTGCAGATAATCCGGAAATTGGCTATAAACGTGCTTTGGAATTGAGTGAAGATATGACCAGTGGCCACAAATGAAATATGTTTGTACTAGATTTATCTTTTATTGGGTGGTATTTATTGGGGGCACTTGCTTTTGGTATTGGAACACTTTTTGTGAACCCTTATGTGGACGCTACAAAAGCGCAACTTTATTTAACGCTCCGAAAAGAAGCCGTGGTAAGTTCTGTCTGTTCTGCTGACGAGTTGAAACTTCAGGTTTCTTTTGAGGATGAATCTGAATCAGATGATTGGTACGAATATGAGTAAACTTAAAGGATTGAAGCACATTTGTTCTTCAATCCTTTTTTGCGTTTTGAACTTATTTTTTTAATCAGGAGAAAGAAAAAACTAATTATGTTCATGTACATTTGAAACCACTCTTGTTATAATGATGTCGAACAAATTAAATCCAAAATATGTTGGAGGTCTTAATGAAATCTTTATCACGAAAAAATTTATCAATTTCAGAATCAATGACATTGGCGATATCTGCCAAAGCGAATCAAATGAAGGCTGAAGGGGCTGATATAATCAGTTTTGGGGCAGGAGAACCCGATTTTAACACACCTGAATATATCCGAACTGCAGCGATTAAGCAAATTGAAAAAGGTGGCAACGGCTATACAGCAGCTTCTGGTTTACCTGACTTGAAACGCGCCATTGCATCAAAACTTAAGAGAGACAATGGTCTCACATACGCAAATAATCAAATTGTAGTTTCTTCAGGCGCCAAGCATTCACTTTTTAATGCCCTTCAAGCAATTTGCAATCCCGGAGATGAAGTGATCATACCGTCTCCATATTGGGTGAGTTATTATGAGTTGGTTAAGCTTGCAGATGCAGAGCCTGTACTCGTAGAAGGCGATGCTAAAGTTTCCTTTAAAGTGACTCCAAGTCAACTTGAAGCTGCCATTACACCTGCAACTAAGGCATTGATGCTTAACAGCCCAAATAATCCAACAGGGACTGTTTATACAGAGAGTGAGCTTAAAGCCATAGCTGACCTTGCGATTAAACACGACTTATATATCATATCTGATGAAATCTATGAAAAATTAATATATGGTGAAACACATGTGAGTATCGCTAAGTTTGCCTATGATCATACAATTTTAGTAAACGGACTGAGTAAGGCCTATGCGATGACAGGTTGGCGGATTGGGTATACAGCCAGCTCAGTTGAGATTGCTAAAATTATGAGTAATATTCAGTCTCATGCAACATCTAATCCAAATACAATTGCACAGTATGCCAGTATTGAGGCATTGGATGGCGACCAATCTCCAATTGAAGAGATGCGTCTCGCATTTGATGAGAGAAGAAAGTACATGGTAGAACGTGTACGTAACATAGATAAGATTTCATGCGTAGAGCCTAAAGGTGCATTTTACGTCATGGTAGACATTTCACACTATTTAGGACTTGAAATAGAAGGGAAAAAAGTTGAATCCTCTATAGATTTTGCGTCACTATTACTTGAAAAGGCAATGGTTTCTGTTATACCTGGAATTGCCTTTGGTGTGGACGCTTATATAAGATTATCCTATGCAACAAGCATGGAAAATATTAAAGAAGGTTTAAACCGAATTGAAGCATTTTGCAATAAATATTAATGCAATATTAGAACGACATATCTTTAGCAGTTTGGCTTAAAGATATGTTGTTCTTTTTTTAAAATCAGGCCTGTGATAAAATTGAAATACGAAATATTTAAAGGGGAATATTATGGGAGACCGGGTCAAGAGTATTGAAAAAACACTTTTAACTAAAATAGCCGAGAAGTCCCCCGCCTCTAAGCCACCTTGCTCACGGAGTGAGAGTGCAGGTGGGGGATGAATCGGCTTGTTTTTGACC
>NZ_JAFBDT010000005.1 GCF_016908355.1 Fusibacter tunisiensis | reverse complement strand
TTAACGTGCCGAAGGCACACTGCCCGGCAGCTTTGCTGCCACTCCCCGAGGCTTTAGCCTCACTCCCCATGCCTTTAGGCATACTCGACGCGACGTCAGTCGCAATCACCGCTACGAACTAGCACTTAACGTGCCGAAGGCACACTGCCCGGCAGCTTTGCTGCCACTCCCCGAGGCTTTAGCCTCACTCCCCATGCCTTTAGGCATACTCGACGCGACGCCAGTCGCAATCACCGCTACGAACTAGTACTTAACGTGCCGAAGGCGCACTGCCCGGCAGCTTTGCTGCCACTACACGAGGCTTTAGCCTCACTCCCCGTGCCGAAGGCACACTCAACGAGGCGCAGCCTCACGCTTATTCGAATTTATCATAGTAGATGCGTTCTTCGGGCATGCCTTTTTCTTTGAGGATTGGGATGACGGAGTCGATCATGACAGGGCTTCCGCAGAGGTAAGCCTCTTTTTGGGTTGCAGTGTCGAGGAATTTTTTGAGCATGTCTGTGACTCGACCTTGTTCGCCATCCCAGTTGCAAGATTCAGTTGGCTTGCTTAGGCAGGTGATGACTTTGAGGTTTGGCATGTCTTTCATAAGGCCGTCGAGCGTTTCCATTTCGAAAAGGTCTTCCCGGGTTCGTGCGCCGAAGTAGAAGGTGACGTTGCGGTTAATTTGTTTGGAATGCATGTATTTGAGGATGGACATAATGGGGGCCATACCAGTGCCAATTGCCACCATGACCATGTCGCGGTCCCCTTCTTGGTAGTAGAAATCGCCATAGGGGCCAACCACCGTAATTTTTTGACCCTCTTTGAGGTAATTGTGAACGTAAGTGGTGGCCTTGCCTTCTTTGACATAGCCAATATAGAGTTCTATGGCCTTTGTGTCTAGAGGGGATGAGGCAATGGAGTAGGCGCGGTAGACTTCTTCATCACTTTCTTTGTATTTTGGCGCAAGAATCTGAATGTATTGGCCAGCTTTAAATGTGATTTCTTCGTTGTCAGGCAGTGAAAGTCTAAGGTGTTTAATGGTGGGTGTAACATCTTTAAGGAATTCCACGTGGTAGTCAAATTGTTTAACCGAAAAGAGTTCCTCAGGAATCTGAATTTTTAGATCTTCACGGACTTTAAGTTGGCAAGAAAGACGGACCCCTTGTTGGCGTTCGTCTGGCGTAACGTAGCCCAGCTCTGTGGGTAGAATTTCACCACCACCCTCAAGGACTGTAACTTTACAGTAGCCACAGCTGCCCTTGCCACCACAAGCTGATGGGATGAAAATCTTTTGGTCTACCAAAGCCGATAGGAGGGTGTCGCCACCATCTACAAGTAGGTCTTTTTCAGAATTGATGGTGATTTTCTTTTCCCCATAATTGGCAATGGTTTTGTTGGCCACAGACAAAAGGAGTGCGAGAAGGCCTGTTATGCCGCTGATTGTAAGAACTGTTTGTGCAATTGTTGACATAGTAACCTCCTATTGAATCTGTACAATGCCTGAAAATCCTAAAAATGCAAGTGCCATAATGCCGGTGACGATTAGAGTAATGCCGGGGCCTTCGAGGCCTTTTGGTATTTTTGCAGTCCGGATTTTTTTGCGTATACCTGCCATAGCAACGATTGCTAGGGTCCATCCTAGACCTGATCCAACGCCAAAGGCAAAAGATTGGATGAGGGAGTAGTCTCTTATAATCATAAAGAGGGAGACTCCAAGGATGGCACAATTTACAGTAATAAGGGGGAGAAAAATCCCGAGGGAATAGTACAAGGTTTCAAAATAGCGTTCAATAATCATTTCCACCAGTTGAACAAAGGCCGCAATGACAATAATAAAGACGATAAATCTTAGGTATTCGAGGCCAATTGGGACCAAGAGGTAGTGGTAAATGAAATAGTTAAGCACAGACGTAGCGGCCAGTACAAAGGTAACCGCTTGGCCTAAACTAAGGGATGTTTTGATTTCATTTGAAACGGCAATAAAAGAGCACATGCCCAGAAAGTTTGCCAAAATCATATTGTTTGTAAAAATGGATGCGAAAAAGATAATCCAAGGGTTGATGTCAATCATGCTTTAGCACCTGCCTTTCCTGCGTCGTCTTCGTGTGGAAACAGTTTATAAGTTGCCCAGATCACAATCCCCAGCATAAAGAAGGCGCCGGGTGGCATAATCATCAGCGTCCAATTGACCCAACCGCTGCCTAGGACTGTAACGCCAAAGAGGGTACCAAAGCCAAGGAGTTCTCTGAAGAATGCAATAAAGAGTAAAACCAAAGTATAGCCCAGGCCCATAATTAAGCCATCGAAAAAAGAGATGAAGGGCTTGTTTTTTTGAGCAAAGGCTTCAGCCCGGCCCATAATGATACAATTTGTGATAATGAGACCGACATAAGGGCCAAGTGCTTTTGACATATCGGGCATATAGGCTTTTAAAAAGAGGTCAAGCATAATCACATATGCCGAGATAATGAGTGTTTGCACCATCATACGGATGTGCTTTGGCGTATAACTTCGAAGGAGCGAAACCGTAAAACTTGAAAAGGCGGTAACGAACATGAGGCCAACGCCCATAACCAATGAATTGGTTAAAAGATTTGTAACGGCAAGGGATGAACAAATGCCGAGAATTTGTCTGAAAACAGGATTGTCCTTATAAATACCGGCTTTAAACACCCGGATGATTTCAGTCATATAAACCCTCCTTTTGTGCAAATGTGTCAATATCAGCCATAAAGTCATTTAAAATGGTGCTGACAGATTTTGAGGTTAAAGTTGCGCCTGTTATGGCATCGACATTTCCAGAATCAGATGGCCTGAAAACCACATATGGGGAGGCTGAAACATCTAAATTTCTAAACTGATCTTTAAACCAGTCTTCATCAATTCGGCCGCCAAGTCCTGGTGTTTCTGAATGTGACGTAAAGTTTAGACCGAGGACCGTTTTAAAGTCTGTTGATAGGGCAATGTGACCAGAGATGCTGCCCCAGAGGCCTTTACCAGAAAAGGGAAACGCATACCCTTTAATGCCATCTGACGTTTTGTAGATATAGTAGGATTGGGTCTTAGTCTCAACTGTCTCAATTTTTGAGGTGTAGAGGTCAGTGGTGGCATCGTTTGAGTCCGGCGCGTCAATGCCGAAAACATACAAGATAGATTTTTGCTCTGCCAGTGCCTCTTGCTGTTTTATAATTTCAAGGCTGCCTTGATTGATTGAAGCCAAGATGAAGGTATAGAGCGCCGTGAGGCCAATCATGAAAAGGACAGGGTAAAGAATCTTTTTCTTTTTAGCCATGAGACACCTCCTTGGCCAGTTTGGCCTTTTTGGAAGCTTTTAAAGCATTTACAGCCTCATCAATAATTGGCGCAAAGGTATTGCCGATTAAAATGGCGAACATGATGCCACCCGCAAAGAGGGCAAATCCTCTGATAATCACAGTAACAACCCCAATGATAATGCCGTAGACCACACGCCCTTCTTTTGTTTTGGGCGAGGAAATGGGATCTGTTGCCATAAAGATGGCACCAAAGAGGAGGCCACCGGAAAAGAGGCCATAAATAGGGTTTGGAACTTGTGCAAATCCCAGTAGGGTTAAGATAAGACTCATGATGATAAAACTGCCAAGGACGCTGAAAACAGTTTCTTTGGATGCCGTTTTAGTGACAAGCAGGTAGATGCCAGCGAGTAAAATTAAAATGGCGCTGGTTTCACCAATTGACCCAGAGACATTTCCAAGTAGGACCTGATTCCAATCCAGCATTTGACCAGTAGACCTAAAAAGGAGCATTGGCGTTGCTTCTGCCACAGTGTCAATAAGCTGGCCGGTATAGTGGGCAAACCCACCTGGAAACCCATTAAAGGGTTGAATCCACTCAACGGTCATAAAGCTTGGAAAATTTACATAAATAAAGGCGCGTCCAACCAAGGCCGGGTTAAATGGATTTTTACCAAATCCACCAAAGACCATTTTGCCGAACAAAACGCCGAAGATAATGCCAATAATTGCAACCCAGTAAGGGGTTGATGGCGGCAGGGTTAAGGTGAAGAGGATGCTAGTGACCCAAACGGCTTCCGTTATTTTGCCTGTTGTTTTACGAACGAAAACCCATTCCGTCAAAGCCCCAAAAAAGGATACAACCGCTAGAAGTGTCAGTACGCGCCATCCAAAAAAATAAATGGCGGAAAGAATGATGGGAATCAGCGCATAAATCACTTTTCGCATCATGGCTTGCTTCATAAATTTAATGTCTTTAATAAATTGCTTCAAATGGTTTCACTCCCTTGCTTCATTTTTTTTAGTGCTATGGGTATTTATATCCATAAAAGGAGACTGAATACCACATTTTTTTAATATTTTTTTGATGGTTAATCTGATTGTTAAAACCTTGAACTGATCAAGGGTTGTGGTATAATTTGAAAAGAGGCAAACGAAGGGAGAACACAGTATGAATATAGCGATAATTGGTGCAGGGACAGGTGGAACCAAACTTTTGAACCTTTTCAATGCGTATGAAAATATTGAAGTGGTTAGTGTGATAGATAGAGACCTTCAATCTCCAGGTATTTTGAAGGCAAAAGCGTTTGGAATTCATGTGGCATCGGATGTGCGTGATATCAATCCAAAAGCGGACATTTTAGTGGATGCAACAGGCAGTGCGAAAGTCATTGAACTTTTAAAAGAAACCTATGGGGGTAAAAAGCGGATTGTAGAGTCGGATGTGGCTGAACTGATGATGCTGATTGTAGACAAGCAAATTGACATGACGTCGAGGCTCAACCACCAGTTGGATGAAATCAATCGAACCAGTGAAAAATTGCATGAAGAAATGAACCGAATTGTTGACATTACCAGTGATCTTAATACAATCAATTCGCAATTGATTCAGACATCTGAAGCGTCTATCACCTATATTGAAAAATCGGATGAAATGATCCGGGCGGTGAATAAGATAACCCAGCAAATTAAAATTCTAGGGTTGAATGCCAATATTGAGGCAGCCAGAGCAGGGGAGCATGGCAGAGGCTTTTCGGTGGTGGCAACTGAAGTTCAAAAGATGAGTGACAACACCAGTGACTTTGCGGCGCAGATTTCGGAGCTTTTGAAATCTCTCCGTACAGAAAATGAAACCATAGCAGGTGAAGTCCATAAGCTTAACACCATATCGGAATCTCAACACAAAATCACCAACACTGCAAAGCAGATTGTGGATAACCTTAAGAATTTGTAAAATTGCCAACAGGCGCATTTTGATTGCCCAAAACTTTCAGGATGCGTTTTTTGTTTAAGGGGGAAAAGTATGAAGTATAGAGTGGTTGAGAAAAGTGGGGATAAGATTTCCATACTGGGCTATGGCGGGATGCGGTTTTCCACAAAAGGTGGCCTGATTGATGAGGCAAAGGCCACGACACAATTGAGAAATGCCATTGATCAAGGGGTTAATTATGTGGACACAGCCTATTTCTATCACGGGGGTCAAAGTGAAACATTTATTGGAAAGGCCCTTCAAGATGGGTATCGGGAGAAAGTGTACATTGCCACAAAGTTACCGCCTTGGCTTGTTCAAACTGAAGCAGATATGCACAAAATCTTTGAAACGCAGAGAAAGCGCCTTCAAACAGATGTGATTGATTATTATTTATTGCACGCCTTGAATTCGGAAAATTGGGAAAAGTTTTTGAAACTGGATGTCCTTTCCTTTTTAGCAGAGCTTAAGGCATCTGGGAAAATTAGAAATGTGGGCTTTTCTTTTCATGGGGACAGGGACAATTTTGTGGAGATTATTGACGCTTATGACTGGGATTTTTGTCAAATTCAGTACAACTTCTTGGACGTCAACAATCAAGCCGGAACATATGGCCTAAAATATGCTGCAGACCGGGGCATAGCGGTTATGGTAATGGAGCCTCTAAGGGGTGGTTCTTTGGTTTCAAAATTGCCAGATGGGATTCAAAAGCTTTACAAGAGTCATGAAGTGAGCCGAACCCCTGCGGAATGGGCCCTTAAATGGATCTGGAACCAAGCTGAAGTGACTTGCGTCTTGTCTGGTATGAATGAAGACGCCCATATTCAGGCCAATATTGCCTATGCCTCAGAGATGGAAGCTGGACACTTTGCGGACGCCGAAAACAACTTGATGGACCAGGCACGTGCCATTTATCTCAGTTTACAAAAAGTCCCCTGTACAGGCTGTCAGTACTGCATGCCATGTCCATTTGGCGTGGACATACCAAGATGCTTTGACCTTTATAATTCCAAACATCTGATCCAGCAAAAAACCCGGACTTTTTACTGGATGCAACTGGGTGGCATGAATGGCAAACCGTCTTACGCATCCCTGTGCCAAAATTGTGGGAAATGTTTGGACCATTGTCCCCAACAGATTGACATCCCCACAGAGCTTAAAGCTGTTGCAAAGGATATGGAGGGGGTTTTAATGAAACCTTTTTTAAAGGCAGGCCGATTTTTCTTGCGGTTGAAGCGGTAGAATTTGTTAGAGAAGGTTTATAAACAAAAACACGAGTTGACTTAAAAATAGATTGAAAAGGGGAAATTCTTTGTAGTTTTTTACTGAAAATATTTTAAAAGTATAGACCTCAAAAAGAAATTGGTGTACGATAGGTCTCCGAGGGTAGATATAGAGTAGCCCTTGAAGAAATTTGTGAGGTAGGTATAAAAATGAAAAAGATTCGATTGACATTGAGTCGGGAAGCAATGCTGTTCGATTCTCCACTTTATATATTGAAGGGCTTTTTAAGTATGATGACGGCCTATCTTTTGTTCCACAACAATGCTTTAGTGGGCAAGGATATGATTTCAATTTTCTTTGGAATGATGATGACCCTAGAACCCATTAATGTATCTGGACTTAAGACGGGCTGGGATCAAATTCAAGCCACCATTCTTGGCGGGGTAGTGACTGCAGTGATTTGCATGCTCTTTGGCATCAACTGGTTTACAATCCCCCTTTCAGTAGCACTTACTATGTTTATATCACTTGTGCTCAATTGGCGTTTTGTATCCCCGGTGGCGATTTTTACAGCCATCTATATGACCCAATTTATTCAGCTCAATGCTGCTGGAGAAGTGAGCATGCTGTTGACACTTCGGTTAAGGCTTTTGGCCCTGGCTGCCGGTGTTTTGGTTGCTGTTTTCTACAATTATGTGTTCTCGCTGTTCTTTTATAAAGGAATGCTCCAAAAACGCCTTATTTTCATCATTGAACAGTTTGAACAGGTTTTGTCCCAAACAGGTGGCGAAATTCAAGATCAGATTCATAGGACCATTGGTCTGATTTCTGATATGGACAGTTTGAACATGGTGATGGCAGACATTGAACGCGAAAAAAAGAAGCCTGTAAAAGGACAGAGGCTTCTAAAAACTTTAAGAACATTGGCCCACTATTGGATGGATTATTTAATGGACCTTGAAGCAGAGACCGTTTCGCCTGTGGATTCTGGTGTGATGCTTAAACTCTTAGCGGAATCAAAACACACCCTTGAAACCAATGAAACGCTGGCATCATCTGACCATTTAAAAGAGTATCAAAACTGGACAGGTTTCCCGAAACTGGTTCAATCACTGGACAAACTTAGACACTGGATTGAAGGAGAACGCTTATGAAATGGGACCACTCTTTGAGTATTGGCATTATGGAAATTGACGCGCAACATCAAAACCTGGTTGACATCACGAATCAAGTGGAAGCTTTATTTAAAAAAGCACTTGAAGGCAATGGCGATTACAAAGAAACGTATAAAGTCATTGAAACCTTAAGTGCTTATGCGGATAAACATTTTAAAACTGAGGAAGCTCTTTTTGACAAAATCGGCTATCCCAATCGTGAAGCCCATGAAGAGAAGCATCGCGAGTTTGAAGCGTATGTTAAAGGCATGACACTAGACCGCATACAGACCAGTGAGGAAACAGTCTTAATTCAAATCTTTGCCTTCCTAAGCAACTGGATTGTAGACCACATTAAAACAGAAGACCTTGAGTATAAGAAGTTTATCAATCAGCAATAATCAATAAGATACGTGTTGCGCTCCTCAGTGAGTGCTTCTATTTTTTTGCAGATTTCTTCCCGGTGGCTTGTGAGTTTTTCCAAAAGGTCATCTGCATCTGTGGCATTTGAAATCACACGTTCACGGCTTTCATCAATTTGAGATTGGATGGCAAAATCCGAAAAAATATTGTCGAAAAAGATGTCAAATGTTCGGGAAAATGAATCGATATTTAGACTTTCGATTTCTGGAAATTCCGTTAAATCCTTTAATTCCATGCTGAGTTTTCGGGCCTTTTCACTGGCATCTTTTAATGTTTCCTCAGCAGTGTCCAGGTGGTCATGCTTGGCAAGGCTTGAAATCAAACCGCCCCCCACCATGTCGTAGAGGCCCCAACTTTTGGCGCTGGATAAAGAGTCAAGGGCAGATTCCAAACTGCTTATCAGGTCGTGGCAGGCTGAAATGGCTTCGTCTGCTTCCTTCAGTTCCCTTCTTAAAGTATGCAGGCGGGATTCAAAGTCGGAAATCGCTTTGATATTTTGTTCCTCGGCCCAACTGAGCTTTGCATCCAAGAGTTTTTTATATTCCGTTTCAACGTCATTTAAAGTAGACAGTTCAGCGCCTGTTTTTGCCAAATCATCTTGAAGATTTTCAATTCGGCCCATAAGTTCTTGATACTTATACTCGGCCATACGCATCTCATTGTACTCTTTATTTTTCTTTTCTTCATAATCTCTGGAAATCATAACAATGAGGCTGGTCAAGGAAAGACGCTCCATTTTTTCATAATCAGCTGTTTCTTTTTTGAGAATTGAGGCCAATCGAATTTCTTCTTGAGTGAGCTCATTTAAGGCTTCGCTGAGTTTTTTTTGTTTTTTGACGAGGTAGGTCTTCTGGGCCATTGCTCTGGAGAGGGCCTCCAAATTGCTAAAATCATTTGCGTTCATATCGAAACCTCCATTATTTTTTAATAGTTTACCCATAAACCCTTAAAATAGACGCAGAAAAGTATTAAACGTTTATTAAGAAATAAGGTATAATAAAAGTAATATTGTACTTGGAGGGCATATGGACGGAGTAAGCTTGATTTTAAGGCTGATTGTTTTTACTTTAGGCGCTACAGTGGGGTCTTTCCTCAATGTGTGTATTTATAGGATTCCAAATAAGGAAAGTATCGTGAAACCCCGGTCCCGGTGTGGAAGCTGTGGGCGAACACTGGACCCAATAGACCTTGTTCCAATTTTAAGTTGGCTTTTTTTAAGAGGGAAGTGCCGGACTTGTGGGGCGAAAATTTCAATTCGGTATCCCTTGGTGGAAGCGCTTGAAGGGACCTTGTTCCTTTTGGTATTCAGCGTGTATGGGCTTTCATTTACAACGGGTTTGCTCTTTTTGTTTTCGGCCTTGATGACAGTGGTTTTCTTCATTGATCTGGACCATATGATTATTCCCAACAAGGTGGTTCTCGCTGGAATTGGCCTTGGTCTTTTGGTGGGTCTGGTCCACCGCCTAGTGGGGTATCCGCTCTATGGTGATGTGTCTATGTGGGCCTTTGTGCTGGGTCCTGTGATTCCCTTAATTGTAATGGTCCTAATTCTTGTGGCATCGACGGTATTTTTTAAGGCGGGGAGTCTGGGCATGGGTGATGTGAAAGTCTATGTGCCCATCGGAATGTTTTTAGGCTGGCGTCTTGCCCTACTCAGCTTATGGATTGCCTTTCTTTTGGGTGGTGTTTTCGGTCTCTTTTGGATCTTTGGGCTCAGGCGTGACCGTAAGGCAAACATTCCCTTTGCACCCTTTATTGCCGTTGGGGCACTGGTTGCTGCCTTATATGGCACACCTGTTTTAAATTATTTGTTTTAGGTTATTTACAGGTTAGGACTTTTATACTATAATTGATATAAGTTAACAACTTGGGCAAACTGTTTGAAAGAACAGGGCGCAAAGCATGAAGTCTAAGGCTTATGGCTATGATGGTTCAGCTGCAGTGATTTATTCAACTGCAGTTTTTTTATTTTTAAAAAGCAGGAATTGTGCAAATTACTGGGTGTAATTTGGGTATAAAATAGGTATAATGGTATAAAACGTTACAATTTATTCATATTTTGACTAAAAGGGGATTTGCATGAAACGACTTCGATTGGGCGATATGCTCGTCCAGCAACAGATTATAACAGAAGCACAACTCTTTGAAACACTAGATGAACAAAAAGAAAGTGGGCTAAAACTTGGAGAGCTCTTAATTCGAAAGCGGTATCTTACAGAAGACCAACTGTTTAAAGTTTTAGAAGAACAATACGGGATTCCGTACATGGACATTAACAACATTTTTATCGATCCCAAGGTCCCGAAACTCATTAGCGAGGGCATAGCCAGTAAGTACACGGCGATTCCCATTGCTCTGAATAAAAATGTCATTACTGTGGCCATGAACGATCCACTGGATATGATTGCCATTGATGACATTAAGATTATAACGGGTTTTGAAGTGGACGTGGTGATTAGTCCGGGGGCCGACATCAAACGGGCTATCAACCGGTATTATGACGCCACTGAAACGGCTGAACGTGCGGCACATGAGTACTCACAGCAGTCGAGTGAAACCGATGATTTTTTAGAAGAAGAGGATGCCGATGTCACCAATGCGCCAATGGTGCGTCTGGTCAATACAGTTATTACACAGGCGGTACGGTCTAAGGCCAGCGACATTCACATAGAGCCTTTTGAACGTAACGTCAGAATCAGATATAGGATTGACGGGGAACTCATGGAAGTGATGACCCCAGCGAAAAATACCCATTCGGGGATTGTGACCCGGATTAAGATTATGGGTAAGATGAACATTTCTGAAAAGCGTCTGCCTCAAGATGGTCGGGTTGAAACGGTTATAGAGGGGATTCCCATTGATATGCGGATTTCAATTTTGCCGACGGTCTATGGGGAAAAAGTGGTTATCAGACTTTTGGACCGGTCTAGTCTTGTTTTAAAGAAAGAAGACCTTGGATTTTCAGACCACAACCTTGAACGGTTCAATAAGATTTTAAAAGTGCCTGAGGGGATTTTACTGGTAACTGGGCCGACGGGAAGTGGTAAAACAACCACCCTGTATTCGGTTTTAAAGGAACTAAATCAAATTAATAAAAACATCATTACAGTGGAAGACCCTGTAGAGTACCGGATTGATGGCATTAACCAAGTTCAGGTGAACAATAAGGCAGGCATGACCTTTGCCAACGGCCTTAGGTCTATTTTAAGACAGGACCCTGACATTATCATGGTTGGTGAGATCCGAGACTCAGAAACTGCTGAAATTGCAGTGCGTGCAGCAATTACAGGCCACGTTGTGCTTTCAACACTTCACACCAATGACACGGTGAGCACCATATCAAGACTTGAAGACATGGGGATTGAGCCCTTTCTGGTTTCGTCTTCAGTTGTGGGGATTATTGCCCAGCGTCTGGTTAAAAAAATATGTCTCAAGTGTAAGACAACTCACGAGGCCACACCAGATGAACTTAAGGCACTTGGCATGGAAGGCTACGGGTCACTCACAGTTTCGCATGGCCCGGGGTGTAACTCCTGTAACCACACAGGCTATTCTGGCCGAACAGCGATTCATGAAGTTCTGGTGCTTGACAGGGACCTTAGAAATATGATTGCTGAAAAAGCCAGTATTGATGACATTAGGACAAAAGCAATGGAAAAGGGCCTATCCCTTTTAAATGATACTTGTAAGGAACTGGTTTTAAGCGGCGTGACTTCTGTGGAAGAAATGGTGCGGATGACCTACCGAATTGATTGATAAAGGATACTTACATGACTGTTATTGAGATATTGGAAAAGGCTGTAAAGGCCGGTGCATCAGATGTTCATATTACCGTGGCGTCCCCACCTGTTATGCGGGTGAACGGGAGACTCCTTCGGATGCAGGATGAGGCTTTAATGCCTGAAGACACCAAACGCATTATTATGGGCATTCTAACGCCAGACCAGCAGCGCGTTTTTGAAGAAAAGGGCGAACTGGACATTTCCTATTCCACGCCGGGACTTGGGCGTTTTAGGGTTAATGTTTACAAACAGCGGGGAACCTACTCTATGGCGCTCCGGGTTGTGGCGCTTACCATTCCAAGCATGGAAGCCCTAAGGCTCCCAAAAGTAATTGCTGAACTTTCTGAGAAACAAAGGGGACTGATTCTGGTAACAGGGCCAACGGGAAGTGGTAAATCCACCACGCTTGCGGCCATGATTAACCACATGAATCAGAACCGAAATGATCACATTATCACAATTGAAGACCCGATAGAGTATTTGCACAAGCATCAAAAGAGCATGGTCAATCAAAGGGAGATTGGGCAAGATTCACATACCTTTGCCAATGCCTTAAGGGCAGCCCTGAGACAAGACCCAGATGTCATCCTAGTGGGTGAGATGCGGGACCTTGAAACCATTGCCACAGCCATTACAGCGGCTGAAACTGGCCACCTTGTTTTGTCCACCCTCCATACCATTGGGGCGGCCAAGACGGTAGACCGTATTATTGATGTTTTTCCACCCCATCAGCAGCAGCAGATTCGGATTCAACTGGCTTCAGTTTTAGAGGCAGTTATTTCCCAGCAGATTATGCCAACGGTTGAAGGGGACGGTCGGGTTGCAGCTTTTGAAGTGATGACGGCCAATTCAGCCATTAGAAACTTAATTCGAGAGGGCAAGACCCACCAGATCCAAACAGTGATTCAAACTGGGGCCCAAGTGGGGATGCAAACCATGGATGCCTCTTTGATGGAACTCTATAAAAAGCGCTTAATCAGTCAGCAGACGTTAAAAAAATATGCGGTGGACTACGACATGATTATGAAGGTAATCGGGTATATGTAGGGGGGATGAGTTTTGGTTAATGTATATAAGGTCAAGGAAGTGGATTTAAAGGGGCGTGTTATTGAGCAAGTCTATCGCGGCGAAACCGAACACGACATTGTTCAGCTAATCCGTTCCAAAGGCCATAAGCCGGTCCGCATAGAGGCCGAAGTGGAAAAAGGTCAAGACATTGCAGAAATCAAGGTCTTTCAGCCCAAGGTCAAGGTTAAGGATATTGCCCTTTTCTGTAAACAGCTTTATACCATGCTGGACGCAGGGATGCCTTTAATTACGGCGCTGGATGTCCTAAGCATACAGGCTGAAAACAAGACACTTAAAGCGGTAATTCACGATATGGCCACCAATGTCCAAAAGGGCGAGGTCCTTTCAACGGCCATGAAGCGCCACCGCAAAGTATTTCCATACCTGTTAATCTCCATGGTAGAGGCGGGTGAACTCACTGGTAATCTGGACAGTGTTCTGGACCGGATGAGCACCCATTACACCAAGGAAAACCGAATTAATTCCAAAATCAAAGGGGCCTTAATGTACCCGGCGATTCTAAGCATCATCATTGTAGTGGTTGTGGTCTTCCTTTTAACGTTCGTTCTCCCGACCTTTATCGGCATGTTCGAGTCATCTGGCACAGAGCTTCCCGGCGTTACCAGAGCACTTCTGGCAATCAGTGGGGCCCTACAAAATTACTGGTACATTTTCCTAGCCGTCCTAATTGGCGCCATTGTGGTCTTAAACCGAATCACTGCCACCATAGGCGGTAAGCGGTTTTTCGATAATTTGAAACTCAAGATTCCAGTTGTGGGCGATTCTCTCAAGAAAATTGCCACATCCCGTTTCACAAGGACCCTGTCCACGCTTCTAGCAAGTGGAATTCCCATTATTCAGGCCCTTGAAACCTCTGCCAACGTTACCAACAACCAAGTGGTAATCGACGGCATTGAGGAAGTAAACGACGGCATCAAAACAGGCGCCGTCCTAAGTTCTCTGTTAAAACGCGTTGGCGTCTTCCCACCCATGATGATCTCCATGGTGGGTGTGGGCGAGGAATCCGGTGCCCTTGAGGAAATGCTGGAGAAGACAGCAGACTACTACGATGAGGAACTGGAAACGGCCACTGCACGGATGATTTCCGTCATTGAGCCGGTCATGATTGTGGTCATGGCAGTTGTTGTTGGTTTTATTGTGATTTCCATGATTCTACCGATGTTTGATATGTACTCAACCATCGCCTAGACATCTGAAATGACATTAAAATAAATTTTATTTAACCTAATAGTGTTTAGAGGAGGAAAAGATTATGATGAAAGCTCTTAAAAAGAGAAGAAAGGGCGGGTTCACCCTTATTGAACTGATTGTTGTTATTGCTATTTTGGGGATTTTGGCTGCGATAGCAGTGCCAAGGTTTAGTGGCGTCAGAAGTTCTGCAGAAGAATCAGCAGATAGAGCGTCAGCAAGATCAATTTATAGTGCAGTTATGATGTATTATGCTGAAGAAGGCGAATATCCAGAAGCTGATGGCGATATTGATCCAGCATTTATAGATCTAAGTGGCTTAGGTGGCTCTTTAAATTGGACAAATTTTGATAGTACTGGTGGAACACTAGTGTATACTGGGGCAAATAATAATGCAATTAATATAACTGAGGACGGCGTACAAGAGTAATCCAAAGAAACAGAATCAGTGTCTAATAAATGTTGCTGAAATTTTCAAAATTAAATTAAAACCAACATGGAGGCTTAGGATCATTAGATTCTGAGCCTTTGGTTGTATTGTGGTGCTTTTGTAATTCGGTGTTGTGGTATACTGGGGTATAAGAAAAGGTTTAAGAGCATTATTCCTGGAACCTATTGCATCATATCAGGACTAGTTATTTTCCTTGATAGTGGATATGTTTATTAAATCGGTCAAGATGAGAGTATAATTCTGATGTATTGTTGTTCTGAGGGCACATAATTGAGTTCAAAACAACATATGAGGATTATAGACGATTGTGGTGACAATTATAGTGTTTACAAAGGAAAAATAGAATTTGTGGAGGCGGAATAATGTCATTAGAGAAATTAGTATATAGTTTTAGAGAAGCGATTATAGCTGCTAAAAAGAATAATGAATCCGGAGAGCTTTTTAGAAAATTCCCTGTCGGGCAGTGCGGCCATACAAGTGATGTTTTAGCTCAATATCTTATTGATAATGGATGCAACTTAGTTACATATGTAAATGGAACATATTATGGTGATAATATTGACAGTAGACAGGCACATACATGGCTTCTTGTAGATGATTGGGTTATTGATATCACAGGCGATCAGTTTAAATACCAAGAAGAACTCTTGAATTATGATGTTCCTGTATATATTGGACCGGTGACAGATTTTCACCGATTGTTTGAAATAAATCCTGGTGGAAAACATGAACACTTCGGTTTGGAATGTGACTGGTCAAATTATCATGAATTGAAAACTTGGTATGAAATTATTTTACAATATTTGGACTGAGATTGGCATTAGTCACCTAATTAAACAAAACGACTTTACCGTATTTGTGGAATAGGCTTTTAGTACCAGAGTAGTTTTTACTTAAATCCACAGTTTCAAATTGATAATAAGACAATAGAAGAAAAGAATATGGGAACTCTGTCTCAAAAACAGAGCCAACAAGGAGTCTGATATCATTAGATTCTGAGACTTATGTGTATTTGTAAGACGTTACCTTTTTTTGGTGAAGCTGCATGATGAGATTAGTTTTAGATTTAGCAAACCTATACAACCAAGCAGGTGATCAGGAAATGGTTCAAGACCAGGTGAATCAGTTAATTGAACTGATGGAAGAATATCCGTTTTTGGAGAAGTATTTTAAGTAGGTAAGTTTCCTTTTACTAGCAATATGGAAGATAAGATGGTTGGCTGAATATCATGTATATATGGCACGTGGAGACGGTAGTATTGCTATCAAGAGTAGAGAAGTAAGAGCGTAGAAACATAAGTAAATAAGCACTTTCCGTGATTTGAGATCTGGTTTTAAGCCGGAAAGATAATCACGGTTTTTTATTTTGTGGGAAATTATCTAAGAATAGCAAAGTTTATGGTTGAGTGGTTAAGTTAACGATAGGGGTTGCGAGTTGACAAGATGACTGTAAAAAATGCAGCGAGTTGATAAGATAGTTATCAATTTAATTGTTTAATTTCTGTTTACTAAGAGAATGGATATTGAGACTGATTTGGCATTGGTCAAAAAGAAAAATTTATAAATATACTGCTTGAAAGTATTCCTATAAAGGAATACAATGATATGGAGTGAAGTTTAGATTGGAGGGTAATCATGGAGTTTTTGACGACAACAGAAATGGCTGAAAAATGGAAATTATCTCGAAGACGTGTTACTACTTTATGTAGAGAGAATAGGATAGAAGGAGCTATTTTAAAGGGGAATACATGGTTGATTCCAGAGGATACAAAGAAACCTGAAGATCCTAGACGTACTAGAAAAACAGAAAAAATAGAAGACTAAAAAACCTATATAAAATAATGGAGGTTCAAATATGGCAAATGGTACAACTAAGATTGGTTTTGAAGAACAATTATGGCAAGCAGCCGATAAGCTCAGATCAAATATGGACGCTGCTGAATATAAGCATGTAGTTTTAGGCTTAATATTTTTAAAATATGTTTCCGATTCTTTTAAGGAAAAATATAATCAGCTAAAAGCAGCTGGTTATGGTGATGAAGAAGATCGTGATGAATATATTGCAGATAATATTTTTTGGGTACCAAAGGAATCAAGATGGGATTATATAAAAGCACATGCAACAAACACAGATATAGGTGAAGTCATAGACAAAGCAATGGAAACTATTGAAAAAGAGAATGATTCTTTAAAAGGAGTTCTAACAAAGAACTATTCTCGTAGAGACCTTAATAAGACACGTTTAGGTGAATTAGTGACTTTGTTTACAAATATTGATGTAGGAACAACAGCTGCTCAAGAACGTGATGTACTTGGAAGAGTATATGAGTATTTCTTAGGTAAATTTGCTTCAGCAGAAGGTAAATTGGGTGGAGAATTCTATACACCTTCATGTGTTGTGCGTACCCTAGTAGAGATGATAGAGCCTTTCGAAGGTCAAATATATGACCCAGCATGCGGTTCTGGAGGGATGTTCAGTCAGTCGGCACGTTTTGTAAAAGAGCATCAGGGAAACATTAGAGATGTTTCAATTTTTGGACAAGAAAGTAATCCGACAACATGGAAGCTTGCAAAAATGAATCTTGCTTTAAGAGGCCTAGAGGCAAATCTTGGAAAACATAATGCGGACTCTTTCCATGATGATCAACATAAAACTTTAAAAGCAAATTATATATTAGCAAATCCGCCTTTCAACATTTCTGACTGGGGCGGAGAAAGATTAAAGGATGATGTAAGATGGGCTTACGGCGTTCCCCCGGTTGGGAATGCAAACTATGCTTGGCTTCAGCATATGCTTCATCATTTGAATCCGGTTGGTGGTGTTGCTGGGACGGTATTAGCAAATGGTTCTTTGAGTACCAATACTTCTAACGAGGGTGAAATTAGAAAGAATATGATCAAAGGTGATGTGGTTGAATGTATAGTTTCATTGCCTGGTCAGTTGTTCTATTCAACTGGTATCCCGGTTTCTCTTTGGATTATGAGAAAAGGAAAAACAGATGCTGCAAAAGGGAAAATATTATTCATAGATGCTCGTACTCTTGGATTTATGATAGACAGGAAGGTTAAAGAACTTTCAGAAGAAGATATTCGAAAAATTGCTTCGACTTATCATAATTGGAGACTAGGAGAAAATTATGAGGATATTCAAGGATTCTGTAAGAGTGCAACACTAGAAGAAGTAGCGCAGCAGGATTATATTTTAACGCCTGGTAGATATGTTGGCATAGAAGAGCAAGAAGAAGATGGAGAACCATTTGAAGAAAAGATGGAAAGGCTTACGACGGAACTATTTGGTTTGTTTGAACAATCTCATAAACTGGAAGGTGAAATTGTTAAAAAACTTGCAGCAATAGGATATAGTAAATAAGATAAATTGTGATTTGTCGGACTAGTTATAATTTATTTATAGACAAGGTAATTATAAAATGTACACATAAAATATAGAGTAGGTGATTTGATGGGCGAATGGAAAACACATTTACTGGGAGATATTTGCATAACAAATGCAACATCTTATTCAAATAAGGATGGTTGGGAATTTGTAAATTATTTGGACACAGGAAATATAACTGGAAATGATATAGAAGAAATACAATATATAAATATTTCAGAAGGAAAACTCCCAAGTAGAGCAAAAAGAAAAGTTAAATATAATAGTATTATATATTCGACAGTGCGACCTAATCAGTTGCATTATGGAATAATAAAAGAACAACCAGATAATTTTTTAGTATCAACAGGCTTTACTGTGATTGATGTTAATGAAAGTATAGCTGATGCTGATTTTCTATATTATTGGTTGACGCAAACAACTTTAACAGAACAGTTACACTCAATTGCGGAACAAAGCACTTCAGCATATCCATCAATAAAGGCGGCTGATTTAGAAAAGTTAGAAATACAATTACCATCCTTAGATGTTCAGAAAAAAATATCTTCAATTTTAGTCTCATTAGATAAAAAGAGAAAAAATAATGATGCGTTAAATAGGAATTTATTAGATCAAGGTAGGGTCTTGTATGAGGAGTTGATCTCCAACTACGAGGTAAATGCAAAACTTTGTGATTTAATTAGCAGTATTGAAACTGGTTCTAGACCAAAAGGAGGCGCCCAGGAAAGTGGTGTGCCTAGTATTGGAGCAGAAAAAATTGAAAGTTTTGGCGTGTATGATTATTCTGGAGAAAAATATATTAATGAGGAGTTCTTTGAAAAACTAAAAAGAGGACGTGTTTTATCTGGGGATGTTCTTCTATATAAGGATGGAGCCTATACAGGAAAAACATCAATGGCATTGAATGATTTTCCTCATGCAAAATGCGCAATTAACGAACATGTATATAAACTGAATTCAAACGAAAATCAGTATCAGTTCTTCTTGTATTTCACTCTGGATAATAAGAAAAATAGAGATTATATTTATACTTTAGCATCAAGTAAAGCGGCACAACCTGGATTAAACCAAACAGAACTATTAAGTGTTGAAATCGTAATGCCTGATGAAACTGCGTTGATAGAATTTGAAGAAAATGTTTCGCAAATGATGAAAATGATTGCTTCAAATGCAAAGGAAAACAGAAAACTAACGATTTTAAGAGATTCACTATTACCAAAGCTAATGAGTGGCGAATTGGACGTTTCTGATCTATATATTTAGTACGATAAATTTTAATATTCTGTAATTATGTAATAGGGGCGAGATTTTCTTGAACTTGATTTTAGAGGTGAGGTGAAATTAAATGAAAAATGATGAGGATTATATAGAAGCAGCACCTGTTGAAGAAGATATTGAAGAAATCTTGGTTTGGCTGAAAAGAGAATGTGATATCAATGGAGTTGGATTCTATAACAATAAAAACATTATTGTTGATTCATTTCATAGTGGTAACGCAATTGTATTGAAGCACAGAGGGGAGAATATTGGGTTAGTCACATGGAGTAGAAACGAAATTCTCGTGAATATTGACATTTTCGTTATTGATTCATCATACCGTGGTAAAGGCTATGGTAATTTCTTCTTTCAAGCTATTTCAGAGTATTTTAGAAACAAAGGTTTTAAAGCTATAAAACTATTCTGTGAGCCTAAATCTTCCGAACGATTTTGGATAAAAATGGGTTTTAAAAAATTGCCGTATACTGGCAGGAGCGAACATGAATTAACATACTATGGGGTTTTAGTAAATACTGCGTCGATTACATCCAAATGTAATACAGACAAAATAGAGTTGTGGGATGTTGAGCCTTATGAAGTTGAGAAAGAAGGACCCAAATGGACATGGTATCTAGAAAAACAAAATGAAGAATTGCTGTATCCAATTATCCAACCATGTGATTGTAATTGGAATCTACGTTGGAGCAGAAATGGTCAGGTAATAAAGGAAGATAAAGTAAAGTATTTTACTGATAAAGATTATGAACTATATTCCTACCCTTTCTTATATATTAATAAATTGGAAGAATAGGATAAAAAGTTAATCTTAATCAAGGAAGATAAAGAAAGTGTCTTTTGAGAAGTTTAATTGAAGGATTAATTTTTAATTTATGAAAGGATGTGAAACTATTGGCGGTTAATGAGAATACATTAGAACAAGCTATTATTTCTGAACTTCAGGAAAAAGGATATGAATATGTTTATGGTCCAGATCTTGAACGAGATTACCATGAAGTTATTCTGGAAGATTGCTTTAGAGCATCGATGCTCAATATAAATCCTGGAATTACTCAAGAGATAATTTCTGAAACCTTTAAGGAAATTAAAAATCTTGGGCTTCTCAGAATAGAAGATCTAAACGCAACCTTTCATAAATATATTGTTGAGGGTGTACCGGTTCCATACCAGAAGGATGGTGAAAATAGAACTTTCACTGTAAAAATTATAGATTTTGATAATTCGACAGTGAATGATTTTAAGATAATAAATCAGTTCACGATTATTGAATATAAAACAAAACGGCCTGATATTTTGGTGTTCATTAATGGAATTCCTATGGTGCTTTTCGAACTAAAAAATATGGGGAACGACAATACTACTGTAGAGCAAGCTTATAAACAGGTGAAAAATTATCAGCTCGATATTCCTAAACTTTTTAATTATAATGCTTTTAATGTTATAAGTGACGGAATTGACACTAGAGTTGGAACTATTACCTCTGATTATACGCGTTATATGGAGTGGAAGTCGGAAGATGGCGAGAAACCATTAGAAAACAAAACTGACTTCTTTACGGTAGCGCTAAATGGCATGTTTCCAAAAGAACGTTTGTTAGATATCATTCGTAACTTCATTGTATTTCAAGATACTCTAGGGAAAACTGTAAAAATATTAGCAGGATATCATCAGTACTTTGCAGTGCGCAAGGCAGTGGAAAGTACGAGAAAAGCATTAAGAGAGAAGAGTCGAAAAGTCGGCGTTATTTGGCATACGCAGGGTAGTGGAAAAAGTCTGTCTATGGTCTTTTACACAGGAATAATAGTTGGCGACCCGGAATTTGAAAACCCAACCATAGTAGTACTTACAGACCGTAATGATTTGGATAATCAGCTCTTTGGAACTTTTAGTGCCAGTTCGAAACTGCTTTTACGTCAGATACCTAAACAAGCTGAAAGTAGAAGTCATCTAAAGGAACTACTTAAGGTTAAGGCGGGCGGTATTGTTTTCACAACGATTCAGAAGTTTGAGGAAGGCGATGACATTATCAATGATCGCAGTAATATCATTTTTATGGCGGATGAAGCACATCGTTCTCAATATGGTACAGAAGCTAAACTCGATAGAGAAACTGGTGAATGGAAGTATGGAATGGCAAAACACATGCGTGATGCTCTTCCTAATGCGACTTTCATTGGATTTACTGGCACACCAATTGATATGAAAGATAAATCCACGATAGATGTATTTGGTAAATACATAGACATTTACGATATGACTCAAGCTGTGGATGACGGAGCAACGGTACCCATTTATTATGAAAATAGAACGCCAAAACTGAAATTAAATGAAGAAATTCTTAAACAAATTGATAAGGAATATTTCGAGATAGCCGGAGAGTCTACTGAAATTGAGATAGAAAAATCAAAAGCAGATCTTTCAAGCATTGAAGCAATTGTTGGTTCAACAGATCGTCTGAATATGCTAGCAGATGATATTATTGCTCACTATGAGGACCGGCAATATGTTTTAACAGGTAAAGCGATGATTGTTTGTATGACTCGAAAAATTGCGATTAATTTATATAAGACGATGTTAGAAAAACGTCCTGATTGGGATAAAAAAGTAAAAGTAGTCCTTACTTCGAGCAATCAGGATCCAGAAGAATGGCATGATATAACAGGTAATAAAGCATATCGTGATGGTTTGATGGTTGAATTTAAAAATATTGAAAGTGACTTTAAGATTGCGATAGTTGTTGATATGTGGTTGACGGGGTTTGATGTTCCATCACTCGCAACAATGTATATTGACAAACCAATGAAGGATCACAGTTTGATGCAGGCTATTGCTCGTGTAAACAGAGTATATCCAGACAAAGAGGCTGGACTCGTTGTAGATTATATTGGTATGGCGGCAGAACTAAAATCAGCATTGAAACAGTACACTAAACGTGACCAAGATAAGGTTCCTGATTTAAGTGTTGCTTATTCGATCGCAATGGCGAAACTAGAAGTCTTGCGCGATATGTTCTATGGTTTTAACTATAATGACTTTTTTGGAGAATCTGATACAAAGAGACTTAAAGTAATTGCAGATGGTGTTGAATTTGCATTGGGGTTTGAGGAAGATGAATCAAAAGAGTATATAAGAGAAGCAACTGCGCTCAGTCAAGCAGAAACACTTTGCCGAAGTCTTATTAGTGAACATGATAAAAAAGAAATTGAGTTTTTTAAGTGTGTAAAAGCTGGCCTATGGAAAGTAGGGGGTAAAGGTGGAGTTACATCCAACGAGATTAATGCCCGGATTCTGAAGATGTTAGAACAAGCTATTAAGCAAGATGGTGTGGTTAATATCTTTGAAAAGTCTGGACAGAAAAATCCAGAGATATCTTTATTATCGGATGAATATATGGCTCAAGTTCTCAAAATGAAGCATAAGAATATCGCGGCAGAATTGTTGCGTAATTTATTAGAAGATAATATCAAAATCTTTGCAAGAACTGGTGTTGTGAAGGCAAAACTATTTTCTGAAAAGATGCAAGATGTTTTGAAACGATACAATAATAGAATGATAACAAGCGCTGAGGTTATTGAAGAACTTATTAATCTGTCAAAAGAAATGATGGATGCCTATAAGGCGGGAGATGATAAGGGTTTATCACATGAAGAGTTAGCTTTTTATGATGCACTAGTTGCGGATCCAGCAGTATTAAAAAATATGGATGACTCAATTTTAATTGAGATGGCACATGAATTAACACTTCTTATTCAAAAAAGCAGGACAGTTGATTGGGACAAAAAGCAATCAGCAAGAGCATATATGAGAACTCAGATTAAGCATTTGCTTCGTAAATATAAGTATCCACCAGAACAGGCTTTGAATGCAATTGAGATTGTTATTAAACAAGCCGAACTAATGAGTGCGAATATTGTTGTATAAGATATAACTTATGTAAAAGCATGTATCTTAATGTACCTGTGAGGGTACTGAAGTTGTTGCCCGACAAGCTGTCTATTAGTTTGTCGGGCTTTTATGTTTTTTTATTCAAGAAAGCATCAAAAACAACCATTTCATTTTATTGAAAAATTATTTCTCAAAAATGAAATAAAACAATTGACAGATTCAACTCTAAAACGTATAATCATTTCATAGAGTAGAAACGATATTTCTCCAAAATGAAACGGAGGGTTTGGAATGTTAGATTATGTGCAGTATTCAGTCCCAAATGCTGAAGAACTAAGAGAGCAAATAAATAAAGTTAGAGGTGAACGTTCAATGGCAACGTTTGCTGACGATATTAAAAGATCTTCACCGGGTGTAAAAGTAAGCGCTCCAACGATTTCAAGGGCTTGTAATTGGTCAGGGGGGAATCCGGTAAGTATTGAGTTACTTGAAGCAATAGCAAAAATCGCAGATAAAGATTCTGAGGTTACATTTGAGACTTTAGTAGCTGCTAATGGGATGAGATCAAAGGATGAAGATAGCAAATTATCAAAAAGCAACTCAGCGTCTAAACGACGTGTGTTTACGTTGGAATATGAGAGAAGTGCTGGAATGATCATTCAGAATGAAATTATTAATAGGGGATTTACTCTAAGAAGACTTAGTGGAACGTTCAATGGATATTCACTTAATGGATATAAAGCTCAGATGGACCGAGTTTTTCCAAGGAATTATAGTTTTGGATTTTCAGTAAGCGGAATGTCTCCATATAGCACATGGAAATTTGGACTTTGCCCGACAATATTAAATGAAGAATCAAATGATAGTGTCGTTGAAGCTTATGTTGGAAATTTTATCAATAAAATTGCCTCGGTGTTTGCTAGTGACAGTTTTGAAAGTGATTTATACGAAAATGAAAAGTATTCATTTGTTTTTATTGATGAGAAAGTATACGAGACTTTCCTAAAACGTATTGATTCTCATGACTTATTGGTTAATGGTCTTGTTACTGTTGTATTGGTTGATTTAGTTGAACATTGTGTTATGGAAGAAACTCAGCTTAAAAGGTATGATGGCGCTGTAGCAAGTTCTTTTTTTAAGGGCTCAATTCAACAGGATGAAAGTGATATGGAATTGTTCGAGCCAATAGACTTTGATGATGAGGAGGATCTCTAAATGATTGTAGAAAATCAATGTGAAAATTCACGAGTAATTACAACGAATGGAAAAAGAAAAAATCAAGGTAAGGTGGCAATCGTAAATGATCAATTGGCACTATGCTATACAGAAGGGCAGGATGAAAAGATCGTCGCATATACACCATTAAGTGAAATAATGAAGATTTCATGTAGGGTTTTACCAAGATATAAAATAGATTTTTAAAAAGAACGCGTTATCGTCGAAGGAGTACGATACAGTTAATAATTGAAATTTTTACCTGCTAGTGCAGTTCGAATAAGTAACCGGCCGGGGTAGATTATAGCGATATCATTTTATGATATTTGTTATTGTCTATCTCGGTCATTTTTCGTTCTAGCAGAAAATATGAGGGGGCGAAGTATGTTAAAACCGATAAAAGATTGTCAAGAACACATTGTGTGTTTTATGGATGCGAAGACAGGATTGATTGAATCAAAATACAAAAGGCAGACTACTATAATAAAGCTTGCCGTGGGTGGTGAATTAACGATTGTCAGAGATAGGACAGAAACTGTCATTAAAAGAATAAGTATAGATGCTTTCGAAATACTTAGTTATCCGATAGCATCATAACATCTAAAGAGCTGCTGGACGGCCAGGATGAATCCCTTATAAAAGAGGATTTCCTGGTCGTTTTTATTTTTACAAAGAAAGAAATCAGCTCAATATAACCATAGCGGAAATTAGATTTACAGGTCAAGTTTTTTTAAATATTAGTTTCTAGAAAGCCGATTGGCTTCTAAATAAAATCTCAATGTCCTAGTGCGCATACGGACGGCGGGATGCATAAGAGTTCAGAATACAGTGATAAAGACTGTATTTGGAATGAAGATGCACCCACCGTGATTTCGTGTGCCCATTTTTAGGACAAGCGGAGTCTGTGGTCATCTTCTCCACAGGCTCTTTTTGTATTCCGCCGTCAATGCCAGGACGGAAAGGAGTACAAAATGAAAATTAAAGTACTGTATGAAGAAAACATCAAAAACGGTCACAAGAACTACACCACAATTGAAATTCCGGATGGCGATTACAGCATCATGCTGGACATCGACTATGAGCAGCGTCTTGCAGAGGCTAAGCCTGAAAAGAAAGATGAAGTCAAGCGCTGTGAAACTGTGCAAGAGATGTTTGACCTGTTGAACTCCCAAGAATACAACGGTTGGCGGAGGGAAACAAGGCGGATTGACCCTAATCCCAAGATGAAAAAATCAAATGGCAAGAGGGGATATATCCAAGGTGAACTAGATGATGAGTCTTTTAACATTATGGATTATCTCTGTACAACCTCCGATGATGAAACACGCAGTAGAGATTATGAATGCGAGGCTATTTGCGTCTGGATCCGCAAAACTCTTATAAAAAAACCTGAATGGGCAGATGCCTTTATTGCAGTCCGTATCGATGGAATTCCAATTCGTGAGTATGCGAACTCCATCGGCGCTGATGAAAACAACATCACTCAAAAATTAAAGAGAGCAACTAAAAAATTACAAGAAGAATATCAGAATCGTCAGATTTGACCCTTTCCCAAGGCTACCACTTAGAAGGGTCAAGCCTTCAAAAAATTTAAGGAGGTAATTCTGATGGAATTACAAGTTTATAACAATGCAGATTTTGGTTCTGTACGCACCACAACAATTGGCGGTCAACCATACTTTGTTGGCAAGGATGTAGCTGATATTCTCAGTTACTCCAATACTCGCAAAGCTTTAATTGATCATGTGGATGAAGAGGACAAGAGTGACGTAACGGTTCGTGACGCCATCGGTAGAAATCAAACAATGACTGCTATTAACGAATCAGGTCTTTACAGTCTTATTCTCTCAAGCAAAATGCCAAAAGCGAAGAAGTTTAAGCGTTGGGTTACAAGCGAAGTGCTGCCAGCCATTCGAAAGCATGGTATGTACGCAACGGATGAACTAATAGCCAATCCCGATCTTGCCATTGCCGCTTTTACTGCACTTAAGGAAGAACGTGAGAAGAACAAGAGACTTATGGCAGCAGTTGCAGTGGGGCAGCAGCAAATTGCTGAAATGAAACCCAAAGCTACTTATTACGATGTGGTTCTTAAATGCAAGGATGCCGTGAACATCTCCGTTATTGCCAAAGACTACGGTTGGAGCGGGATCCGCATGAATGAATACCTTCATGAAAAAGGAATTCAGTTTAAGCAAGGTGATATTTGGCTTTTGTATCAAAAATATGCTCCCAATGGATACACCAAAACCAACACACACGTTTATGAGGATAGCAAAGGCATAAAGCATACGAAAGTTCATACCAAATGGACGCAAAAAGGCAGACTCTTCATCTATGAGCAGCTGAAGGCCGACGGTATCTACCCACAGATTGAGATGGAGGTGTGATATGAGTAAAAAAATTAAAAAGCCAGACCAATGGGTTTATGTCATTGAAAAATGCAAAAACCATGTAAAAATTGGGGTTTCAAAGGATTATACAGAAAGAATTAACTATTTAGAAAGAACAGGTGGTTTTCGTGTTTCAAGATATATGGCTTTAGGGCCCTATCAGAACGGCTATGAAGTTGAAAGTAAAATTTTAACTCAACTAAAGGAATTTAAAATTATTGGAGAATGGCATCTAATTTCATATGAAGACGCGGTAGCTGTAGCACAACAAGTGGCTCAACAAGTAGGGGACTCTAGTCTGATAGACATTTTTGATTCAGATGGCTTAATCGAATTAATAGATGACCTATTCCCACTTAAATCAAGCGTTATTAACAATGAGCATTTTCAAGATACAAGCATTACAGGGTTTGTTGATGAAAAAGGTGTTCTATGGTTTGAAACAGATGTATGTGGGATTTTTTCACCAGAATTTTATATGGGTTTTCTCAAAGCAGAAGAATTAACTAGAGGGGGTAGCTGTTATGAGCATAAATAAGTTCAATGCTGAAGGATACTATGACCCTACTCTATATGAAGCACTAAGTAACGTCACTCGTGAGGAAAAGGCAGCATTAAAAGCTGCCTTCAAGCCTCTTGTCTATATTTGCTCACCATTCAATGGGGATACCGAAGGGAACATAAAGAGGGCGCAAGACTTCTGCCGGTTTGCACTAGAGAAAGGTAACATTCCACTGGCTCCACATTTAATGTTTCCACAGTTCATGGATGACAACAATGAAAAGGAGCGCGACCTAGCAATTTTCATGGACATTATCCTCATGGGCAAATGCCAGGAGGTGTGGGTGCTCGGTGATGTCATTTCAAGAGGGATGAGTATTGAAATTGAAAAGGCTAAGAAACGTAGACAGCCGATCAGATACTTCAATAAAGATTTCGAGGAGGTGGATTCTTTATGAGAAAATTAGCCATTGCCTACGGGAACAGCCGCCAGGCGAAGAAGTGGGTCAACAAAGAAATCACATTTGATGAACTAAAAGATAGGTTGAAGACTCCAATCCGTACAACTGAATCAGCAGAAGAATATGCCAAGTTCAGCAAATCCCAAAAGGATGATGCAAAAGATCAAGGTGGTTTTGTTGCAGGTGTTCTAAAAGGCGGTCGCAGGAAAATTGGCACTGTGGAGCTCCGCTCGATGATTGCTTTAGATGGTGACCGCATTGATAAAGAGTTTCTTGAAAACTATGAATCGAATGCCCAGTATACCTCAGTTCTATACTCCACCCATAGCAGTACTGAAGAAAATCCGAGGGTGCGCATTATCTTGCCTCTTACAAGAGATGTATCACCAGAAGAGTTTGTAGCAGTTTCAAGATATCTTGCTCAGATGCTGGGCATAGATTATTTTGATGAATGCTCTTATCTCCCAAACCAGCTTATGTACTGGTCAAGCACTCCATCCAATGGAAACTTCATCTATAAGGAAGTGGATAAAGACTGGCTTAATCCAGATGAAATTTTAACTGCTCATCCTGAATGGACTGATCCTACAAGACTTCCAACTTCATCGAGGGAGAGCAAGGCAAATACAGTATCGCATCAGAAGGTGCAGGATCCTCTTGAAAAGGAAGGCGTTGTCGGGCTTTTCAATAGGGTCTACTTCCCCGTCACAAAAGCGATCGATGTGTTTTTATCAGATATTTACGCGCCGACAGAAAATGAGGACCGCTACCATTTTATCGAGTCAAGTAGCATGGCGGGTGTTGAAATCAAAGAAGGTGGCAAGTTCGTATACAGCCATCATGCCAAGGACCCGGCCTACCTTAAATTATGTAACGCCTTTGACATCGTCCGTATCCATAAGTTTGGAGATGACGATGTTAAGAAGTCCTTTAAGAGTATGTGTGATTTCGTAATGAAAATCGATCAGGTGAAAGTCTTTGCTACCAATGAAAAACTTGCAGAAGCTGAAGTGGATTTCACAGATCTTGGTGACGACTGGAAAGAAAAACTAAAATATCAGCCCCGAAGTCAAGTACTCGAAAACAGCGTGTACAACTTAAACCTTATCCTGAATCATGATCCTGATTTTAAGAATTTTGCATTCAACGAGTTATCAAACCGTATCCAGGTCACTGGACCACTTCCGTGGGAAAGACCGGAAGGTAACGTGTTTTGGAGAGACGCCGACACAGCCCAGCTTAAGTCCATTATGGATATTCGCTACCTTCCGTTCTCAAGTAGAAACCACGATGTTGCTTTTACCAAGGTTGCTGATGATCGGAGATTCCACCCTATAAGGGATTACCTTGATTCCCTTCCTGCGTGGGATGGAGTTAAACGAGTGGAGGATGTTTTCATCAAATATCTTCAGGCTGATGACACTGAGTATATACGCACAGTGACTAGAAAGACCTTTGCAGCGGCGGTTGCCCGGATATACGTTCCTGGAATTAAGTTTGACTGCGTTCCAGTGCTTGATGGCGACCAGGGTATTGGCAAAAGCACAATTTTGAAAGACCTGGTAACAGCAGACTTCTATTCTGAAACTCTATCCCTTACCGATATGGACGACAAGTCAGGTGCTGAAAAACTTCAGGGATTCTGGGTAGTTGAGATCGGTGAACTTGCCGGGATGAAAAAAGCCGACATTGAAAAAGTGAAAGCCTTCCTCTCTACCTCAGACGATAAATATAGACCATCCTACGGAAGAGTTGTGGAAAGCCATCCCAGACAGTGCATTGTCATTGCAACGGTAAATGGTGAGCGTGGATATTTACGTGACATCACAGGAAACCGCCGATTTTGGATCATCAAGGTACATCAGAAAAAGCAGAAAAAGACATGGAATTTCACTGAAGAATACAGGCAGCAGTTCTGGGCAGAAGCAAAAGAAATATGGAACTCAGGTGAAAAACTGTATCTCGAGGGTGACATTTTAGAAGAAGCTGAAAAGGCCCAGAAGGGTGCCATGGAGGCTGATGAGCGTGTTGGTATGGTGGAGGAGTACCTGAATACCTTACTTCCAGATGATTGGGATAGCATGGATTTGTTTGCCCGTAGAAACTACCTAAGTGGAACCGAATTTGGTGGGGATAAGCATACAGGAACTGTTACACGAACCTCTGTAAGCAATGCAGAAATATGGTGTGAGTGCTTCAATCGTAATCTACCAGAATTAAAGACCACCGATAGTTATCAGATCGCAGCACTCATGGCTCAGATCCCCGGATGGGAACGAACCAGCAGTATTAAGCGTTTGCCCATATATGGTAGGCAGCGACTTTATCAATATGGCGGATAAAGAACACAACACAACACAAGATTTACCCTTATATTAGAAATGCTTTTTCTTAAAAGTAGATAGTAGATACCTGTGCACGTACACGCGCGTTAGTAAATATAGGGAAACGCTTGTGAATTTGTGTTTCTTGTGTCAGATGGGAGGTAAAAAAGTGACTGAAAAAATCATCGAGCAAAAACTGGTAAAAGCAGTGAAAAAGAGGGGTGGTGTGGCACTAAAATTTGTTAGTCCGGGGTTAGATGGTGTGCCAGACCGAATTGTACTCCTACCAATGGGAAGAATGGCCTTTGTTGAATTAAAGGCGCCAGGCAAAAAGATGCGTCCACTGCAAGTAAGGCGAAAAAGACAACTGGAAGCGTTAGGATTTTTGGTTTACTGCGTTGATAGGGTAGAACAGATTGGAGAGGTGCTTGATGAGATTAAAAATAGAATGTAATTGGTGTGGTAAAGAAATTTCAAGAAAGCGTTCGATGATAAAAGAGCGTAACTATTGTTCAAGAACCTGCTTAGGTAAAGCAAATGCAGAACGATTCAGACTACAAAGATTAAAAATTTGTGATTATTGTGGTCAAGAATTTGAATACAAAGGTCGCCACAAGAAACGTAACATTCATTTCTTTTGTTCATCAAAGTGTGCTAACAAATATAAAACAAAGCGCATGACAGTAAAATGCGATTGGTGTGATCTAGAATTTGAGAAAAAAAGATCTGATGTTAATCGATCAAACCATAATTTTTGTAAGCCTGAGTGTGGACACAGCTTTAAGCGATGGACAGGAGTTTGTGGGTATAGTCCACTTGTTGGAGGCGTTCCTATACACAGAAAAATTATGGAAGAAACTTTAGGTCGCAAATTGACTGATAATGAAGAAGTTCATCATATTGATTTCAACCATCATAATAATCACATTGAGAATTTAGTAGTACTAAGCAAATCAGAACATTCAAGGATTCATGCTGTAAGTAAGGAGCGTGATGTGTATGGAAGATTTATTGACCAGAAATGATTTACATCAGTATCAGAATTATTGTATTGATTTTATTGAGAGTAAAGCGACATCAGCGATATTTCTTAACTGCGGTTTGGGAAAAACAATTATTTCACTTACTGCTATTCATAATCTGATGTTCGATAAGTTTGATATTAGTAAGGTTCTTGTGATTGCACCATTAAGAGTAACAACGGTGTGGGCAAATGAAATTAAAAAGTGGGATCATCTAAAAGGCTTATCCTATTCTGTAGCTGTTGGAACTGAAAAAGAGAGAAAAGATGCCCTTATGAAAAGAGCCACACTTTATATCATCAATCGTGAAAATGTCGACTGGCTTGTTAATAAAAGCGGAGTTCCTTTTGATTTTGATATGGTGGTTATTGATGAGTTATCTTCATTCAAATCATACAGCGCTAAGCGCTTTAAAAGCCTTTTAAAAGTAAGGCCAGCAGTGAAAAGAATTGTAGGTCTGACGGGTACGCCTTCAAGTAACGGACTTATGGATCTTTGGGCACAGTTCCGTGTTCTTGATTTGGGACAGAGGCTTGGTAGGTACATAACCCACTACCGTAATACCTACTTCATACCGGATAAACGCAATGGTCAGATCGTCTTTTCATATAAACTCCTGCCAGGAGCTGAAGAAAAGATCTATAGTCAGATATCCGATATCACCATTTCTATGAAGTCCATTGATTATCTAAAAATGCCTGAATGCGTAATAAACACAGTGCCTGTGTATTTAAATGAAAAAGAGCGGGCCATTTATTCTGGATTTAGAGATGATATGGTAGCAAGTTTAGGAGCAGAAGAAATCGATGCAGTAAATGCTGCAGTACTTTCAGGAAAACTCCTTCAGATGGCAAACGGTGCTGTCTATGACGAGAAGAACAAGGCACATTTTATTCACGATAGAAAACTTGATGCCCTTGAAGATTTAATTGAAGGAGCCAACGGGAAACCAGTGCTTATAGCTTATTGGTTCAAGCATGATCTTGATCGTATTCAGAAGAGATTTCCAGTAAGGCAGCTAAAGTCATCAAAGGATATTGGAGAGTGGAATGAAGGTGAAATTCCTGTAGCAGTGATCCACCCTGCAAGTGCTGGACATGGACTTAACCTTCAAAATGGTGGTTCCACACTTGTTTGGTTTGGACTCACCTGGTCCTTGGAGCTCTACCAGCAAACCAATGCCCGACTCTACAGACAAGGGCAAAAGGATACGGTTGTCATTCATCACATCATTACCAAGGACACCATAGATGAAGATGTGATGACAGCACTTACAAAAAAAGAAAAAAAACAAGCATCTTTAATCGAGGCAGTAAAAGCGAAACTGGAGGTGAAGCGATGAGCGATCCTTATGAAGATTTAGCCAATGCCATAGTTTTACTAGCCGTCAAGGACTATAGGGATGCACTAAAGAAGATGATGAAGCATCCTCGCCATGAATCTGCAAAACGCACAAAAGCTGAAGTAGAGAGGTTTTTACGCTCTGATTGGTATAGAGAACTTACAGCGGTAGAACCGGAGATACTTCTCCGAAAACTGAAAGAGGAGGTCAAACAATGAATGCTAAAGAATATCTTAGTAAAGCCTATCGATTGGATCAAAGAATAAACAGTAAGCTTGAGCAAGTGGCATCCCTGGAAAATATGGCTATGAACTGCACTACGGCCATAAATGGAATGCCTAATAACCCTAGCAAATCAGTATCTCCAATGGCAGATGCTGTATGTAAGATTATAGATATTAAAAACAATTTGAACGATGATCTTGCCAAACTTCTAAAGTGCAAGATTAACATTATTGAGATCATCCAAGGTGTGAACAACATTGAGTACAGGCTGATTCTAGAGAAACGGTACCTGTCATATCAGCCTTGGGAAGATATCGCTTATGATCTTGATTATTCTGTAAGCTGGGTGCTGAAGCTTCACCGTAAAGCGCTTAGAGCTGTAGATGCTGTATTGGCTGGAAGGGAGAATAAAAATGAGTTGGCATGAAGCAATAGAAGACGGAATAACCATTGGTAAGGATGGTAGAGATTCCAACTGTTATTATCCACCTTGCCATATCTGCGCTACACCTGTTTATAGTTGGACATACACTCGTGGTACTAAATATACCTGCAAGGACTGCAGGGCTGAACTGGTTCGGCAGGCGCGAGAAGAAGGGGAAGTGATCAGTACGGATAAGAAACAAATGAAGCTACAAAACGCCGTAAAAAGGATCTCAAAAATCACCGGCATTGAACACTACAAGGATGCCATCCGTCTTGTAGAAGAGAGCCTGAGCAGGACTGGGTGGTACCAGAGTACTGAAGAAATAATGGTGGCACTTGAACTTATCCGTCGTAACGTTAAAGCGTTCCACCAGGTGAAAATCTTCGACTACTCTGTTGACTTCATACTACCTGAGATGAAAGTTGCCCTTGAGATTGATGGCAAGATTTATCATGGGAAAGACAGACAAAAATATGAGAGCATCCGAGATGAGGTCATTACCAATAAACTTGGTGAAGGTTGGGAGATGATCAGAATTACAACAGATATCATCAATAAGAATGTGACCAAGCTAATCCCTGGTATCAACTCGGTGCTTAAAAGTAGAAAACTTCAAAGAGGATAGTAAAGTCCACATGAGTCCACTTGAGTGCAGTTGTTTTTTTTAGTACGCTATAATTGAGAGATAATAATGTAAACAAGCCTTCATGGGAACACCCCACGAGGGCTTTTCTTATGCCCTAAAGGAGGTGAAGCCATGCCATACAAACCTAAGCGTCCTTGTTCTTACCCAGGTTGCGGTCTGCTTGCTGACGGCGGAGAGTACTGCACCGAGCATAAAAAGATTGTCATGAAGCGTTACAACCAGTACCAACGAGATCCTAAGTCCAATAAAAGATACGGCAGGGCCTGGAAACGAATAAGAGACCGCTACATCAAAGCCCATCCTCTTTGTGAGGAGTGTGAAAAGAACGGAAGGATTAAAGCTGCTGAAGAAGTCCACCACATCTTACCTCTATCAAAAGGTGGTGGCAATGAAACCAGTAACCTGATGGCCCTTTGTAAGTCATGTCACTCAAAGATCACTGCTGAGAGCGGCGACCGCTGGGGTGCGGGTACCTAAATCCCTACGACTAAAAATTCTGGACAGCGGGCTGGGGTGTCGTATAAAAAAACGCAGATTCAAACGAGGGTATAGCCCAAGCGCAAAAAAACTCCCTTACCATGTGATAAGGGAGAACTAACTACATATCAGGCATGACGCAAATAGTTGAACTTGCCAGTCGACCAATTAAAGGTAAAAGTCATTCCGTTGATGATTTTCAAGCTAATGCTGGTATGTTGAGGATCCAGATTAAAGGATTCTATATATGCACTAATATCTAGAAGTTGGAAAGAACTGTGGTGGTCTTTCAAGGGATGAATTTTGTTGTTCATGATATGGCCTCCTTTCTTTTGTAATAGTAGGTTTAATTGGCATTAAATTGTTTGAGAAGCTTTCTTGCATCTTCATTGAGTCTGGTATCGGAACATTTGTCTCTGGCAATCTGATATAGGTCTCTTAGTTTGGATGAGATATATTCACCCCAATCGGTCGAATTGCAGAGGAAATGATTTTCATCATCGGAGACAAGATAGGCTTCAATAATGTCAGATAATTTGTTAACCCCATCTGAATCGGTGTATTCGACACGGTATAAATACAAAGTACTGTTAATTTTTTCAAGGTAGGTATGGAAGACCTCACCAGTAATATTAACTTTGGTGTATACAACCTCTTCAATTTTTCGACCCTTTCCCAGCGATTGCCAACCGACCCAAAGTATACTCCAAAGAGTAATATCTTGATATATGTAGTCTTCTACACTTTTAGCAATGTAATCGGGAAAAAGTTCAAGCTCATCAGGGTTTGCTCTCTCAATTTTTTTAGCAATAGGACCGAGGCTCCCCCAATAATCAGGGTCGTCCTCTATTCTATTAAGTTCATTCAGTTCTATCACATTCCAAAACAGATTGTCTTCAATAGACATGGAATACAGTGATTCGAAAAAATCGATCAGGGAATTTTCATCTGTTGTATGGTCGAAAGTGTTAAGTGTCAGGTAATCCATAGAGACATTTAAATAATCTGCTATTTTTTTCAGTAGATCATAGCTTAGAGTGTAGGCTTTGCCCTCTGATCTTTTTAAACGCGATAGATAACCTCTGCTGATGCTAAGCGCATCTTCAATCGTGCTACGTTTTATGCCTTGCTTATCGAGAAGTCTATCAATGTTATTCATGATGACTTGTTGTTGTTTATATTCCATATCGTGCACCTCCTATGCTTTGATTGTATAATATCAAAATTGAAGTAACTGGTCAAATATTTAGTTGTTTGAAGTATTTGAAGTAATACTTCAATAAATATGTTGTTTTGTTGTTTGTAAGTCATATAACAAGCTTAGATTTGATTGAACATTATTCAATTAGAATTTCAACAATAAATTATTGAGAATCATTCAATTAATTTGAAGGCGTGCTTCATGAAAAAAAATATAAAAATTTTTAAAGGAGGTGTAAGCATTGGCAAAAGACGGTACGAACAGAGGTGGTGCTCGTGTTGGTGCAGGGGCGAAAAAGAAACCTCTGGCTGACAAAATAGCCGAAGGAAATCTCGGTGGCAGGAAACTGACTGTGATGGAGTTTTCTGATACGGCAGATCTTGAAGGACAAGAAATGCCTGAACCAAATAAAATGCTTGAAGCCATACAAAAAGACGGTAAGGCTCTAGTGGCTGGTGAAATCTACAAAGCGACATGGCAGTGGCTAGATAAACGAGGCTGCGCTGCGCTGGTTTCTCCGCAGCTTCTTGAACGGTACGCCATGAGTGTTGCCAGGTGGATTCAGTGTGAAGAAGCCATTACTGAATATGGTTTTCTTGCTAAGCACCCCACCACAGGAAATGCCATTCAAAGTCCTTATGTATCCATGGGCCAGAACTACATGAACCAGACCAATCGTCTGTGGTTTGAGATATTCCAGATTGTAAAAGAAAACTGTACTGGCGATTACAAAGGAGCAAATCCCCAGGATGATGTGATGGAAAGACTTCTTTCTGCTCGTAGGGGCAAATAAAAACAGATGGGAGATAATGGTATGAGTAAAAACTACAGAACCGCAGAAAGTGTCTGCAAGGGACATCCTGATAAGCTTTCTGATTTAATCGCAGACAGCATTTTAGATGCCTGCCTTCGCAGAGACAAAGCTTCACGCGTGGCCTGTGAGGTTATGGCTACTAAAGGTAAAATCATCGTGGCGGGCGAGATCACCTGCAGCGAAAAAATTAACATTCGCCTTATCGTAAAAAATGTACTTCGTGAGGTGGGATATAACCCTTGGAAATTTACAGTATTTGTGTTTGTACATCATCAAAGTGTAGATATTGCGGCTGGTGTAGATACAGCACTTGAAGCAAGAAATGGAATTATTGATCCATACGGTTCCATCGGTGCTGGTGATCAAGGCACTGTCTATGGATATGCTACCAACGAAACCCGTGAACTGTTGCCTCTACCTTTACTTCTATCTCATAGAATCGTCAAGCGCATTGATGAATGTCGCAAAGGAAAAATCATCAAGGGCATCCTGCCAGATGGCAAAGCACAAGTCACCGTTGAGTACGATGGGGATAAACCTATCCGCGTTAAGACTGTGGTAGTATCTGTCCAGCACCATGAAGATAAAACCCAAAAACAGCTAGAACCAGATATCTTAAACAACGTGCTCTGGCAGTGCTTCGAGGATTTTCCACTGGATGATGAAACAGAAATACTCATCAATCCTTCAGGCAGATTTGTTGAGGGTGGTCCTGCTACTGACACTGGACTTACCGGAAGAAAGATCATGGTGGACACCTATGGTGGTCTGGCTTCTCATGGGGGTGGAGCACTTTGCGGAAAGGACCCAACTAAGGTTGACCGAAGTGGTGCCTATATGGCCAGGTACATTGCTAAGAATATTGTTTGGAGCGGGCTCTGTAATAAATGCGAGGTAGCTATTTCTTATGCCATTGGAAAAGCAAATCCAGTAGCGGTTAATGTGACATCCTTTGGCACAGGGAAAATCAATGACGAGGATTTAAGTGAACTGGTAAAAGAAATCTTTAACTTACGTCCGGCGGCTATCATTGAAAAGTTGCGCCTAAGAAATGCAATCTACTCCGATACAGCAACCTATGGTCATTTTAACTCATCACTCTTCCCCTGGGAGAACGTGGACTTCAATTTAAATTTAAGAAAGGTGGCGGAGAAGTTTCTCCAAGATGGTGATTCAAAATGAATATACAAAAAATAAAGCTGTCAGATCTGAATCCTGCAGTCTACAATCCTAGAAAAGAACTAAAGCCTGGAGATCCAGAGTTTGAAAAGCTAAAAGCCTCCATTGAGAATTTTGGATATGTGGAGCTTATCGTCGTTAATGCGAATAATGATAACACTGTGATTTCAGGTCATCAGAGGCTTAGTGTGCTTCAGCATCTAGGTCAAAAGGAAGCAGAATGCGTTGTGGTGGATCTGAACACTGAACAGGAAAAAGCATTAAACATTGCAATGAACAAAGTCTCTGGCGACTGGGATAAGGATAAGCTAGCTCTTCTTATTGCTGATCTGCAAGGTGCTAACTTTGATGTTTCCCTTACAGGTTTTGATCCTTCTGAACTGGATGACCTGTTTAAGGATTCCCTAAAAGATGGCATTCACGATGATGAGTTTGATGTGGATGCAGAGCTGGAAAAACCCGCCATGACCAAACTGGGTGACGTCTGGAAGCTGGGTTCCCATAGACTGGTCTGCGGTGATTCTACAAAGGCAGAAACCTTCACGCTTCTCATGGATGGAAAGCTGGCAAATCTGGTGGTGACAGATCCCCCTTACAATGTAAACTATGAAGGCTCTGCCGGTAAAATCAAAAACGACAATATGGGGGATTCTGCTTTCTATGAATTCCTACTGGCTGCCTTTACCAATACAGAAGCTGTCATGACCCAGGACTCCTCCATCTATGTTTTCCACGCAGATACGGAAGGACTAAACTTTAGAAGAGCCTTCTCTGAAGCCGGATTTTACCTCTCCGGCACCTGTATCTGGAAAAAGCAATCACTGGTTCTTGGTCGGTCCCCTTATCAGTGGCAGCATGAACCTGTCCTCTTTGGGTGGAAGAAGAAAGGCAAGCACAACTGGTACGCCGACAGAAAGCAAACCACCATCTGGGAATTTGAAAAACCTAAGAAGAATGGTTCCCATCCAACAATGAAGCCGGTGGCTCTTGTGACCCATCCGATTCTCAATTCAAGTCTCAGTAACTGTGTTGTCCTAGATCCATTTGGTGGTTCTGGTAGCACCCTTATTGCCTGTGACCAGACTCAGCGAATTTGTCACACCATTGAACTTGATGAGAAGTTTTGTGATGTTATAGTTGAACGCTACATTTCCGGAGCACAGACTTCAGATGATGTTTATCTCCTGCGTGATGGCAAAGAATACCGCTACAGCGACCTCCCTGAAAACAAATAACACAACTATCGAAAGATAGACTTGCTATTAACATCACTTAGAGTGATATATGTAGTAAGCAAAAAACAAGGAGGTCAATACCATGAAAATCAATTACAACGTAACTGGTAATGAACGTAAAAAGCTGGTGAAGCTCATCAGTGAAATCACAGAGGTTCCTTCAAAATACCTGGGGGTCCCATCCTGTGCTTACCAGGTTGGACCTTACCACATCGGAAAAGACGGTGAGCTAACCTTTGACAGCGAAGTGGATCAGGATGAAATCAAGTCACTAATGAGAAAGCTTTTAGATGCAGGGTTTGAAGCTGAGGTGGATGAACCAGCTCAGGCTGAAGCAGAGACCGAGGAAACTGGACTCATCATCCAGATTCCAAAAGACTCCCTATCTGGTGGAGACCTGGAGAAGCTAGCCAAACTGCTAGAAGCAAAAGGCAATCTCATTAAAAAAGCTCTCAATGTGGATGCGCTTCCCATTGAAGCCTATGAGGAACGCATAAGCTTCCCTTGGTTTTCAAAACTGCCAAATCCAGATGAGATAAAAGCCTACTCCCAGTTCATTACAAAGCTTTGTGAGATGGCGAAAACCCAAAAGAGAATCACCGTGAAAGAAAAAGACGTCGATAACGAGAAATACGCATTCCGCTGCTTCCTTCTCCGCCTTGGATTTATTGGTGAAGAATTCAAAACCCATAGAAAGATTCTCCTTCAAAACCTATCCGGCAGCAGTGCCTTCAAAGGAGGTGCTCCAAGTGAAACCGATCAGTAAAGAAAGACTGGCCCACTTACGCAAGCAGTACCCCGCTGGCGCCAGGGTCCAGCTCTTTTCGATGGATGATGTGCAAGCACCACCAGCGGGCACTAAAGGCACCGTGTGGGGCGTGGATGACACAGGTTCCATCATGGTTCAGTGGGACAACGGCAGCAGCTTGAATGTGGTTTACGGCATTGATTCCTGCAAGGTCATCGAGGAAAATTCCAGGAAGGAGTCACAGCAATGAAGGCATTATTTGGTCGAAAGTTCTACAACCTTGAGGAACTAAAAGAAGCAACTGAAGAGGCAAAAGAAGATAGCGTCATTGGTTCTGATTACACTGTGATTCGAGAAGTTGAACTCAGTGATTCAGAGTTCAAGAAGTTCACCAGTGATTTTCTAGAGGACCAGCCCTGGATCAAGAAGTCAGATGGCGGCACCAATGAAAAAGGTGAGCTTAGGTGCATTAGGGTCATTAACAAAGACACCGGTGAAAAGATACTCACCAATCCTGAGGGCTACTCCTACTGCCGTTACTGTGGGATTGAAGACTAGTCTTCAGGCCAGAAAGTTGCTCTATTACTACAGAAATGACTTGCTATTATTCTCGTTTAGAGTGATATATGTAATACCAAAACAAAACCACACTAAATGGAGGATGAGAACATGAAAGAAATCAAAGCATTTGAAGAGGCCAAATTGGCCGGCGCAAACTTTAAGGAGTCTGGAATCAACAGCACCATGTACTGGGCCTACGAAAGAAGCAAGGAAGCAGGAAACGACACCATCGACTTTTCTGAGGTCATTTGGGATTACGACATTGAACCCATTGTTAAAGCCTGCAGAGCCTACGGAATTGACCACATTACCATTTCAAGCACCTTCTCAGGACTGATTGCAACCCTTGCTGAATTTGAAAAGCATGGCTGTAGGATGGATGGACTTACCAAGGTTAAGACAAGCTATAGCGACTTGCAGACCGGCGAAAAGCAAATGCTACCAGCAATCTTGGTTAGGATTTAAGGAGGACTTAGACCATGTGGAGAGAAGGTAAAATCGAAGTCGAAAACAAAACCATTTATTACTGGATCAAAAGCTTTGACTTAGGCTCCCCTTACGGCATTGATGAAGGTAGAATATCAAAACTGATGCTAAAGCGAGATGGCCAGATCATTGCAAGCTTTGATAGAGGCTGGGACATCGAACCCATTGATGCCAATGCGCAAGCTGCACTTGAAGTTTTGGTGAAGAAATTTAATTAAATAAGTTGCATGAAACAACATAAAAAAAAGCAGGCTTCTATTATTGGCCTGCTTCCTTTATTACATTAATGCAATCTCTGCATATTAACTTACCTTTAAAAATAATGGTATTTTTGCTGCTCCCACAAATAAAACAATGCGGTGTGTGCTTTTTAAAGATAATTGTATCACTCTCTGTATAAATTTCTAAGCTATCTTTTACATCAATATTCAACACACGTCTAACTTCAATGGGAATAACAATACGACCTAATTCATCGAGTTTTCTAACAATGCCAGTTGATTTCATTAACACCTCCATATAATTTGTATCTTAATGGTATTATATGGAAAACAAAAAGTCAATGGAAATGGAAGAAAATGTATTGTTAGACAATAAAACAATTTTGAAAGGACAGAGTGAATGATTTTCCTGTATTTAGGAGTTGATAATAAATGCGAAAACTAAAGAAGTATAAACCAACATCTTACATGGCGAAAGATTCCCATTACAGCAAGGAGATGGCGGACTATGCAGTTGGTTTTATTGAATGCCTCACCCATACCAAAGGAACCTGGGCGGGAAAGCCTTTTGAACTGATAGATTGGCAAGAACAAATCATCCGGGATTTATTTGGAACCATAAAACCAAATGGCTATCGTCAATTTAATACCGCCTATGTAGAAATACCAAAGAAGATGGGAAAAAGTGAGCTTGCGGCGGCTGTTGCCCTGCTCTTAACCTGTGGAGATAACGAAGAACGTGCTGAGGTTTATGGCTGTGCTGCAGATCGTAACCAAGCCTCCATCGTTTTTAACGTGGCTGCTGATATGGTGCGAATGTGCCCTGCCTTATCCAAGCGGGTTAAGATTCTGGACTCACAGAAAAGACTGATCTATCAACCCACTGGAAGCATCTATCAAGTGCTTTCGGCGGATGTCGGAAACAAACACGGCTTTAATACCCATGGCGTTGTATTTGATGAACTTCATACGCAGCCTAACCGAAAACTTTATGATGTTATGACAAAAGGTAGTGGTGATGCCAGGATGCAGCCTTTGTACTTTCTAATCACTACCGCAGGTGATAATCAAAACAGTATTTGCTGGGAAGTGCATCAGAAAGCTATAGACATCATGGCTGGAAGGAAAAACGACCCTACCTTCTACCCAGTGATTTATGGTGCAGATCTAGAAGATGACTGGTCCGATCCAAAGGTCTGGAAGAAAGCAAACCCATCCCTTGGCATCACTGTTAGTATGGATAAAGTAAAAGCAGCTTATGAGTCTGCCAGACAAAACCCCGCTGAAGAAAATAGCTTCAGACAGCTTCGGCTCAATCAATGGGTTAAGCAGGCTATTCGCTGGATGCCTATGGATAAATGGGATGCCTGTGCATTCCCCGTTAATCCAGAAGCCCTCAAAGGTCGCGTCTGCTATGGCGGGCTGGACCTTTCTTCATCTACAGATATAACAGCTTTTGTACTTGTATTTCCTCCACTAGATGAAGACGACAAATATATGGTTCTTCCATACTTCTGGATACCGGAAGACAGCATTGACCTCAGGGTTAGACGGGATCATGTCAATTATGATGTTTGGGAAAAACAAGGATTCCTTCTAACTACCGAAGGCAATGTTGTTCACTACGGATTCATTGAGACTTTCATTGAGAAACTTGGAATGAAATATAACATCCGTGAGATTGCCTTTGACCGCTGGGGAGCAGTTCAGATGACTCAGAACCTAGAAAACTTAGGGTTCACAGTTGTCCCTTTTGGTCAGGGATTTAAAGACATGTCTCCGCCAACAAAAGAATTAATGAAGCTGACTTTGGAAGAAAAAATCGCTCACGGTGGGCACCCTGTTCTCCGCTGGATGATGGACAACATTTTCATTAGAACCGATCCTGCTGGTAACATTAAAGCAGACAAAGAAAAATCCACCGAGAAGATTGACGGTGCTGTTGCCACAATTATGGCTCTTGACCGAGCGATCCGCTGTGGTGGAGAAACTGGTAATTCCGTTTATGACGATCGAGGCCTTTTAATCTTCTAATTTATCTTCCCTATGGTATAATAAATGAAATAGACTAAAGCTGATTGCATATAAGTAGATAATAATGCAACTATAAATTATAATTAAAGGAGGATTTATTGTGAAAGAATATCAAGATTTAATAGGTAAGGTCGTTATTGCAGTAGCTATCATTATTTCAGGATTTTTGATTACTAATGCTTTAAGTATTGGTTTTGGTCAATTACACGATGTTATGTTCTTGAAATTGTAAAATAGTAACAAAACATGGATGGAGAATATACTAATCTACATCTTTTAATACCGCTACGACACATCATTTATACTGCACGACCTAAAGTTATTATTAACTTATGCTATCAATATTAAGCATCTCAGCTGAGGTGCTTTTTTCATGTCTATTTTTAAGGAGGGTGATATCCATGGGAATATTGCAAGGAATATTCAAGGCAAGAGACAAACCTAAAGACGCTCTTGGTGGCAGGCGCTACAGTTTCTTTTTTGGAAGTACTAGTGCTGGTAAGCCAGTTAATGAGCAATCCGCCATGCAAATGACCGCAGTTTACAGCTGCGTAAGAATCTTATCTGAGACGCTAGCTGGTCTACCCCTTCATGTTTACAAGTACAATGATTCAGGCGGAAAGGAGAAAAACCTAAAACACCCACTATATAAGCTGCTTCATGATGAACCAAATCCTGAGATGACTTCTTTTGCGTTTAGAGAGACGCTAATGAGTCATCTTTTATTATGGGGAAATGCCTATGCTCAGATTATTCGAAATGCAAGAGGTGAAGTGATTTCTCTCTACCCATTAATGCCCAACAAAATGACGGTCGATCGCGATTCAAGTGGTCGGCTATTCTATATGTATCAGCGTGGCAATGAAGATGTTCCTACTCTTGGTAGAGAATATCAAGTGTATCTTTCACCATCAGACGTCCTTCATATCCCCGGTCTTGGCTTTGACGGGCTGGTAGGCTATTCACCCATTGCCATGGCTAAAAATGCTGTGGGTCTTGCCATTGCAACTGAAGAATATGGAGCTAAGTTTTTCGCTAATGGCGCTTCACCGGGTGGCGTACTGGAACACCCCGGTACTATCAAGGATCCTCAGAAGATTAAAGAATCCTGGAACGCAGCCTACCAAGGAAGTGGCAATGCCCACAGGGTGGCTGTTCTTGAAGAAGGTATGAAGTATCAGCCTATTGGTATTTCTCCTGAACAGGCTCAGTTCCTAGAAACCAGAAAGTTCCAGATTAATGAGATCGCTCGTATCTTTAGAGTGCCACCTCATATGCTGGCTGATCTAGAGAAGTCATCCTTTAGTAACATCGAACAGCAATCACTGGAGTTTGTAAAATACACCCTCGACCCTTGGGTGGTCCGCTGGGAACAGTCCATGTGCAGAGCGCTGCTCATGGAAAGCGAGAAACCTAGTGTCTTTATCAAGTTTAACGTGGATGGCCTACTGCGTGGTGATTATGTCAGCCGTATGAGTGGTTATGCCACTGCCAGGCAGAATGGTTGGATGAGTGCCAATGATATTAGAGAGCTTGAAAATCTGGATAGAATTCCAGAAGAATTAGGCGGTAACCTCTACCTCATCAATGGCGCGATGACAAAATTACAGGATGCAGGCGCGTTCGCAAATATCAAAGAAACGGAGGAACCTAAATGAAGAAGTTTTGGAACTGGGCACGAGATGAAAATACTGGTGTCCGAACACTCTACCTAGACGGCGTTATTGCTGAAGACTCCTGGTTTGATGATGATGTCACCCCTAAGGCATTTAAAGCAGATTTGACTGCCGGCGAGGGTGACATTGTTATTTGGCTTAATTCCCCAGGAGGCGATTGCATTGCTGCTAGTCAGATTTACGCCATGCTGATGGATTACAAAGGCACTGTTACCGTAAAGATTGACGGTATTGCCGCTTCTGCTGCCTCAGTCATCGCCATGGCGGGGACAACGGTGCTTATGGCACCAACTGCCCTTATGATGGTCCATAACCCCCTTACAGTGGCCATTGGGGACAGCGAGGAAATGAAAAAAGCCATCTCCATGCTATCTGAAGTGAAAGAGAGCATCATCAATGCCTATGAAATCAAGACGGGCCAGTCAAGGACAAAGCTCTCCCATCTTATGGATGCAGAAACCTGGCTCAATGCCAAAAAGGCCATCGAACTTGGCTTCGCTGATGGCATCTTGGAGGATGAAAAGAAAAGAAATCAAACTGAGGATTTTACCTATGCCTTCAGCCGCAGAGCTGTAACCAACTCCCTGCTTGATAAGGTAAAACCCAAACTACCAAAAGAGAATACAGGCACCCCAATTGAGTCGCTAGAAAAGCGGCTTTCTTTGATTCAACACTAAATTTTAGGAGGAAAACACTATGAATAAGATTCTTGAACTGCGTGAAAAAAGAGCAAAATCCTGGGAAGCTGCTAAAGCATTACTGGATACCAAAAGAGGTACAGATGGAATTGTGTCCGCTGAAGACACTGCAACCTATGAAAAGATGGAAGCTGATGTTGTTGCCCTTGGTAAGGAAATTGACCGTCTTGAAAAGCAGGAAGCTCTGGATCGTGAGCTTTCAAAGCCACTTAACACACCACTTACCGGAAAACCTATCTTCCAGGGTATGGAATCCAAAGGCGGCAGAGCCTCCGCAGAATACCAGAAAGCATTCTGGAATGCCATGAGAACCCGTTCTGGTGAAGGACTCGATCCGGTGATTAAGAACGCACTGCAGATTGGCACTGACACGGAAGGTGGTTACCTTGTACCAGATGAGTTCGAGCGTACTCTTATTGAAGCCCTGGATGAAGAGAATATTTTCAGAAAGCTGGCCAACGTCATCTCCACTTCTTCTGGCGATCGTAAGATTCCAGTGGTAGCTTCCAAAGGAACCGCTTCTTGGATTGATGAAGAAGGTGCCATTCCTGAAAGCGATGATAGCTTTGGACAGGTTTCTATTGGTGCTTACAAGCTAGGTACCATGATTAAGGTATCAGAAGAACTTCTAAACGACAGCGTCTTTAATCTTGAAAACTATATCGCTAGAGAGTTTGCAAGACGTATTGGTAACAAGGAAGAAGATGCTTTCTTCACTGGAGATGGCTCTGGTAAGCCTACAGGTATTCTTGCTGCTACTGGTGGAGCACAGATCGGTGTAACCGCTGCAAGTGCTACAGCTATTACCGTTGATGAGATTTTGGACCTCTTCTACTCTCTTAAGTCTCCTTACAGAAACAAGTCCGTGTTCGTTATGAACGATGCCACCATTAAGGCAATTAGGAAGCTGAAAGATGGTCAGGGTCAGTATATCTGGCAGCCTTCACTTCAGGCCGGAACTCCAGATACCATTCTGAACAGACCTGTTTACACTTCATCCTACGTTCCTACCATCGCTGCATCTGCAAAGTCCATCATCTTCGGTGACTTTGGCTACTACTGGGTAGCGGATCGTCAAGGTAGAGTATTCAAGAGACTTAATGAGCTCTATGCAGCCACTGGCCAGGTAGGCTTTGTTGCCACTCAGCGTGTGGATGGAAAACTGATTCTGCCTGAAGCCATCAAAGTGCTTCAGCAGAAAGCGTAATGGAGGTGTCCTATGGGTTATAACACAAAGAACTATACCGAACAGGGCGGTGAGAAAACCGTCATTGGTGGAACTCTTGAAATCAAGGAAGGGGCGGTCGTTACTGGCCTCCCTGTTCTTGACAATCAAGCTGCAAGCACTGCTGCCACAGTAGAAGATTTGGTGACGGATTTTAATGCACTCCTCACCAAACTTAAGGCTGCAGGGCTTATGATTTCAGACTAATGAAAGGATGGTGGCGGTATGACACTGCTGGAAAAAGTAAAAGCAAATCTTATTCTTGATCACTCGGCTGATGATGAACTACTTGAGATGTACATCACCGCCGCCACGAGGTATGCAGAAAGTTATCAGCATCTTCCTGAGAACCACTACGTGGAAGCAGTTATGCCAGACACCACACAGCAAGCCATTATTATGCTGTCGTCCCACTTTTATGAATCCAGGGACGGCAGCACAGGTGGTTTCTTTTCTGATAATGTGCAGGCTGGACAGCAGGTTTGGAATACAGTCAATCTCCTGCTGCGGCTTGATCGGGATTGGAAGGTGTAGTCATGAGCTTTGGGAAAATGAATACCTTCATTGACATCATTGAGAGCGTCACCATAAAAGATCCCGAAGGCTTTAAAACAGAGGTTGATAACATCGTAGCTTCTGTAAGAGCTTACCGTGAAGGTCGCCATGGCAATGAGAAATGGGCAAATAGAGCTTCCTTTTCAGAAGCCACAGACCTTTTTCGCTTTCGCAACATCCCTGGTATAACCATAACAACATCTATGGTAATCATCCATAGTAATAAGAGATTTGAAATCACATCTGTTGAAGATGTCAAAGGTCGCGGTATGTACATTGAAGTGCTGGCTAAGGAGGTGATTCCAAGTGGCTAAAGCAACCATGAAAATGCCCGATGAGTTTCTAATGAAGCTTACAAAGCTTGGTGATAAGACCGATGAGATTGTCTCGAAAGTTTTAGAAGCTGGCGGTGAAGTTGTTCTGGATAAAGTAAAAGCCAATCTTAAAGGTGTTATCGGTAATGAAACCAAAGAAAAAAGCCGTTCAACCGGTGAGCTGGTATCTTCCCTGGGTCTCTCTCCCACTAAGCTAGATCGAAATGGAAACTTCAATGTCAAGGTTGGCTTTAATGAACCTCGTGGTGATGGAGATGCCAATGCCAAGATTGCAAATATCCTTGAATACGGCAAATCAGGTCAGCCACCTAAACCCTTCTTGAAGCCAGCAAAGTCCGCATCACGGAAGGCATGCATTGAAACCATGAAAAGTGAGTTTGATAAGGAGATTGAAAAGCTATGAGCTTACTTGCGGATTTAAACAACATACTAGAACCCATTAACATTCCTGTGGAGACCGGAGTATTTTCCGATACGCCGCCTGATGAATATCTGGTTATTACCCCCATGTCTGATAGGCTTGATCTCTTTGCAGATAATGAAGCCTATATGATTCTCTCAGAAGCTCGGCTTTCTCTTTTCACGAAGAAGAATTATATGAAGCGCAAGAAAGAACTAACAAAAGCCCTCCAATCCGGAGGGATCACCATAACAGATAGGCAGTATGTTGGTTATGAACACGACACTAAATTTCATCATTACGCCATTGACGTAATGAAAGAATATGAAACGGAGGAAGATTAAATGGCAACAATAGGATTGGATTCTCTATATTATGCCAAGATCACAGAAGATCAAAACGGCATCGAAACCTATGGAACCCCTAAAGTACTGGCCAAAGCCATGACTGCAGAGCTGAGCATTGAGCTCATTGAAGCCATTCTCTACGCAGATGACGGTGCCAGCGAGGTGGTAAAAGAATTTAAGAGTGGTGCCCTGACACTGGGTATTGATGATATCGGATCATTGGTAGCACAAGATTTAACAGGATGTAAAATCGACAGCAATAACGTCGTTGTTTCAAGAAGTGAAGATGGTGGGTCACCGGTGGCTATTGGGTTTCGAGCCAAGAAGGCCAATGGAAAATATCGCTACTTTTGGCTCTACAGGGTTATCTTCTCTGTTCCCGCCACAAGCCTTGCAACTAAGGGCGACTCCATCACATTTAGCAGTCCCACCATAGAAGGAACCGTCTTTAGAAGAAATAAACTAGACGGAGAAAGCAAGCATCCTTGGAAAGCGGAAGTTACTGAAGGAGATAATGGTGTGTCTGCATCAACCATTACAAGCTGGTTCACATCCGTTTATGAACCAGATTTCACAGCAGTGACACCAACCATTACAATTACAACTCAGCCAGCTACATTGACTGAAGTAACCGCGGGCAGCATTACTGGAAGCCTTTCTGTGGTGGCGGAATCCAATACCAGCGATCCGGTGACTTATCAGTGGTATGAAAATACCATCGACAGTTCTACAGGTGGTACAGCCATTAACGGTGAGACATCGGCAAGTTTCGATATTCCAACTGATCTCTTAGCTGATACCTATTACTACTACTGCGTCTTAAGCTCTAGTGGTGCACAAAACGTGACGACCACAGTGGCTACTGTTGTTGTTTCCTAATGGAGGGCATGATCATGGCAGATGAAAAATTAAAGATTGACGAAGCCGGTGAAGAAAGAAGCACCACCATTGATATTGGCGGCACAGAGTTTAAGATGATTCTCACCACCAAAGCTACAAAGGAAATTGCAGGGCGCTATGGTGGTCTTGAGAATTTGGGCGATAAGCTTATGAAAACTGAGAACTTTGAAATGGCTCTAGAAGAGGTGGTGTGGCTCATCACCCTTCTGGTAAACCAATCCATCCTGATCCACAATATTAGGAACAAGGACGATAAAAAAGAACTGCTCACAGAAGATGAAGTGGAGCTTCTTACCACTCCCTTTGACCTGGCTAACTACAAGAATGCCATTATGGCCAGTATGATGAAAGGCACAAAAAGGAATGTGGAGAGTGACGACTCAAAAAACGAGGTGGTCGGGTAAGTGATGAACAAGTCTTTACCCGACTTATCTACTTTGGAACAGTCCATTTAAGGCGATTAGAAGATGAAGTGTGGCTTATGCCCATTGGCTATTTAATGGACCTTTGGGAGTGTCATAAGCAATTTACCGGAATATCGAAACCAAGAAATGAATATTCTATTGATGAGGTTATCCCTGAATGGATATAATGTTTATAAGTTAAATCGACTAAACTGTGCACAGATTGTCGGATGAGTAATTGCATCCTCTGATATTATTGTTGTTGAAAGGAGGTCGTCGTATGGATTCATTAAGTAGTTTGAATAATGCACTCTCATATCTTGAAGAGCACCTAACAGAAGATATTGATTTTAACCAGCTAGCAAAAATAGCATTATCTTCGGAGTATCATTTTAAACGCATGTTTTCTTTTCTAGCTGGCATAAGTTTATCTGAGTATATTCGAAGAAGAAGGCTAACATTGGCTGCACTGGAATTAAAAAATACCGATTTGAAAATAATCGATGTCGCTGTGAAATATGGATATGGATCTGCTGATTCTTTTTCACGTGCTTTTCATGTTATGCATGGTATTTTACCTTCTGAAGCAAGAAGTGAGTGTGCAAGAATAAAAGCGTATCCGAGAATGACCTTCCAACTATCTATTCAAGGAGGATGCGAAATGAATTATCGAATTGTTGAAAAGGAACCGTTTAAACTGGTAGGCTTTAAGAAAAGAGTCCCCATAATTTTTAATGGAGTAAATCCAGAGATTGCTAAAATGTATGAATTGCTAACACCAGAAGTTATAGCGAGGTTAAAAGCCTTATCCAATATCGAACCATCAGGGATTATTAGTGCTTCTACAAATTTCTCTGAGGGAAGAATGGAGGAGAAAGGAGAACTGGATCATTATATTGGAGTAGCAACTTCAAGTAATGATATTGATGGATTTGATACATTAGAAGTTACAACTCATACGTGGGCTGTGTTCGAATCAATTGGACCGTTCCCTGAAACATTGCAAAACATATGGGGAAGAATTTACTCAGAATGGTTCCCATCATCAGGATACGAGTCAGTAGACGGACCTGAAATATTGTGGAATGAGAGTAAGGATACTTCAAATCCGAAATATCGAAGTGAAATCTGGATTCCAGTAAAGAAAAAGTAATAAATGTTAATTGACTACAAGATTTAAGGCACTCCATGGTGGGTGTCTTTTTTCATGCCTGAAGGAGGTGAAAGTATGTCGGATTTTGGACTGAAGATTGGCGTCGAGGGCGAAAAGGAATTCAAAAATACACTTCGAGAAATAAACCAAAACTTTAAAGTGTTAGGCTCAGAAATGAACCTTGTGACTTCCCAATTTGACAAACAAGACAAATCTCTCCAGGCAGTAACAGCAAGAAATGAAATCTTAAACAAAGAAATCGATGCTCAAAAGGACAAGGTTAAGACACTTGAATCCGCCTTAAAGAATGCAGCAGAGTCCTTCGGGGAAAATGATAAGCGAACAAAAGCCTGGCAGATTCAGTTAAATAATGCTAATGCAGATCTCAATAAAATGGAAAAGGAACTGGAAGATTCAGCAGAAGAAGCAGAAAACCTGGGAGAACAATTAGAAGAATCCGGTAAGTCCGCAGAAGGCGCTGGTGGGAAGTTTGAGAAGTTTGGAGGGGTTCTTAAAGGGATTGGTGTCGCTATGGGTTCTGTGGCACTTGCTGCAGGTGCTGCAACCATAAAGCTGGGGAAGGAAATTGTCCAACAGTTTGGGGAACTGGAGCAAAATCTTGGTGGATCTGAAGCGGTCTTTGGAAAATATGCTTCATCTATTCAAAAAACTGGTGAAGAAGCCTACAAAAATCTAGGTGTATCCCAGAGTCAATATTTGGCCACAGCCAATAAGATGGGAGCGCTTTTTCAAGGTTCTGGTGTTGAACAGCAAAAGAGTCTAGAACTGACAGAAAAGGCCATGCAGCGAGCTGCAGACATGGCATCAGTTATGGGCATCGATATGCAGGTAGCCCTTGATTCTGTTGCCGGTGCGGCCAAAGGTAACTTCACCATGATGGATAACCTGGGTGTTGCCATGAACGCTACAAATATCGAAGCCTACGCTCTTGCCAAAGGATTAGATTTCACCTGGGCATCGGCAACAAATGCAGAAAAAGCTGAAGTGGCCATGCAGATGTTCTTTGAAAATACGGAGCAATATGCTGGGAACTTTGCCAGAGAGTCCACCCAAACCGTCACAGGTTCCATAGGTCTTTTACAAGCTGCTCTAGGTTCATTTACGGCAGGTCTAGGAAATGCAGATGCGGATATGACAAACCTAACCCAAAATCTCGTAGATGCTTTTCAGGCAGTCGTCATCAATATTGTTCCGATCCTAGAGAATGTGGTAACAGCACTACCAACAGCTATGGATGCGATCCTTATGGCCATTGGAGACCTTCTGCCAGTTCTTCTTAGTACAGTAACGGATTTATTCAGTCAGGTTCTGGAAACCTTACTGAGCCTACTTCCAGAACTGATTCCAGCAGCTGTAGATGCGGTTATGACAATTGTTGGAGCACTCATTGAGAATTTGCCGCTTTTAATCGATGCGGCCATACAACTTATTGCTGCTCTTGTAGAAGGTTTAGGGTTGGCTTTACCTGAGCTTATACCTTCTATGGTTGAAGCTGTCATTCTGATTGCTAGCACTTTAATTGATAATATGAGCTTAATTCTAGATGCTGCCTTTCAGTTAATTAGTGGATTGGCTCAAGGGCTCTTAAATGCACTGCCTACATTAATAGAAGCCTTACCTCAAATCATAAACAGTATTATTGGCTTTATTACCAGCAATCTACCTAGATTCATTGAAATGGGTGTTCAGCTAACCATCCAACTTGGTATGGGCTTGATCAGGGCCATTCCGCAGATTGTTGCTCAATTGCCACAAATCATCTCGTCTATCGTTTCCGGACTTTCCAGAGGAATTCCATCCATATTAGAGGTTGGAAAAAATATCGCAAGAGGCTTATGGGATGGGATTGCATCGATGATTGGTTGGCTTGGTGAGAAAGTAAAAAGCATGGTCAACGGTATTGTAGGTGGTGTAAAAAAAGTCTTGGGGATTCGTTCACCTTCTAAAGTCTTTGCTGGCATTGGATCTAATATGGGTGAAGGTATGGGAGAAGGTTTCACAGAGGCCATGAGTGGTGTGGAAAAAGATATGTTAGGCGCAATACCTACTGATTTTAATCTTGATACTAGACTCAATATGGATGATGCGCTTCAAGGCTTTCATCCTAATAGAGAGACTCCTTCAATAGTTCAACATACAGGAGTTATCGAAGTTAGAGGGATAAATACAAAGAATGAGCTAACTGGTGTGGTTGAAATCATAATGGACCAGTTTAGAAGGGAGGCCAGAATCTTATGATTAGACTTGAAACTTCTAACGGAGAAGTCTTGTCGAAAATTCTAAAAGACCTCTCTCCCTTTGAACATGTTTCCAATCGTGTAGTAAACCGGCTCTTAGATGGCAGTTATCATGTTCAGGTGATCGGTAGCCCACTTAAAAGCACAACAGGAACAATCGTATCCAGTTTTAGGCAGGCAGAGAAAATCAACCTTCTAAGAGATCTTGGTACCCCACTGGTACTGATCTTTCTTGATAAAAAATATGTAGTGTACATCGAGGAGAATATTTCCTGGAAACGGATTAATTTTGCGCATGGTAATTTAGATAAGAGTCTTTTCGAAGGAACCATTAAAATGGTTCTCAAAGAGGAGGTGTCACCTTGAGAAGTGTCACCCCCCATTTGAATGAAAAGCTGAAAAGCACACAGCAGACTCCAGCGAATAAGGCCGACCCAAAGATGAGCATAAGGGTAAGCAGGGCTAGGACCACTGTAATGGATTCAGACTACTGGACCGTTGAAACCATAAGGACTGCAGACAATTTAGGAGACATATCCCTAGCAGCAAGAAGAAGAGTTCCTTATGGGTCACCAGACAGCATCTATGAAATCCACATAGAAGGTGGAATTATTAAAACTTCTATTAGGAAGTATCCTGACTACTTTAAACTTGGATGGGTTCAGCAGTTTGAACTTGGAGAAGGTAACGCTGTTGCCATAGCCTTTAACGGAAACTGGCAGCTTCATAGAAGAAAATGGAGACTTGCAACGGATGAGAAGCCCTTTATATTTTGGGTGGATACTCAAGGGATATTGTGGAGTCAGCTGTGGGATTTAAGTGAGACAAAAAGGCAGATATCCTCTTCAGTTACGAAAGTCAAAGCCATAAGAGGCTGGAAGAATGTGAATTTCCCGGACAAGGACCAAGGGATCATCATCTCCTACATTAAAACTGATGGGAAGGTATATTATTCAAGCTATTGTCAGACAGTAGACTTTACAAATGTGTGGGAGCCTGAAAGACAACTATCGGAGTTCGCTGCAACTGCCATATCCCTTAATATGTTCATCACAAATGACTTTAGAATGGGGTTTACCATTGAGGATTCCGTAGGAAACATACACTGGATGGTCACAGAGAGAAACTGGGCAGGTATGGCCATAGCAACAGAAACTATAAAGCCATATTTGGAAAAGTCAAAGACAGAACTTATAAAGATTACCTACCATGATGTGTTTGAGCCTGCAGAAACCATTAGGGTCTACTCTCCCTATTCAGTGGGTTTAGATCACATTTTTCATGATGTTTATAATAAGTTTTTATGGATTGCGAACCTAGATGATGGAAACGGTGACTGGGGAAGAACCATACAGTTTGAAACTCTTTACCCCATGCATGAGCTTCAAGTAGCGAACCTATTTCTAGAGGATGTGTACTTTGGAATGGTGATCCCTGTGGGTAATGTGACTCACCTTGGAGGAAACAAGTATCAGGCTTCGGTATCCGAGGAGACTCTGGTTGGTATTAACAATGCGAAAGAGCGTGTAAAACTTACCATTAAGAACCTTAAAACACAGCTTGGTCTTATGATGGATGATTTCTTTATAGAGTTCACACCAATTAATCTGGTGCCAATTGAGATACCGCTACCTGTGGTGGAGGAGGTGTGGAATGAGTAAGAGTGAAGGAAAGAAGATCGCCATTAGATTTAGTGACAGAGTGATGGGAAACCTTGAAATACTCCCTAAACTACCCTTTATCGTTGGAAAGTTCATAAACCTGTTTGGTTTCTACGGGGCAAGTAGCAATTATTCCAGCTATTATCCTTCCAATGCCTTTGATGGATCTACTTCCTCCATGTGGTACACAAGGACTTCTGGAGAGCAATGGATTCAGGTAAGTACCGTAAGGCCCATAAGACTGGGAGGCTTCAGGTGGTATTTGGGAAGCAGGCATAGACCAAAGGATTTCAAGGTTCAAGGAAGTGATGATGGGGTCAACTGGACGGATCTTTTTACTGGAGCAAGTGAGGATACGCAAGGTTGGAAGGAATATTACTGGCAGTACTCTGATGCTTATCTTTACCACAGATGGACTGTAACCACCAGATATTCAAGCTACCTTTACCTCTATGAGATAGAGGCATTTGTTCATGATGAAAAAGCGATCAAGGTAACTGGACTGCAAAGAGACTTTGTTGGTGGAGAGCTTAAGGAAGTAGATTACGCCGTTAAAAAGGTCGAGCATCATCCTACTGAGGAAAATACCCTTCTAATTACCTTGCATGATAACTACCAGGAAGCCTTTGATGAAGTAGAAGGTGCAATCACCATCCACTACAAAGGTCAGCTGGGAAATCTCATCGGGTATGGTGGCGCTATAGAGGACTTTACAGTAGGCTTTTATCCAACTGAGCTCATCTCCTCGCCGAACCCTGGGATCGAGGAAAGGTTAAGGGTTGGAACAAATACCACAACAGTTTTGATACCAATAACCTATCATAACATATACGATCTCTCCGAAAGAATTCGAGTGGTGGGATTTACTATAACAACCCAGCTGATCTATTCAAGTATTGAAAATCCATAGGAGGAATAAGCATGAGAGCAGAGATAAAACCCAAGTTTCATAATAGATTTGACATTGTAGTAACCAATGTGGAGACGGGTGAAGTGGAATTAAGAGGCCAGGCTGAAAACATGGTCCTCAATAGGATTTATACCAGGCTTGTGGCTTTTAGCAGTTACTTTGACCAGATCGTATTTGGTACTGGTAGTGGAACCATGGATCCAACCAGAACCACACTTTTTAACCGAGTGGGCAATAAGCCATGCTCCACCGTAGAGCTGATCAGGGCATTTCCTGTATCTAAATGGACCAAGTCCATAAGACTTGAAGCGACAGAGTTTAACGGAAATATTCTCACAGAAGTTGGTATCAGCGAGACTACAACGAGCATTAACACCCACGCCATGATAACTGATGCCGAAGGAAATCAACTTACCATAGAAAAGACACCGGTAAGGATCATAGATATCTATGCCACAGTGTTTGTTGAGTTTGATGAATTTTCAGATGGTGGTGAATGGTATACGACACTTAGAGACTACCTGGCTGGTGCAGGAAGTGTACCCTCTAACACCTTGGCCATATCAACCAGCAAATATCTATGCCAGCCCAATGTTGGCATGAGTGCCACAGCTACCACAGATGCCGTAGCGAGAACAAGAAAATTAAATTGTCAGTTCAGCAATTATGCAGTTCTTGGAATCGAGGCTACGGGCAGCAGATATTTTGGAAAGACTTTTAAGGACAGGAAACTGGACATCCCAGTGGATAGGCTGATATGGACAGGTGTTGGATCACTGCCTGTGACCTTTGATGGAGATATGTATTATGAGTATATGGTTTCTGCGGAGGAAGCCGCAGCCAACAAGCTGTTTCTAAACTTTAAGACCACTGATATTGAAGAAGTCAAGGTAAATGGCAATGTGATCACAGACCACTACTTTACCGAGTTTGGCGACTTTAACTATACAAGCGAAGAATTTAGTTTTCTTGATGTTCTAGTTATTCCAACATCTTATGCAAAATGGACTGAAGTTATTAATAATCATTACTTCCACACCGGGACAATCAGTAGTACGAGACAATGCGGGATGGTTGAGCTTTATTCAGAGGAAGGCTTTAATTTTGTTATCAGCTTTAGGACAAGGCAAGGGTATGCCAGAAGCTACTATGATTTTGCAACAAAGGATAACTCTGAAGATGCATGGGTCAATTACGTTACCGGATTGGGATATGGTTCCAATGAAACTACCTATAGATATATCCATATCAACACCACTCAGAAGTATTTGAGAATTAACTGCTACATTACAGAAGGCTATGGAAGCATGGAGTTCTTCGATTGGCAAAGCTACCTGCTTCCAATGATGAAGTTTAACACAACAGTTCTACAAGAAGGAGATATCGTGCTCATCAAAAGACACCATATCAACGAGATACCTAAGGGTACCAATTATCTTCTTAATGCCGAGGCTGTTTTAGTACTTGGGGAGGGGATCTAGATGAAGAAAGGAAACATAAAATGTGAATGTGGTCAGGAGTTTTACTATGAGACCATTAGAGACTATGTGGTCTGCATTAAATGCGGTAAAAGACATGAACTTAAGCTTGAGCTTTCAGAGGATAAGGATGAAGTAGGTGATTAGATGGAACTTGTTTTCTCTACAACGGGAATAGTGGGTCAGGGAAAATATCCTGACTTTCTTCAGTTTCCAAAGACAGAAGGACAGCTCTTTTATCTCACAGGTGAGGAACTTTATGGAAAGCCTTCTGAGAAATTAAACGGGGAGTATAGCTCTCCCACCTGGCTCTCTCCTATAAAGATCAGTCCTGATGTTACAATCAAGCAGCTAGAGCTTCAAATTCTTCAGGGATTTGGTGTTGTGGGAAGCTATAGAACCTCTGATACCCATAAGCTATTAATCTATGAGTTTGCTTTTGAGATGGAGCGATACCTTAAAAGTGGTTCAATTAAGCATTCTATGGATACCCCTATCGCCTCCTTTACCTTAGGCCTTGATAATCCTATGAATGAAAATCCTGAGTATGAAGGTAATGTGGCCATATCTGAAGAATCAAGCCTTCTATCTCCAGGAAGCAAAGTGGAGTTTGAACTTGTTATGGGAGATAGTGAACCTTACCCAATGGGAGTATTCTATGTGGATCGAAGCAATTTTTCTCTTCTATCTGAAGCTATCAGTGTGGATGGTAGAAACATAATCGGAAAAGCCCTAGGGGATCAAAGCTTTGATGAGGAGAACTCATATCCCTACATGGTTCTCCATGAGATTTTGAAGGATATACTGTTTCGGGCAAACATAAGCTCAGATGAGATGCTTGTAGAAAACACCAGCACTTATGCAGGCTATCAATTTGATGCGAACATGAGCTGTCTTGAAGGGATCATGGAGATTCTAAAGGCTCTGGATGGGTGGCAAGTAAAAGAACTTGTAGATGGAACGGTAGTAATTGGATCTTCAAACTATGCTGGCTTTACAAGAAATACCACCTATACCTTTTATAGAGATAAGGACATTTTCACAAGAAGCATCGTTAGAGATGACCAGGAAGCCTATAGACGTGTATGCGTCCACAACCAAAACTTCTCTCTTAAGGTCTATAGGGATGTTGAAACCTATACCGGCTGGAATTTACAGGCTAATAAAACTCTGTATGTGAATGTGCCTGAAGGAACCTCACTAACCGATGCAGAAAACTATGCAAACCAGATAGCTCTAAGCCTTCAGTATGTTGGTAAGATCGAGAGTTTCACTGGGCCATTCAGACCACAACTTATACTTGGAGACGAAGCAGTAATTGTTAGTGATAAAGGTTCTTCTAACCTTGGACTCATAACTGAAATAACTCACAGGTTTGGGAAGGACGGATTCTACACTGATTTTACAGTGGACAGCGGAGGAAGAATTGGAAAAGGAAGACTTAGTGACTACATCGGAAAGATAACAAAAGATAAAACTAGCAGTAGCAGGGTTTATGAATAAGAACTGATGCCTTATAAATAGGGCATTTTTTTATACACAAAAATGAAAGCGAGGAAATTACATGAGAGATATTTGGACTTTTATTCAAATGGCTTTTGCAGCCATTGGTGGTTGGCTTGGCTGGTTTCTAGGAGGTTACGATGGATTTTTATATGCCCTGATTGCCTTTGTGGTGATTGACTATATTCTTGGAGTGATGTGCGCCATTTTAGAAAAGCATCTTTCAAGTGATGTAGGTGCTCGGGGCATTTTCAAGAAAGTAGTGATCTTCTCCCTTGTAGGCATTGCCCACATTATTGATCAGAACATTATCGGAGATGGTGGTGTCATCAGAACCGCAGTTATCTTCTTTTATCTGTCCAATGAAGGAATCAGCATCATAGAAAACTCAACAAGAATCGGGCTTCCTGTACCTGAGAAACTAAGAGAGATTCTTGAACAGCTAAAAGACGGTGGCGATAAGGATGGAACAAAGTAATGTGTGGAATCTTGAGGGAGGAGAATAATGAACCGAAAAAAACTCATTCTTACAGAAAATGAATGCTATAAAGTAGGTAGGAAAATCAAACCAAAAGGCATCATGGTCCACAGCACTGGGGCTAACAATCCCTATCTTCGTAGATACGTTGGTCCAGATGATGGCATCTTGGGAGAAAACCAGTACAACAATCACTGGAATCAGCATAGACCCAGCGGCAGACAAGTTTGTGCCCATGCATTTATTGGGAAACTTAAAAGTGGTGCTGTCGCTACTTATCAGACACTACCCTGGGATCATAGAGGCTGGCATGCAGGTGGTGATGCCAACAATAGTCATATCGGATTTGAAATCTGTGAAGACAACCTGTCCGATGCAGCCTACTTCAACGCGATCTACAAAGAAGCCACAGAGCTTTGCGCACATCTTTGTAAACTCTATGACTTGACGGAGAAGGACATCATTGGCCACTACGAAGGTTATCAGAAGAAAATCGCCAGTAATCACGGAGACCCTAAGCACTGGTTTTCTAAGCACGGCAAGAGTATGGATACTTTCAGGACTGATGTTAAAAAGCTACTGACGGTTACTGCTCCACCAACTAAAAAGCTTTACCGAGTTCAGGTCGGTGCCTACAGTGTTAAGTCTAATGCGGACGCTATGCTGGCCAGAGTAAAAGCTGCAGGCTTTACGGATGCCTTTATTAAAATCGAATAAGTAAGCACTATGCCCTTGGAGGTTTAAAACTTCTGAGGGCATTATTTTTTTGTAATTTCACAAAACCGTCAGATTTCCATCCTTCCCACGGCTACCAGATAGAGGGGCACAAATAATGACCTTTCAGAAAGAGGTGATGGATATGAAACACAACCTGAAGATCAGTGTTTCAAAAATGCCACAGACAGGCGGAATCGTTACTTGCCGTAATGTCACCGTAAGGGAGCGCATTCTACGTTTCCTCCTTGGAGATAAACAGCGTGTAACAATTCTGATTCCTGGAGATAGCGTCCAGGAACTTGCCATCTGTGAGACTAGGAAAGGAGGAAATGAACTTGAGCAAAGTAAAGTTACTGTTTGATGTGGTAAATGATATGCGAAGCCTTGCAGACAGCATAGAAGTAGTTTGTAAGACAATGACAGAAAATGATGCTGCGCCTGAAGAAGCGCCTGTCACAAAGACAGAACCAGCAAAAGAACCTGATATCCCACTTGAAAAAGTGCGTATGGTCCTTGCTGAAAAAAGCCAGCTTGGTTTTACTGCGCAGGTGCGAGAGATTATCGGAAAGTATGGTGCGGATAAGTTAAGTGCTGTTGACAAGGCTTACTATGCTGACATCTTGAAAGATGCGGAGGTTCTAGGCAATGGGTAATCACGCAATATTATCTGCATCTTCTTCACACAGGTGGCTTCACTGTTTGCCATCTGCAAGGCTTGAACTTGAGTTTGAAAACACAAGTGGAGAGGCGGCAAAAGCGGGTACTGCAGCACATGAACTCTCAGAACACAAACTGAAAAAGGCTCTCCACATCAGAAGTAAGAGGCCCGTGTCAGAGTATGATTCAGATGAAATGGAAGAATGCACAGATGACTATGTTGCCTTCATCATGGAACAGGTAGAACTTGCAAGAAAGTCCTGTACAGACCCTATCGTTCTTATTGAACAACGTCTTGATTTCTCCTGTTATGTGCCAGATGGATTTGGGACAGGAGATTGTGTAATCATTTCAGATGACAAGCTTCACATAGTGGATTTCAAATACGGAATTGGAGTCCTTGTGGACGCAGAAAACAATCCGCAGATGAAACTCTATGCATTAGGAGCTCTTGAAATCTATGACAGTCTCTACGACATCAAAGAAGTATCAATGACAATATTTCAGCCGCGAAGAGAAAACGTCAGCACCTGGACTGTTCCGGTAGAAGAACTTAAAGCCTGGGCAGAAGAAGAACTAAAACCTAAGGCAGCAAAAGCCTATCAAGGGGAAGGTGAATATATCCCTGGCCCGTGGTGTACTTTCTGCAGAGCATCTACTAGATGCCGTGCAAGGGCTGATGAAAAACTCAAACTGGCCCAGAAGGAGTTTAAGATGCCACCACTGCTTACAGATAGTGAGATTGAGGAAATTCTAATGATTATTCCAGATCTTACGAAGTGGGCGGGTGAAATAACTGCTTATGCCACAGATGCAGCAGTTAACCACGGAAAAGAGTGGAGTGGTTTTAAAGTTGTGGAAGGTCGCTCAATTCGCAAGTACAAAGATGAAGATGCTGTAGCGGAAAGAGCTGTAGAAAGCGGATATAAGGATATTTACCGTAAGAGCCTTATTCCTTTGACAGAGATGCAGAAACTGATGGGCAAAACCAAATTTGAGGAAATCTTAGGAAGCCTCATAGTAAAACCACCAGGAAAGCCAACGCTTGTTCCTAAAACAGATAAAAGAGTGGCTATGAACGTAACGAACGCAAAAAACGAATTTAAAGAAATTATGGAGGATTGATCATTATGAAAAACAATACGAATAGAACTAAGGTTATTACAGGTGTGAACACAAGACTTTCTTACTTCCACGGCTGGGAGCCGGTTTCCGTCAACGGTGGTGCTGAAAAATACAGCGTATCTGTACTCATTCCAAAGGACGATACAGAAACCATTAACGCAGTAAATGCTGCTATTGATGCTGCTATTGAAGAAGGCATCGCTAAGTTTGGTGGAAAGAAGCCCAACAAGGCTGCTATAAAAATTCCTCTGCGTGATGGGGATGTGGAGCGCGATGACGAGGCATATAAAGGGCATTATTTTATCAATGCCAACAGCAAAACCCCACCACAGATTGTGGACAAGAGCGTAAAGCCAATCATGGATCGTGGTGAGGTGTACAGCGGCTGCTTTGCAAGGGTTTCTCTAAATTTTTTCTCCTTCAATTCCAACGGAAATAAAGGTGTGGCTTGCGGACTTGGCAACATTCAAAAGATTAAAGATGGCGAGCTTCTTGGTGGAAAGAGTTCTGCAGCAGATGATTTTACAACTCTTGCAGAAGATGACTTCCTTGCCTAATAGAAAAGGCCAATTGACAGTGGTGGGGGTATTTCCTCTGCCACCTTCTTTTTTGCAAGGAGGTGCATTGAATGGATGAGATATGGAAAGACATACCCGGATATGAGGGGCGCTATCTAGTAAGTAATTATGGAAGAGTTTATTCTCATTTTCATGAACGTATATTAACTCCTAAAACTTCTGGTCGCGGTTATCAAGGCATTACTTTGAGTTATAGGGGAATAAAACAACGTTTTTACATTCACAGGTTAGTTGCGGATTGTTTTTTGCCACAACCTAAAACCGACGAATATGAAGTGAATCACAAAGATCTTGATAAACAAAATAATCATGTGTCAAATCTAGAATGGTCTACTAGAGAAAAGAATTTTAAACATGCTTATAGTAATGGCAAAGTCGATTTTCGTAGGCCAATACGATGTGATAACAAAACTGGGAAACCAGGAGTTTCAAAACATACTGGAGGTTACCAAGTTTCTATTTCATATAATAAGTGTCGCAGATATCTTGGTTGGTTTAAAGATTTAGATACAGCAATTAGTGTCAGAAATAAAGAAGAGAAGAGGTTAATGGAAAATGAAGTCTATTAGTATAGATTTAGAAACTTATTCTTCAGTGAATCTGCCAAAATCTGGAATTTACAGATACTGCGAAAGCCATGATTTTGAAATACTGCTCTTTGGTTATTCTGTTGACGGTGGAGAGGTGATGGTGGTTGATCTTGCTAAAGGTGAAAAGATACCACAGATCATACTGGATGCCTTGACCGATGAAAAAGTAACTAAGTGGGCTTTTAATGCTCAGTTTGAGCGTGTCTGTCTATCCAGATATCTTGGACATCCATGTGGAGAATATCTAAATCCATCCTCATGGAAATGCTCAATGGTATGGTCTGCCTATATGGGGCTTCCCTTATCCTTAGTAGGTGTGGGTGCAGTCCTTGGTCTTGAAAAGCAGAAGCTGACAGAAGGTAAAGATCTTATTAGATATTTTTGTGTACCGTGTACGCCTACGAAAACAAACGGTGGAAGAACTCGTAATCTGCCAGGTGACGATGAGGAGAAATGGCAGAGTTTTAAGGACTATAACAAGCGAGATGTTGAAACGGAAATTGAGATACAAAAGAGGCTTAGTAAGTTTCCTGTCCCGGATGAAATATGGCATGAGTACCATCTTGACCAGGAAATCAATGATCGAGGCATCAAGGTAGACATGGACTTCGTAAAGCAGGCTATCGCTATGGATGAGATTTCACACACCAAGCTAATGGATCAGATGCAGGAAATAACAGAACTTGATAACCCCAACTCAGTACAGCAGATGAAAGACTGGCTGGCTGATAATGGTCTAGAAACAGATACCCTCGGGAAAAAGGCTGTGGCAGAACTATTGAAGGAAGCACCAGAGCATTTAGCTGAAGTGCTTAAACTCCGTCAGCAGCTTGCAAAATCATCTGTGAAGAAATACACGGCAATGGAAAATGCAGTCTGCAGTGATGGCAGGATTCGTGGCATGTTTACTTTTCTAGGTGCCAATCGGACAGGACGCTTCAGCTCAAAAATAGTGCAGCTGCAGAACCTGCCACAAAACCATATGCTGGATTTAAAAGAAGCTCGAGCATTAGTAAAGAGCGGTGATTCTGAAGTCCTCGAAATGCTTTATGAAGATATACCAGATACTCTTTCACAGCTTATTCGGACAGCTTTTGTGCCAAAGAAAGGCTGTAAGTTTATAGTTGCTGACTTTTCTGCCATTGAGGCTCGTGTGCTGTCATGGCTTGCAGGTGAAGATTGGAGAAGTGAAGTATTTGCAAGCGGCGGTGACATTTATTGTGCATCCGCATCACAGATGTTTAATGTCCCGGTAGAAAAGCATGGTGTGAATGGGCATTTAAGGCAGAAAGGAAAGATCGCAGAACTGGCCCTAGGTTATGGTGGATCAGTGGGAGCCTTAAAGGCTATGGGCGCACTGGAGATGGGCCTTGAGAAGGAAGAATTAAAACCCCTGGTTAATGCCTGGAGGCAGGCGAATCCATACATCGTAAAATTCTGGTGGGATGTGGATAGAGCAGCTAAGAAGTGTATCAAGGAAAAGCAGTCTCAAGAAATTCAAAACATCAAGTTTCATTGCAGGAGTGGAATGCTCTTTATCGATCTTCCTTCTGGTAGGCAACTTGCCTATGTTAAACCTCAGATTGGTGAAAACATCTTCGGTGGTGAATCAGTCACTTACGAAGGCGTCGGAGCTACAAAGAAATGGGATCGACTTGAAAGCTATGGGCCTAAGTTTGTAGAAAATATTGTCCAAGCAATCTCTCGTGATTTATTGATGTATGCCATAAAGACACTAAGTTCTTACCGCATTGTGGCTCATGTGCATGATGAAGTTATTATTGAGGCGGACCCTAGCATGTCACTTGATAGGGTATGCCAACAGATGAGTAGAGTCCCTCCCTGGGCAAAGGGATTGCTTCTTGATACCGATGGTTATGAATGCGAATTTTATAAGAAAGATTAATAAAACTATCAGATTTTACATCTTGTCGTGGCTACCAAGTAAGAGGTGTTTTTTTAGATCATTTACACGCTACTAAAGTCTATTTTTATCCCGAAACCCTTTGAAATCACTTGATAGTAGGGCGGTTTAGAGTTAACATGTGATACTAACGGGTGGAGACTTTCTACCTATAATAATAGACTATGAAGGGAGGACAAACCTATGTTACTCAGTGAAGCGATAGAACGCTTTAACGATTATCTTTACAGCATTGACAGAAGCCCACTGACCGCCGAGCGGTACGTCAGGGACATGACTTTCATGAGAAAGTTTTTTGAAGAAAAGGCCAATGGCCCAGTCTTTGTGGAAGACATCACAGAAGATGATCTGGAAGACTTGTTAAGATACTTAAAGGAAAAAGGCTTTGCGCCCAATAGTAGAAGCCGGTATTTTTACACTCTGAGAAGCTTTTATAAGTTTGCCAGTAAAAAAGACATTGTCATCAAGGATATTGCTGCCAACATGGAAACTATAAAACTTCCAAAGAAAGAGCGCAATTACCTTACAGAAGAAGAGGTAGACAGGGTGGTGGCTGAGGTCCACAATCCAATCATCAAAACCATTGTGATTTTTCTTTACAACACTGGCCTTAGAATTTCAGAGTGCAGAAACTTAAAACTCGATGATGTGGACTTTGAGAAAAAAGTCATTCGGGTCATTGAGGGCAAGAATAAGAAGGACAGGATCGTTCCCATCAACAATCAGCTCTACAGCCTTTTAAAGGACTATCTTGATAATGTGAGGGATGCACCTGAGTCAGATTACTTCTTCGCCACAAGCAGGTCAGGGAAGAAGAGCATCTCATACCCACACATCTGCTTATCCCTTAGCACTGCTGCTGAAAAATCAGGCATCAAGAAGCAGGTTTCCTGCCATGTGCTGAGGCATTCATTCGCATCAACCCTAGTGAAAAAGAAAGTAGGTCTTGTAGAAATTCAAAAGCTACTGGGCCATTCAAACCTTGCAGTGACATCCATTTATACGCACACCAACCTTGAGGCATTAACTGAGGCCGTTAATACCTTAAACAGTTAGGAAGGAGGACGAGATGGCTCTTATTGATTGTAAAGACCCTGTGTTTGACAGACAGGTAGACCGCATTTTGAAAATGCTCGAAGAAGGAAAAGAAAAAGAAGATATTGCAAAAGCACTAGGCTACACCAACCCAAACTCTCTTGACAACTACATGAGAAGGCGCAACTTCTCCTGGGACTCAAGGCAGCAGAACTTTGTACCCGCAGCAGAGAAATACTCTGGTAAAGGCAGGGACAATTTGCTTCAGTTAAGAGGCGTCTCGAAAGCAGCCCTTGTGATCTCACTCTTTGCTGAAGAAGGGGCCAATCCAAAAGACATCGCAGAGCAGGTGGGGTTTACCAGCCACAGTGAAATGGGGACCTACATGAAGCGTAAAGGCTATGAGTGGGATACCATTAAGGGCAATTATGTAAAGGGTAAAACTAAAAGTGATGAACCGGAAAAACCGGCTAAACCTTTATCGCTTGAAGCAGGTGCGCTGGAAGACGTTCTCACAGGCATCTTAAAAACGCTGGGAGAAATCAAAGAAAGCACTAAAAGATCAGGACCAATGGAGATGGCCTCAGTTTCGAAAGTCCTACCAAGATATCAGATCAAAGGGGGCTATGGCACAAAGGCGATTAGGATGGCCACAGTCTTGGATGAGATGGTGAGGCTTTACAGCCAGGAACACAATGTCAGCCAGAAAGACATCATAGAAGTGGCCCTTGTGGACTTCTTCAGACGCTACGGGGAAGGGGATTTTCTTGAAGAATTCCTTGACTAAAAACTGGAAAAGTATACCGCCATCAAGGCATATAGAATTATCATTGTTATAAAAACATATGCTATGATGATGTAAGCTATTACAACCATTACACCGAATAATGAAAACCGCTGAACCCTTTGGAAACAGCGGATTTTTAATTGTAAAAATTACTATATTTTCCTATAATTAGGAGGGTTCACCCTTATTGAACTGATTGTTGTTATTGCTATTTTGGGTATTTTGGCTGCGATAGCAATTCCTAGGTTGGGTGGGTTTACGGATAAAGCTGAAGAAAAGGCAGATATAGCTAATGCTAAACTTTTAGACTCAGCTATTCAAATGCATTATGCTGATGATGGAACATATCCAGCGGGTACAATGGCCGGAGCAAATCCAACTGCTGCTGAAGTTACAGCTCTTGAAGGTGTTTTACAAACAGCTGATCTTTTACCAGCTAACTCTAATATTGTATTTAATGACCTAACAAAGTTAGTGTTTACAATTGATACCGGAAAAGTTACAGCGGTAACATATACTCCATAATTTGTACCTAGTATCACTGGTTCTAGAACTATTTGACCGGTCACAAGAAAACTTTAAGCAAAGTACAGGAACAAGCTGGATAATAACCATGCACATGATTTTGAATTGTAGTTTCATTCTTTCAAATTCATAGTAATTTGTCCGGTAAATATGGACTGAAATTAAATTAAAACCAACAAGGAGGCTTGGAATCATACGATTCTGAGCCTTTGGTTTTATTGTGGGGCTTTTGTAATTTGGGATTGTGGTATACTGAGATTAGTGTAAGAGGTGTTTCAAGCAGAGATGCTTCCTGTTACGAGGGAAATGCAAGTATAAAATTAGTTGAGTAACAAGTGTTCACGGATAAAAGGATTACCGCCATCTAAAAGTACTAATTGAGTTCTGATATGTTCCCACAGACGACAATCAATCTTGGATATGTTCCCTAAAACGACCTTTAAAAAATACGAGTTTCTAAACAATAGAAGTGACAGCTATCACATCATCTCAAAACATGTTGAGACGGTTGTATTGCTATCAAGGGTAGAGAAGTAAGAGTGTAAAAAGGTGAGTAAATAAGCACTTTCCGTGATTTGAGATCTGGTTTCATGCCAGAAGGATAATCACGGTTTTTTATTTTGTGGGAACTTATCTAAGAATGCGGAATGCAAGGTTTATAGGTTAGATTTACTTTAGGGCTCGTGAGTTGATAAGATTGCTGACAAAAATGTGGTGAGTGGATAGTATTATTGTCAAAAAATTAGAAAATATTTACACTTTATATTGACCGAGTCAATAAAATGAAGTACAATAAATATTAGGTGGGATTATAGCCCTGCACCAGGAGGTGAGAACTTGATAGGATTAGAATATATTTTAAACCTCTATAACCTTCAACATATAGAACTTGCAGAAAAACTCGGCATTAAAAAACAAAATATAAACATGTGGGTGAAAGGGCGACAGAATATTCCAAAGAAATATCTACCGGTTTTAGAAGCACTCTTTGGTATTGATCAGTCCTACTTTGGACGTGAGCTTAGTGAAATTGACCAATTAGAAATCCAGAAGGAAAAGCTGAAAAGAGATCTGAAGCCTGTAATTAAAAAGCATGAACAGCAGTTTTCTTTGGGAGAGATTAATGATCTTGTTGAAGTTCCCATCTATGATAAAGAAGAAATGAATGCAATAGAGCGCGATATAGAAAAGGCCAAGCTGGTATCTAAGTTTAAGGCCGCCATGGATGTAGTAGACAACAATCCATACTTGGAGACCTATAAGCTCATTGTAGAACTACTTGAAAAAGTGCAGCATGAATCAGTTCTACACAAAACAATTGAAGCGCTGTCTCATTATTATGAAGTCTTGCCTGACTGGGTGAGTAGCGAACCGGAACAAGAAGGCTTTGAAAGTGAAATTTTTGAAGTCTTTGATGATCATAACTATTAAACATTTGGAGGGAATATAAATGGCTGAAAACACAGGAAACATTGGATTTGAAGAGACACTTTGGAAAGCGGCAGATAAGCTGAGAGGCAGCATGGATGCCAGTGAATATAAACACGTGGTACTGGGGCTGATCTTCCTTAAGTACATATCCGATAAATTTGAAACAAAGTTTAATGCGCTTGTAGAAGAAGGTGCAGGCTTTGAAGAGGACCGAGATGAGTATGAAGCAGAGAATATCTTTTGGGTTCCTAAAGAAGCTAGATGGTCATTTATCAAAGACAATGCAAAAGACTCAAAAATTGGTCAGTACATTGATGATGCCATGATTCTCATTGAAAAAGAGAATACATCTCTTAAGGGTGTTCTGGATAAGCGCTATGCAAGGCCGGAAATTGACAAAAGAAGGCTTGGAGAACTGATTGATCTTATTTCAACCATCAAGCTATATCAAAATGGGGAAAAGGATTTATTGGGTAGAGTATACGAATATTTTCTTGGGCAGTTTGCAAGCGTAGAAGGAAAAGGTGGTGGAGAATTCTACACCCCTACCAGCGTAGTTAAGACTTTGGTTGACATGATCGAGCCATACCAAGGTAGAGTCTATGACCCTTGTTGTGGATCCGGCGGTATGTTTGTACAGAGTGAAAAGTTTGTGGAAGATCATCAAGGGAAAGTTGAAAATCTCTCTATCTATGGTCAAGAGATGAACTCAACAACGTGGAAGCTTTGCAAGATGAACTTGGCTATTAGAGGACTTGATGCCAATCTAGGACCACACCACGATGATACATTCCATCACGATCTTCACAAGACATTAAAAGCAGATTATATCCTTGCTAATCCACCTTTTAATATTAGTGACTGGGGTGGCAATCAACTGACAGATGATGTAAGATGGAAATTTGGTATTCCACCTGCAGGTAATGCAAACTACGCATGGCTTCAGCATATGATTTATCACCTGGCACCTAATGGTAGCGCGGGGATCGTTCTTGCCAATGGCTCACTAAGTACCAACACCTCTAATGAAGGTGAAATTAGAAAGAATTTATTAGAAGGGGATATGGTTGATGCCATAGTAGCTCTTCCAGATAAATTGTTCTATTCCACAGGTATCCCTGTATCACTATGGATCCTGAACAGAAATAAGAAGGATAATCCGAAGTTTAGATCCAGAGAACATGAAGTGCTTTTTATCGATGCAAGACAATTAGGTGAGATGATTGATAGACGACACAGAGAGCTTACGGAGGAGGATATTAGTAAGATCTCTGAAACTTATCATGAATGGCGAAATGTCGATGGGGAATATGAAGACATCAAGGGCTTCTGCAAGTCAGCTAAGATTGAAGAAATCAGAGAGCATGAATATGTTCTAACACCTGGAAGGTATGTTGGAATTGAAGATATAGAAGATGATGGCATCCCATTTGATGAGAAAATGGAAAATATGACAGCCGAGTTGGCAGAACTCTTTGCAAAATCCCGACATCTGGAAGATGAGATCAGAAAGAATCTAGGGGGTATTGGTTATGAGTTCTAGTGAGTGGAGAGAAGTTAAAGTTTCTGAAATCGGTAAAATTGTAACTGGTAAAACCCCAAAAACAGCTATTAGCGAGAATTACGGGGGAAATATTCCGTTTTTGACACCCTCCGATGACATGAATATAAAAAAAGTAAAAAGTACAGCAAGAACTCTTTCTGAAATGGGACTTAATTCAGTTAAAAACTGTTTGTTACCAGCTAAATCTATTTGTGTTAGTTGCATTGGATCAGATTTAGGCAAGGTGGTTTTAACTAGTGAGCCTACAGTAACAAACCAACAGATTAATTCAATTGTTCCAGATGAGAAATTTGATCCTGATTTCATATATTATGGAATGACGATTTTGGGAAAACACTTAAATTATTTAAGTAAAACATCTACAGCTGTACCGATAATAAATAAGACCACATTTTCAAATTTTTCTATAATAGTGCCATCAATAGAAGAACAAAAATCCATAGCCCACATCCTCTCAACCGTGGACGATAAAATTGAAGTCAACAACCAAATAAACAGGACCCTTGAGAATATGGCACAAGCAATTTTCAAGCAATGGTTTGTTGATTTCGAATTTCCCAATGAAGATGGAGAACCTTATAAGTCTAGTGGCGGAGAGATGGTAGAAAGCGAGCTTGGGATGATTCCTAAGGGCTGGAGAGTAGATTCACTTGGTAACCTGTTAGATGTTCAAAAGGGATTATCATACAAAGGAAAACACTTAGTGGAAGAAGGCGTTCCGATGATTAACTTAGGAACAATAAATCCAGGTGGTGGATATAGACAGGAAAAAATTAAGTTTTATAATGGAGATTTTAAAGATAGACATATGGTTAAACCAGGAGATCTAGTAATTGCTAATACTGATATGACACAAGATCGTGTTATTTTAGGCAGCCCGTGTTTAGTGCCAGATTTTGAATGTGAAAAAATTATTTTTACACATCATATTTTTGCAATTAGAAATTTGAAGATTCCTCGAAATTTTTTATACTATTATTTTAAGTCAAAAGACTTTCGAGAGCGTGCAGAAGGTTATGCAACGGGAACTACAGTACTAGCATTACCACAAAAGGGTGTCGTAGGAATTGATTTATATTTACCAAATGTTGATATACTCAAAAGATTTAATGAATTAATACAAAGCTTTATTGATAAGATGAATAATTTTGATAAAGAAAATGAGTTACTAAAAAGAATTAGAGACGTGTTATTACCAAAACTAATGTCTGGTGAAATCAGAGTTTCCTTGGATGAGGAAGGTGATGCATCATGAAGTTTGGCTTTAGAAAACCAAGCTTAAAGAGAAGGATCTCTGCAAGAACTAGCATCAAAAGACAGGTAGTGCACAGAGCAGGAATAAAGATGCCGCGGGGATATGGATTTCTTAGGAATCCCAAGAAAGCAGTTTACAACAAAGTATATAATCGGACATCCTTTGATATATTCAAGACACTTAAAAAGCTGTTCAAATAATCACTCATTCAAGGTCAGTTAGATGAATGAAGAAGTGGAGGTGCGGGGTGATCAATAAAATAATTGAAATAAATCAAATGACGACTTTGGATGTGCTAATCGAAATTAAAGATTGTCTGGGAGGTGGTAGCTATGAGTAGTGTAAATGGTATTTTTACAGAAGCAATGCTTGAAGAAGCAGCTATAGAAATATTGCAAAGTCTTGGCTACGATTATGCCTTCGGCCCAGACATTTCTTTAGGTGGAGATTATGAAGAGCGTAAAGATTATCGTGAGGTGATCCTTTCACATAGAGTTAAAGATGCACTCTTTAAGATCAATCGTGATATTCCAAGGGAAGCACTTGATGATGCTTATCGTCAACTGATCACATTCAACAGCCCAATGCTGGAAGAAAACAATCGATATTTTCATCAGTTAATGACAGAAGGGATAGAAGTATCCTTTCAGGAAGGTGGCAACATCCGTACCAAAAGAGCCTATATTATAGACTTTGAAAATATAAGTAATAATGAATTTGTGGTTGTCAATCAATTTACTATTATAGAAAATGAAGAAAGAAGACCGGACCTTATCGTCTTTGTGAATGGACTGCCACTTGTGGTTATAGAATTAAAGTCAGCCAGTGATGAAAATGTGGGGATTGATGGTGCCTTCAATCAGATACAAACTTATAAAAGAGACATTCCATCACTATTTAACTATAACGCTTTTTGTATCATCTCTGATGGGATCAATGCCAAAGCAGGAACCATTACTTCCAATGAAGAGTGGTTTATGAATTGGAGAACCGCTGACGGAGAGAATATCGCACCTTTATCTGAGCCTCAGTATGAAGTATTGCTAAATGGTATGTTCCATAAGGACAGATTACTGGATATCATTCAAAACTTTATTCTTTTCCAGGAGTCTAAAGAACCGGAGAAGGACATTGATGGAAAGAAAATAGGGGATAAAAAATCCATCATTAAAATTTTGGCAGCCTATCATCAGTACTTTGCTGTTAAGAAAGCCATTGAAAAAACAAAAGAAGCAACGAAGGAAGACGGCGATCGTAAGATTGGTGTTATTTGGCATACCCAAGGTTCTGGTAAGAGTTTCTCCATGGTGTTCTATACCGGTGGACTTGTGAGAGAACTGAATAATCCAACCATCGTGGTTATAACTGATAGAAATGACCTGGACGATCAGCTTTTCACAACCTTCTCTAAATCAAAAGATATTCTGCGTCAGACACCAAAACAAGCAACGGTAAGAAAACTTTCAGATAACCAAAGAATGAATTATGCTAACGGTAATAGTACCGAGGTTAATGGGCTTTATGATCTTTTAAACGATAGAGAGTCCGGTGGGATTATCTTTACCACCATTCAAAAGTTCAAACCAGAAGAAGGCGAGATGCCAGTACTCACTGACCGTAAGAATGTCATTATCATCGCCGATGAAGCCCACAGAAGCCAATATGGACTAGAGGCCAAAGTGGATTCTAAAACCGGTGAAGTGAATTACGGCTACGCGAAATATCTAAGAGACGCACTACCTAATGCCTCTTTTATCGGCTTTACAGGAACACCGATTGATCTTGAAGATCGATCAACAGTAGCCATATTTGGTCATACCATTGATACATATGATATGACCCAAGCGGTAGAAGATGAAGCAACGGTTCGGATTTATTATGAAAACCGCATTATTAAACTGGAAACAGATGAAGAAGAGCTGACAAAAATTGATGATGAATTTGAAGAGATCACAGAAGGTCAGGAAGAATTTGAAAAGGATAAAAACAGAGCCAAATGGTCCAGAATGGAATCCATTGTGGGTTCTCCAAACAGAGTCAAAAAGCTCGCTGAAGATATAGTAAATCACTACGAAGAAAAGGCTAAGAGCATCGATGGCAAAGCTATGGTGGTCTGCATGAGTCGCAGAATCTGTGTTGAACTCTATGATGCCATAACAGCTCTAAGACCCGATTGGCATAATGATGATATTGATAAAGGAAAAATCAAAGTTGTTATGACCGGCAACGCGGCAGATAATGAAAAGCTGCAGAAGCATCTAGGTGGTAAACAGCGTAGGGATTTACTGGCAAAACGCATGAAGGACAATAGTGACGAACTTAAAATAGTGATAGTTCGTGACATGTGGCTCACTGGATTTGATGTGCCATCCATGCACACCATGTATATTGATAAACCTATGAAAGGACATAACCTGATGCAAGCCATTGCAAGGGTTAATCGTGTCTTTAAAGAAAAATCTGGCGGTGTGGTGGTTGACTATATCGGGATTTTAGAAAGTTTAAAGAGCGCTTTAAAACAATACACCAATACGGATCGTCAAAATACCGGTATTGATACGGATGTTGCTGTTGCTGTTATGCTTGAAAAGCTGGAAATCTTAAGAGATATGATGCATGGCTATGACTACTCAAAGTATATGGGTAACTCCCAAGTGGAAAGAATGCGAACCATTGTAGGTGGCATGGACTTCATTCTCGGAAAGAAAGAAGAGGAACAAAAGGAATTTAAAAAGACAGCTCTTGAGCTAGGTAAGGCTCATGCCCTGTGTGCTGCTACTGATAAGGGGAAAGAGAAGGCTCTTGAAGTCAGCTATTTTAAAGCAGTTAAAGCCAGTCTTGTTAAGCTGAAGGAAAAAGATAAAACACCATTATCAAAAAGAGAAATTGAAGCAAGACTTCATCAAATGCTGGAGCGCTCTATCATCTCAGAAGATGTTATCGATGTATTTGATGCTATGGGAATTAAGAGGCCGGAGATCTCAATCCTATCCGAAGAGTTTTTAAAAGAAGTTCAGGAAATGAAGCAGAAGAACTTAGCTGTAGAGATGCTTAAAAAGTTACTAGAAGGCAACATCAAAACCATGGAGAAACGAAACCTTGTGAAGTCAGAGAAGTTCTCGGAAAGGCTGACAAAGGCTCTAAATAAGTATAGAAACCAAGCACTTACAAATGCAGAAGTGATTGAAGAACTTATTCGAATGGCCCATGACATTAAAAAGATGCGTGAAGAAGAAGCGGAGCTGGGTCTAAGTGACGATGAAATTGCTTTTTATGATGCACTGACTGCAGATGATATTGTAAAAGAACTCATGGAAGATGAAACGCTTAAGAAAATCGCTCATGAATTGACTTTAGCCATAAGAAACAATATCACCATTGATTGGAGTGTTCGTAAAAGTGCACGAGCGAGCATGAGACGTGTGATTAAAAGGCTTCTTAGCAAGTATGATTATCCGCCAGATCAAGCACTAAAGGCAATGAATATCGTCATGCGGCAAGCGGAGAAAATGGCCGGAAATGTTTATGAAGAAGTTATCTGGTCAGACAGAGTTGCAGAAGAACCTGGCAAATTTACAACGGATTGATGAAAGGATAGGTATAGATGGCAGAAATAAAATATGAAATTAAAGAAACCGTGGGTACTCTTTCAGAAAACAATAAAGGCTGGTCAAAGGAACTGAATTTAATCAGCTGGAATGACAGGGAGCCTAAATATGATATTAGAGATTGGGCTCCTGAACATGAGAAAATGGGCAAAGGTGTAACCTTAAGCGTAGAAGAACTTAAAAAGCTGAGGGATTTACTGAATGAGATGAAACTTTAGGGAGGTTGAGAGATGAGCAAATTACAAAAACCGGGTGAGAAACCTAATCGATCTGGTGAGTATATAGTGTAAAAATCCCAACTAGTCAACGCCGAAAATCGATGAAAAGTTGGGACGTGTTGGGACGAAAACTGTATGCGATATTAATAAAATAATTTGTTTGAGGGTTATAGGCCATGTGTCGAATGTTGACGCATGGCTTATTTTAAGTTTCTTTCTGGGGACGGAGGAAAAACGGACCCATGACCTGTTCCCGGATAGAAAAATGACCGAATGAGAACGGGGAAAACGACCGATTATAAATTGCAAAAATGACCGATTGGATTTATAATGGAGTTGAGGTGAAATTAAAATGAAGACTCAAGAGTATTTACCAAGAATCATTGATAAGGCTGTAGAAAGTCATTTAAGGACATTTGGAGCGGTTTGCATTGAAGGTGCTAAATGGTGTGGGAAAACTTGGACTGCCAATATCCACAGCAATAGCAGCATTTATCTGGGAGATCCTGCAGGAAACTTCCAGAACAAATCTTTAGCCCAAATTGACCCAAAGCTGGTTTTAGAAGGGGATAATCCAAGGCTAATAGATGAATGGCAAGAGGTCCCTGAACTATGGGATGCAGTAAGATTTGAAGTTGACCAACGAGGCACTAAGGGGCAGTTTATATTGACAGGCTCTACTACTCCTGCCCAGAAGGGAATACTTCACAGTGGTGCAGGGAGGATATCCACCTTAAGAATGCGTCCTATGTCTTTATATGAGTCCAAGGATTCATCTGGACAGATTTCCTTTGAAGATATTTGCAATGGGAACTACATGAACATAGTGGTTGATGAGGCAAGATTAGACAGGATCATAAACCTAATTATAAGAGGAGGATGGCCAGGCAGCTTAGATGTTGAGTTCTCAGATTATACTGTTCTTGCCAGAGAGTACTTAAATGCCACTATCAACCATGACATTTATAGGCTGGAAGGAATCAATAGGAACACTCGGAAAATGAATCTACTCCTTAGGTCTTTGGCCAGGAATGAAAGTACCACAGTTTCAATGAGTACTTTAAGACGAGATATAAGAGAACACGAAGAGGACGATTTGGATGTCGATACCATCTCAACCTATCTGACTCTTTTCGAGAGAATGTTCCTTATTGAGAATCAGAAAGCCTTCTCTTCAAATATTAGATCCTCAACAAGACTGAAAAAGTTAGATAAGAGGCACTTTGTCGACCCTTCCTTAGCCTGTGCTTTATTAAATGCAACACCAAAGATGCTCATTAATGATTTGAACACACTAGGCTTTCTATTTGAAGCCCTATGTGAAAGAGATTTAAGGATCTATGCAGAATCCTTTAATGCCAAGCTATATCATTATCAAGATTATGATGGGGATGAGATCGACTCTGTTGTTGAGCTGGAGAATGGTGATTGGGTTGCCATAGAGATAAAACTTGGGAGCAATCAGATTGATGAAGCCGCAGATACATTGATAAGAATTAGGAACAAAATAATAAATGATAAGGGAAAACCACCAAAGGTTATGTGCGTTGTCTGTGGCATATGTAAGGCTGCATATCTAAGGCCTGATGGGGTTTATGTGGTTCCAATAACAGCGTTGAGAGATTAATTTCGTTTGGGGACGGAGGAAAAACGGACCCATGACCTGTCCCCGGGTGAAAGCTGAGAGCGTGTTAAATTAGATGTAGGAGGGATTCTATGAGTGAGCTGAAAACCAAGGAAAATGATGCAGATGTATATGCGTTTATTGATGCTTATGCAAATACAGAGCAAAAGAAGAGCGACAGTTATGAGTTGATTAAGTTAATGACACTGGTAACAGGTGAGCCACCGAGAATGTGGGGAACATCTATTATAGGATTTGGCAAGTATCATTATAAGTCGGAAAGGAGCTCACAAGAAGGCGATTGGCCGATTATTGGATTTTCACCAAGAAAAACAGCGTTATCCCTTTATGTTTTTACGGGCTTAGAAGAGCATGAGTCTATGTTAACTGATTTGGGGAAGTTTAAAAAGGGGAAAGCCTGTATTTATGTAAAGAAATTATCAGATATTGATGTAACTGTTTTGGAAAAATTGATGCGATTTACAGTGGATTTTATGAAGAGAACTTATGGGGTGAATTGATTTGATTTTTATGCGTTAAGTCTATTTTTAGGGGTAAAAATTTTATAGTCTAGAAATTTGGCGAGTTCATTAGTTTCTTTGAAAGGGGATGAACAGAATGCGTAAGGCATTGAGTATGGTTTTGATGTTGAGTCTTGTGCTAAGCGTTTTTATGGTTGGGGGTGGGATAGCAAGTGCTGATACTCAGTATGCATGGGTTTTAGTTGATCGGTATGAGTATCCAATACCAGAGGGCTATAAGCCTAGTGATACCATGAGTTATTATGCGGATCGGACTGGCAATCGAATTGAAATGCAAATGACCCAACCATATGGTTTGGGACCATATGCATCGAGGGATGAAAACAATCCGGTGAATATTCATGCAATTTACACTTGGAACAATCCGCCGAGTGTCATTATGCCAGAAGAGATGGTGACAATTAAACTGAATCAAGAAGTACTCAGCAATAAGGACGGGAATTTTTCAATTGGGTTTAAGCCTTATTTTAATATGGATTTAGCAGATTTAAACATAGGTTCAGCGACAGCAAGCAAAAAGATGGCAACGATAGTCTATCCTGATGGATCCTCACCGAGCAATTTTAAGTTAGGTTATGGTGGCGACCCTCAAATGCAAGTTAGTGCAGAAATCGATATGACGATGAAATTTGTTTCAACTGGAAATCCAGGCCAAAAACACGCTTTGTATTTTGGTATTTATGGGGGAGGCCCAGGATCAATAGGCATTCGATATACGTATGAATGGAAAGAAAAACCACTTATTGGTGCAGAGGCTTTTGAGTCTGGAATTAGAATTATGTGGCAACCTGCAAATGGTTTGGGATACAGAATTTACAGGTCTACTAGTCCTGATGAATTGGGTATTTCTGTGTCGGATTTTTATATTTCTGGAACTTCATATGCGGATGTAAATGTTCTGCCTAATACAAGTTATTATTATACAGTTAAGGCGGTTCTTGCTGAAGCAAACCCACTTGAAAATATAGAAGAGAAATTAAGTGCACCTCTTCAAACATTTACTTCAAAGACGACGGCAGATATGGTTGCGTCTTCAAAAATGCGTAACTTTATTATGTTAAAAGTTGACAGTCCAGATATGACTGTTAATGGGAAAAATCAAGAGGTTGATCCTGGTCGTGGCACGACACCGGTTGTTCTTTCCAGTAGAACTATGGTTCCAATCCGAGCAATTGTTGAAGCAATGGGGGGAACAATTGAATGGGAAGATGCAACACAAAAAATCACCATTAATGCACGTGGAAATGTGGTTGAAATGTGGGTTGGTAAGACGGATCTTACGATAAACGGAACCAGTCAAACCATGGATGTTGTGCCCGTGGTCCAAAATGGAAGAACTTTTGTTCCTGTAAGATTTGCTGCAGAGAATTTGAACTGTAAAGTAGACTGGATTAATTCAACACAAGAGGTTGTTATTGTCTATGAAGATTGATTTTCTAGTCTAAAGATAGGAAAAATTTAGCGTAGAGTATCTACGCTTTTTTTTGGGGACGGAGGAAAAATGGACCCCTGACCTGTCCCTGGCTGACAGTGTTATATGGAGGTGGAAGTGAATTTTATGAATTTTAAAGATCCTTTAAGTGTATTTCAGCAAAAGAAACAGACGGTTGGAGAAGCGCCTGGGACTTTAAGCTATACCGGTATCCATGAAAATATAGAAGTGACAATTGAGGTCTACGCCTATGATGAGGCGGCGTGTGAGCATTTTATTGTTAAGGATTTTTCAGAAGTTGATCTGGTGGGTAAAAATTATTGGATTAATATTACGGGTTTGAATGATGTGACTTTAATTCGCGAAATTGGGGAAAAGTTTGATTTGCATTTAATGGATTTGGAAGATGTTGTCCATGTGTCTCAGCGTAGTAAGATTGAATTAAAGGAGTCCTACCTGTTTTCAATTATTAAAATGATGTATTTGAGAAATGATGAAATCCGTCACGAGCATGTGTCAATTTTCGTCAAAGACAATGTTTTGATGACATTTCAAGAGACAGAGGGTGACGTTTTTGACGGTGTGCGCAGTAGGCTCGAAAAGAATGGTGGGCGAACGCGAGCGCGTGGTACGGATTATTTGTTTTATTCTTTGTTGGATGCGGTTGTGGACCATTACTTTCCCGTTGTGAGCAAATCATATGAGCAGTTTTCCGAAGTTGAGATGGCTGTTCTGGAAACTGGGAGTACGGATATGACGGACATTTATCAATTGAGAAAAGAACTTTTGTATATGGTAAATGCCATTTCCCCAATAAAGGATGCGATTACGGGGTTTACACGTGAAGTAAGTGATTATTTTAATCCTCAAGATGCACCTTATTATTCGGATGTGATGGATCATTTAAATCAATTAACGGAATCTTTAAAGAGTTATCGTGAGATGATTACCAGTCTTTATGAGATGCAGATGGCGGAAAAGAGCAATGCACTCAATAAAACGATGATGACATTAACCATTTTCTCAGTTATTTTTATACCGCTTTCATTTTTGGCGGGTGTTTTTGGAATGAATTTCGTCCATTTTCCGGGACTTTCTTTTCCATATGCATTTCATATTTTTGCTGGTGCATGCGTTGTAATTGGCGCTGGAATGTGGGGTTATTTTAAGTTTGGGAGAGATTAATCGTTTGGGGACGGAGGAAAAACGGACCCCTGACCTGTCCCTGGCTGATACCCGGATTTGCCGAGTTGTGAACAGTTAAGATGTAAGGAAGTGTCGATCGGATCATATCGAGACATGGTGGCTAAAGGGTGCTAAATTGGAACAGTTAAAAAGATAATGAGGTCATCGTTACTAAAAACGAGAGGGGGGTAGCAAAGCTTATTCCCTATCAAGATCCCATGGTCTATGTGATGAAGGAGAGCACTGCAGAATATTATCTGCGAAGACGAGTGACACTTTCTGAGTTTTTGGAGATTACAGAAAATACAGAGACCCAGTACGAGCTAATCGATGGTGAAATCTACTTTATGGCTTCGCCATGTCATGCCCATCAAGTTGCAATCCGAGAGATTTTCGGTCAGTTCTATAATTTTTTTAAAGGAAAAGCGTGCAGCCCTATAATGGGCCTTTTTGATGTGCGGCTTAAAAATAATTCGCCGAATTTCGAAGATGACCCTAATATCGTGCAGCCAGACATCCTGGTGATATGCGATTCCGAAAACATCGATGGAAAGGGCAAATATCACGGTGTGCCCACGCTGGTGGTAGAGGTCCTGTCGCCAAGGACGCGTGGTAAATACATGATAAAGAAGCTCAGTCTCTATGCGAATAGCGGGGTTCAGGAGTATTGGATCATCGATATCGATCACGGCTATGCGATTGTATACAGCTTAACTGATGGTGATGTACTACGCGTTCAGCAATATGCATTTAGTGAATGTATTCCATCTTGGTCGTTTAAGGGGTTGAATGTGGAGACAGATTTGCTGATTCGATCAAATAAAGTTTAGCTGAATACCGAGATGATAACCACATGCCGAAAGCACGCCTCATAAGTTACAAGTATTAAGCGACTGGGTGCATCTGTTGATCCACAGAACAGGGCATCTGTAAAAATTTTGGGAAAACTTGGGTTTGAGTTTCATCAGAATTTATGTTGGTATAGAGGGATGTGAATATGGAACCATCAAAAAGAGAAACGAAGGGGGATTTTCATGAGCCCTAAAAAGAAGATCTTTATAATTTGTATAATAGTATTAGTTTTAAGCGCTTTATTTCAGTTTAGGGGGCTTATGTTGGCTGTGTTTGAAGAATGGAAGTATCATGCTGAAGCCAGCAATGCAAATAGAATTTCGACAGTGTATCAAATGGATGTCCTTGAGAAAGAAAAACATGACAAAAATTATTTGTATATTGGAGTCGATTCAGAAACGAATCAAGATAAATTTGTGTACGTGCTTTTTATGGACAAGAAAGCACATGTCATATATGCACATGAGGGAATCAGCTATGTGAAAGCAAAACAAATTGGACTGGATAATGGGTACGAAGTGAATACGGACAAGCTTCTTGTTTGGCAATCCTATACTAAAGAAAAAAGTAATGCTGGTGATAATATAGCAAACCATATGTATTGGTTGGTTTTTGAAGATCCTTATGAAAAGAATGTGTATATCAACTTCACTACGGGTGAAATTATGGTCCGATGAAAGTCATCCGATTGAATAAAGAAACTTTTGTAAAAAGAGAGAGGTTTAGATGAAAAATAGAGTTAATCCAAAGAACAAAGAGCACTTATCTATACTTGGTTTTGGGTGTATGAGATTTTCCAAAAGTGAGAGTGAAGTCGAAGAGCAAATTATTCACGCAATTGAAAATGGTGTTAACTATTTTGACACAGCCTATATTTATCCAAATAGTGAAGTAATTTTAGGTAGAATTTTAGCCAAAGGATATCGAAAAAAGGTGAATGTTGCCACAAAGTTGCCACCTTACTTGGTTAAAAAATATGAAGATTTTGATAAGCTCTTTTACAAAGAACTTCAACGACTTCAAACAGATTATATTGATTATTATTTGATGCATATGTTGACTGATTTAGTCACCTGGGACCGACTGAAAGAACTAGGGGTTGTTCAGTGGATTGATGAAAAGAAAAAAAGTGGAGAAATCCGAAACATTGGATTTTCTTATCATGGGGGCAAATCAGAGTTCATTAAAATATTGGATGCATATGAATGGGAATTTTGTATGATTCAGTATAATTACTTGGATGAGAACAATCAAGCGGGTAAGAGTGGTCTTAAGTATGCAGCTTCTAAAGGGTTACCGGTGATGATTATGGAACCATTAAGAGGAGGAAAACTTGTAAATAATTTGCCAAAGGAAGTTTATAAGACTTTTGAAGCAGCGAAAGTAAAACGATCTCCTGCTGAGTGGGCATTGAAGTGGATATGGGATCAGCCCGAGGTTACCCTAGTTTTATCTGGGATGAATTCCATGGAAATGCTAAATGAAAATATGAGAGTTGCAAGCGAAACCGATGTTAATGCGTTTACAGAAGTTGAAAAAACAATGTTTGATCAAGTTAAAAAAACGCTACATGAGAAGATCAAGGTGCCTTGTACTGGATGTAATTACTGCATGCCGTGTCCGGTTGGGGTTGATATACCAACGTGCTTATCTTGCTATAATGATATTGAAATTGAAGGAAGAATTGGGGCATTTTCTAAATACTTGATGCAAACAAGTTTAAAAAGTGAACCACATAATGCATCTCTTTGTGTGAAGTGTGGAAAATGCGAGAAACATTGTCCACAAGAAATTAAAATTATTGAAGAACTTGAAAATGTTACTAAAAAATTAGAAGGGGTCCTCTATAAACCCATACGTGCAGTCGCAAAGAGATTTATGAAATTGTAAGGATTCCGTTTGGGGACGGAGGAAAAACGGACCCCTGACCTGTCCCCTGGGTGAAGAATTGAAGTTTTTCTAGGCATAGAAGGTTAATGTTAAATCTAACCTTCTAATTTTTACATAATATTTAATATAAGATAATATTTTGGATTTTATAAAATGAGTGAAATTAAAAAAATAGGCTCTGTTAGACTTTAGTGTTGTTATTTGACAACTCAGAACACTTGTTCTATAATTAAAAAGAACATACATTCGTTAGGAGTCTACCATGCCATCAACAAAAAGCATATTTTATGACATTAAGTTATTGAGTGATTATGAAATTGAAGAATTATTTAATAATATAAGTGAACTAATTTCATTTAAATCAATAACAAAATCAATTCATAGCGACAGTAGAGAGCAACGCTATTCAAATGGTGTTGCTTGTTTGCATTGTGGTAGTACTTCAGTCATCAAACATGGTAAAAAGAATGATGTTCAAAGATTTAGATGTAAAGACTGTGGTAAAACATTTAATGACTTAACTTTAACACCTATGGCTAACTCACATGTAAAACTTGAAAAGTGGGTTAACTATGCCAAGTGTATGATAATGGGTTACTCAATCCGTAAATCGGCTCGTACTTGTGATGTAAGTGTTAAGACCTCATTTTACATGAGACATAGACTTCTTGACGCTGTTCGCAATTTTCAAGGCATTGGCGAAGTATCAGGTATCGTTGAAATGGATGAAACTTTCTTGCCTGAATCCTTTAAAGGCAATCACAAAAAGAGTGGCTTTAAAATGCCTCGTGAATCTCGAAAAAGAGGTAAGCAAGTGAAGAAAAGAGGTATCAGTAGAGAGCAAATATGCATTGCAACAGCAATTGATAGAAAAAATAATATTATCTTCGAGATGGTTAATAAAGGACGCATAAAAACTACTGATTTAGAGCGTCTTTTCAAAGGTAGGTTAGATTCGGAATCATTAGTCTGTACTGATTCGCACCCAAGTTACAATAGATTTTTGAAAGAGTATGCCTCCGAACAGATGGTGTAAGATATTTTGTGTAAAGTGAAAAATCAGTTATAATTCACTTAGACAAAATGGAGGTCCCAAATGGCAAAAAGAAAAAGAAATCCAGCGCCCAAAGAATTAATGGAATATTTGTTTCAGAACTATGAGCTAAAGAATGCATTGGATGTTCAAGAAGCACTAAAAGATATGTTCTCTGAAACGCTTGAAACAATGCTAAATGCAGAACTTGACGAACACCTAGGCTACTCAAAAAGTGAAAATAATATAGAGCACACATCAAATAGACGTAATGGAAAAAGTGCTAAAACGGTAAAAAGCCAATTAGGACAATTTGATCTAAATATCCCAAGAGATCGTGAAGCTTCTTTTGAGCCTCAGGTGGTTCAAAAACATCAAAAGGATATTTCAGGGATAGAAGATAAAATCCTTTCAATGTATGCAAAAGGTCAATCACAGCGTGATATTTCAGCAACAATTGAGGACATTTATGGTTTTGAAGTTAGCCACGAAACCGTTTCAAAAGTAACTGATAAAATCGTTCCATTGGTACAAGAGTTTAGAAATAGGCCTTTAAAGAAATTCTACCCATTTGTATTCGTAGACGCTATGTATACCCCAGTTAAAACAGCTTCTGGTACAGGGCAAAAGGCGCTGTACAACATCATCGGGATTGATATAGAGGGCAAGAAAGACGTACTAGGATTTTGGCTTTCAGAAGAAGAAAGCAGCCGCTATTGGCTTCAAATCCTCGAGGAAATCAAACAACGTGGCGTTGAAGATATCTTATTTATCTCTCTAGATGGTCTAACAGGGCTTGAAAAAGCTATCAAAGGTGTTTTCCCCAATACCATAACACAAAGATGCATCGTACATCTTATGCGCAATTCTACGCGTTATATTGCACGAAAAAGATGGTCTGAATTCGCCAAAGATATAAAGGCTGTTTATAAAGCCGTGAGTTTGGATGAAGCCGTAATCCTGTTCGAAGCATTTGAGCTTAAATGGTCAGAGTCTGCTGCAGCAGTGGCTGTTTGGCGCAACAATTGGGACGCTGTAGAGCGTTTATTTGAGTGTCCTAGTGAGATAAGAAAAATTATATACACCACCAATACCATTGAAAGTTATCATAATCAGCTAAGAAAAGTTACGGATCGTAAAGGTGCTTTTCCAAATGAGATGGCTCTATACAAGTTGGTTTACTTAAGAACTATGGATATAAAGCAATCATGGACTCGTCCAGTCCAAAATTGGGGTCAAGTCATGAATCAATTAGAGACCCTTTTTTCTGACAGAATCGCTGCTCACTTAAAATTTTAAATCAAACTTTACACAAAATTCTTGACAGGTCCTCCGAACATATAAAAATAGCATCAGGCAAACACAAGAATGGTGTTTATCATATTTCACATGTAAACAGTATCCATAGTAAGTTTAAGAAATGGGTAGCCCGTTTCAATGGTGTGGCTACAAAATATCTGCCTAACTATTTACATTGGTTCAAGTGGTTAGAAACTTTCCTTGATGAAAAAGAAATTGTCAAAGCAAGGCAACTACTTGTTAATGGTTCAACTAAGCCAATTGATACAAGAATAGAACAATACAAAAGTAGAGAACCAATCTATGTTTAATTGGAATAAAACTTGATTTATTTGAATATACTTAATTATAATCACATAGGAATGACTAAATAGAATATAAATATGTTAAACTAATAAAAAGGGGAATGCAGATATGAAAAGAATTATACTGATACTTTTAGTTGTATCGCTTTCGCTGTTTGGGTGTGAGGCAACTGAAAAAAAAGATGCGGAAACTTCAGAATTAAATTCCAAAATTGAAACACTAAACAATGAAATCATTGGATTAAATGTAAAAATTGAATCTTTGGAAAGTAATAAGAATGAAATAAATCAAACACTTGAGGAGCAGGATGCAGAAATTGAAAGTCTGCAATATAATGTTGCTGTGGGGCGAGGATTTGCAGTACAGTATATGTTTGATATGAATACACTATATGAAGAACTTAATTGTCCTGTTTATATTGCAACTGATGAGAAGGAATTATTAATAATAGAAAAACTATTAGAACGATTAGAAGAAGATTCGCTATTTTCGAATAGGAAAATAGTTACTTTAAGACTATCTAAAATGGATGATAATGATGATAGTAAATATCTTGTTAATGGTATTGCTTTCACACCCGAAGAACAAGAAGAACTAACTAACACGATTGAAAGCGGAAGTTCGATTCCATATCCAGCGATTAAAGGTTACTCGATTAGATTGATTTTGAATGATGGTGATTTCGAATATGAAATTCTACAATAGTACTATAAATAAATCCATAGCATAATCGAAAAAGGAATGGACATCCCATTCCTCTTTTATTGGACTAATTAACAACACTGAAGTCTAACAGAGCCAAAAAATAATAGTTTGTTCTTAAAATCTGGGTTACTGGGGAGGGCTTATGAAAATAAATCAAAAAGCAATGCTTGTAGTGGGGATTATGGTAGCCTTAATAATTAGTGTGGTTACACATGTATCAATAATAGATGCAAGAAGCAATGAAATTCAAAATAACGAAAAGTATGTGACCAGTGAACTTAAAGTGGCAACCAGTACAGTAAACGATTTTTTAAATGAAACACTATAAAATCACCAGTTTATTTATGGGATATGGATGCGGCTTGAGAGTCCAAAATATGTTGAGTTAGGGAACCTTTACACATCATCAGGGGCCTATAATCCATATTTTTATCGAGAAGGTTATTCTGTTGCGTATGTAGGGTTAAAAGAAGTTGGTTGGCTTGAAAATGAAGTTGATGGCGCTTTTTATTACGATTCTTATAACAGTGGTAATATCTTTGTTTATGAACCTGTTGTGTGGGAAATTGACGGTGCAGATGTTGAAATGGTAACGATTGCATATCCAATTATTGTTGACGGGAAAGTAGAAGGAGCTTTAGCGATTGACATGACAATTGATTATATCAATGAATACATCGGTGCTTTGTCAATTTATGAGTCTGGTAAATTTAGCCTTATCTACGACGGACAATACACATCAAATCAATTTGTGCAGCATGAAACCATAGACCTAGCATATGAAATTGGGAACCCTGCTGATTGGCGTGTATATGTGGATATACCAGAATCAGAAATGTTGGATTTTACATCCGTGATTTTAAAATTATAGCCGTTGGGCTTGTATGTGCTGTGATATTAATAGGTATTATTTTGACCAGTATTTTAAATCAAGTAACTTAAACGACTGGCTTACTAGAAAAAATTGCAGATTATGATTTGAAGATTGATTCAACTGATGCATGATATTTTAGAAAATTCAAGCATCTTGCTTCTTCATCTCAAAAATTGACTGCGACGACACAAGTTTCGGTACAATCAACTGAGGAGGTGTCTAGGGCAATAAATGGCATTTCAAAATGGCAATCAATCAATCTGAAGGCACTGAAAAAGGAGCTAAAAGTGTAAATGCGATGGGAAACTTAGTCGTTCAAGACAAGACCCATAGACTGGATTTAAATGCGTCGACTGAATCCATAGATACACTGAAAGAACTGGTTAAAAAAATCGAGGTGACCAAAGATGCAATTGTTGAAATAATGGACGTTATTAAAAAAACCAGTGGCATTGCCAAAGAGATTAAGACGACGATAGAAGTATTGGCTTCTTTAAATGCGTCAGTAAGGAACAAACCCGGTCAATGACGGAGATTTCAAGAGCCAGTGAAATGTTAGCTGAGTTGGCTGAAGAAATGCAAAACAGTATCCGTAAGTTTAAAATTTAATCGTTTGGGGACAGGGCAAGGGTCCGTTTTGCCTCCGTCCCCAAACGATAATTATGATAACTTAAGTTTAATAATTAACTGATTTAATTGCTTGGATATTTTGGACAATTCATGTGTTTGACTGGACATGCTTTGTATGTTTTTGTTTTGATTAAGGACTTCACGCATCATAGAGGCTATGGATTGATCACTTTCTGAAAAATAACCTTTAAGATTATCCATTTCATCAGTCACTTCTATACTTTGCTGCTGAATTTCTTCAGTGGCATTTTCTACGGATTTAATCATTTTTGCGACGTTGATAATGGCCTCAATAATATTACTATACTGTTTTTCGAGTGTTTGAACCATATCGCCCTCTTGATTAATTATTGAGAGTGTTGAGGACATTGAATTTTGTGTTTCGCTAACTTGAGACTGGATACTCTTGATGATGGCTTCTATTGAATTTGCTTGAAGAGCCGTTTCTTCCGCGAGCTTACGTACCTCTTCTGCAACAACTGAAAAACCTTTACCATGTTCACCCGCTCGTGCTGCTTCGATAGAGGCATTTAAAGCAAGTAGGTTTGTCTGATTTGCGACCCCTCTTATGCTTTCTACTATTTTGCCAATCTCTTCTGATTTATTTTCTAAAGTTGATACTTTTTCCCCTGTATCAGTAACTTGTTGGATTGATGACATCACAAAACTTCGCATGCTAGACATTAACTCTTTTCCATTATTGACTTCATCATTTGTATTTTCAGCTATTTTACTCAAATTTTGCGTTTTTAAGGCGACACTTGATACAGTTTGATTAATCGTCTGGATATTAGAGTTCATATGTTCAATGGATTCTGAACGTTTGACAATTCCGACTTGATTTTCGGTAACAGAAGTTTCAATAATTGAGGTCAATTCTTCTGCTAGACCCATCGAGCGGGTGAAATCAGATGTACTTGTATTTAAAAAAATTGAAGAATCTCGAATTGTAATCATTAAGTTTTGGATGGTTTCAAGCAATGCATTGATATGATCAGCCATTTCACCGATTTCGTTATTACTTTTCAACTTGATTCTTTTAGTAAGGTCTCCTTCGAGGTTGGAAATTTCTTTTACACGATCAACCAGTTCTGACATTTGTCTCATTTCAGAGGCAATTACCAGGCCGACGGTAATGTTTACGGTGAATAAAATGACGCCAAGTGTAAGTATGAGAACGCCTAAAATGAGCCCAAGCAATAGAAGAATCAACTCTGATTTAATTGTCATGTGGATTGCTACGATTTTTCCAGAGGCATCTCTTATAGGCAAATAAAAGTCCATGGGTTCACGTGACAAAATAGTCTTAAGGTTAATTTCTGATTTATAGGCTTCACCGGTTGCAAAAACATTGAGTAAATCGGCCTCAGGATTTTCAACAATGGTTCCAGCAGTATATATTTTATCTCCCTCAAGACCATGGATATAGACAAGGTTCTCATTGGACTGGGTTATAAATAAAAGACGGTCTGAAAAAAATTGAATATTTTTTTGTAGCTGATCCATATCTGAAACAAGTCGGTTATAGTGGTTCATTTCTTTCTCACCGTCTAGGAATGTAGAAACTTCAAATCCTTCAATGCTCTTTTGAAGGCTGGTACCAACGGTATCAAAGGTTGAGTCTGCAAAAGAAGAGACTTTGTCAAAAATAAGGGATGTAATCAATACGCCCCCAATAATAAAGACAATAAGCAGTGCTAGAAAAACGCGTTTTGAAATTTGTCGCCCCAGTTTTTTACGTTTTTTCATTTTCATAGTTATCCCTTTCTTTAATTGTTAGAATTTAATGATAATGGTATAATAAGGATTAGGCGTGGTCAATACAAATATATTGAATTGGGACATTGGAGGGAAAATTGTACCATACAGGCAAACCAAATTTTAAAAATAAGTCTAAAGAAAAATTGTATTGTGCATTGTTGGAAATGGTCCAAGTCAAATCATATGACAAAATTGCTGTAGAAAAACTTGCGAAAAAAGCAGGGGTCTCCAGATCTACTTTTTATAGGCATTATCAGCGTATTGACGAAATACTCTTGGAAGCTATTGATCAGGAAATTGTCTCTTACAGTAGATGCCTTATGGACTTTTCTTCAGCAGGTAATTTTAATTTGCCATTTCCTTTAAATTTGATGGAGGTCTCTATAGAGTTTTGGACAAAACATTATGAATTGGTGGATTGTTTAATTCGAATTGATCGCGTTCAATGGTTATATTCTAAATTGTTAGAAATGGATGTTTCTGAGAATTTCGATGACAGCAGGCTCAATAGGCTTGAAAAGATAGATTCAATGTATGTAAAGAGAATAGGTGCAGTTATTTTAGTAGAAACTTTGAATTATTGGATAAAAAATGGACGCAGTAAATCGCCGTGTGATTTAACGAATTTATTAATTTCCTCGTTTGGGGACGGAGGAAAAACGGACCCCTGACCTGTCCCTGGATGGATAAAAGTTGACAAATATAAGCCAATTAGGTTATATTACCATTAATTCAAGACGTTTTTCAGTTGCGTCATGAAAATACTTTAAGGAGGTGAGAAATTGTATACATTTACAATTATGAAGGAGGCAAATTATTTTGAATTACAAAAATGCAGCAGAAATTTTGCCAACTCACCTACTCGAGGAAGTACAAAAGTATTCTGAAGGCATGGTGATTTATGTGCCTAAATCCTCCGGTAGAGCGGGTTGGGGAAATCACACAGGACTTCGAAAAGAACTTGATGCAAGAAATGCAAGGATTCGAAAATCTTTTGGTGAGTCATCTAGTATTTCTGAATTGGCTGAGCTTTATCGTTTAAGCGAGGCCGCAATCAAAAAAATTGTCTATGCTAAAAAATAAGTTAAAAAATGTTTTAGCTGGATAAATGAAGGCCTGTATGGGAAAATGTACTTAACCGGTTAATACTTCTATGAAAGGAGGTTGATTAGATTGAAAATTGAGAGGTGGCTTAAACGCTAGCGCGTTTAAATCAAGTTAAAGCGTAGGTCAGATTTTATTCTGATCTACGCTTTTGTTCGTTTGGGGACGGAGGGAAAATGGACCCCCACCCTGTCCCTAGATGAAAAAGGTGTGATGGGCTGAAGATTTAGGATTGAATGTGGATCAAAACAATATGTGTTTTGGTCCACATTTTTTTCATTTTGAGAAAATATGTCCCCATGTTGAATTGACTATGTTATGTCAGTTGGGGACAGGGCAGGGGTCCGTTTTTCCTCCGTCCCCAGATGGTTAGGTTCGGGTGCATTCGGGTATACATATGATAATAACTTAACGAAATTATATTAGGGGGGATTTTATGCGTAAAGGATTGGCGACGAAGATTATACTGTACATTGGAATTTTGGTTATAGTGGTTACTGTTGGTATGGGGGTCACAGCAACTTTTTTTTCATCCAATACTGTCACAGAACAAGCGGAAGCTTCTTTACTTGAAACAAGTCATTTAGCGGCGAAAGAAATAAAAATTACAGTTGATGGCAATTTAAGAGTTTTGCAGGAGCTTGCAAATAGACAACGTGTCCAGACTATGGAATGGACGATGCAACAAAATGCTCTAGCACCTGATATTGAAAAACTCGGTTATTTGGATATGGCAGTAGTTAGCCCAGATGGATTGGCAACTTATGTATTAACAGGGGATACAGCAGAACTTGGTGACCGTGGCTATATTCAAAAAGCTTTAGAGGGAACGCCTAATGTGTCTGATGTAATTATTAGCAGAGTCACCAATCAGGCCGTTTTAATGTATGCTGTTCCTATATTTTCAAATGAACAAATTGTAGGCGTTCTAATTGCCAGAGGTGATGGAAACATGCTTGCGGACATTACCAACACTATGGGATATGGCGAAAAAGGGTTTGTTTACATGGTAAATAAAAAAGGAATTATTGTAGCCCATCCGGACCGTCAGAATGTTATGGAGCAGGTGAATTATTTAGATAATGCAAAAGAAGATGAAACATACGCATCAGTGGCTAGGATGGTTGAAAATGCACTAAATACCAGTGAAGGCGTTGATAATTATACACTTGATAGAATTCAAATGGTGGTAGGGTATGCCCCAATTGCGGAAACGGAATGGCTGGTCCTAAATGCAGCGTTTGATGAAGAAGTTTTAGAACCAGTTAGAAATATGCGCACTTTACTGATAATAATTGCTGCTGTGTTTTTGTTAATTGGGATCGTCATTGCCGTCATTATTGGAAAATCAATTGCAAGGCCGATTACCGCTTTGTCTGGAGATATAATAAAAATATCAGAGTATGATTTGAACAATGACAATTCAGTCAATGAAAAGTACATGAATTCTGAAGATGAAATTGGTGTCATCACACGAGCCTTAAATGCAATGCGTCAGAATTTAATTCTTTTGATTTCTGATATTTCACAAGATGCAGGTAGCGTGGCAGCGTCTTCTGAAGAGCTTACGGCAACGAGCCAGCAGTCAGCACTTGCGGCTGATGAAGTGGCGAAAACAATTGAAGAGATTGCAAATGGTGCCTCAGATCAGTCTCAAAAATCCAGTACAGGAGCTGATGAGATTGATTCTTTAGGGGAAATAATTACGGATGAACTGAATCTAATTAAAGTCTTGAACCAGTCAGCTGAGACTGTTGATAAGCTGAAAAATGAAGGCTTTGTGGTGCTTAAAGAATTGGAAAATAAAACAAACAAAAGCAATGCGTCATCAAAAGAAGTTGAGAGCATTGTAATTGAAGCAAATCAAAGTGCTGAAAAAATTGAGCGCGCCAGTGATATGATTAAAAATATAGCAGATCAGACAAATCTTTTAGCTTTAAATGCTGCTATTGAAGCGGCTCGAGCTGGTGAAGCTGGTAAAGGTTTTGCCGTTGTTGCAGATGAAATTAGAAAATTGGCTGAGCAGTCCAATACATTTGCAAATGAAATTTCTGAAGTTATTGTGGAATTGGGGATGAAAACACAAAATGCAGTTGAAACGATGGGGGTTACGCGGGTTATTGCGGATGAACAGATTGTGAGTCTAAAAGAAACGGAAGATAAGTTTAATGGAATTGCCCAATCTATAGAGTCTGTTAAAAATGTTGTTTCTGACTTAAATGATGCAAGTGATATTATGCTGAAGAAGAAAGATCAAATGATTCAAATTATGGATGATTTATCTTTAATATCGCAACAAAATGCAGCGGGTACTGAAGAAGCGTCTGCATCCGTGGAGGAGCAAACAGCTGCTATGGCACAAATTGCTGATGCCAGTGAAGAGTTGGCTAAGTTATCGGAAGCAATGTTAAGGAGTATTTCTAAGTTTAAGATGTAAGCGTTTGGGGACGGAGGGAAAACGGACCCCCACCCTGTCCCCAGATGGAAAAGGTGTTGTGGGCTGAAGATTTAAGATTAAATGTGGATCAAAACAATATGCGTTTTGGCCCACATTTTTTTTCGTTTTGAGAAAGCGGTCCCCATGTTGAATTGACTATGTTATGTCAGTTGGGGACAGGGCAGGGGTCCGTTTTTCCTCCGTCCCCAAACGCATGACCATTGCGTTGAGAAGTAATGTGGAAGTTTCAGAAGACGATGAAAATACGCCAAGCGTTTGGTCATTTAACACAGAAGTTGTTTCCAATTGGCCGAATCCTGTGCCAAAAGTAAACCCGCTGGGTGAAGCGGACTCGTATAGTGAAATACAGTATGAAGCGAACAGTTATTTTCAATTCAATTATTATACAAATCAATTGTATGCTAAGACAAGGAATGCGTATGGTAACTTATGGTACTTGAGTATACCAAAACAGGAAAATTCTGAAGACCCTGATTATGATTTTTACATAAGAGACTTTAAACGCTACATTGTAGAAATAGGTGGGACGATAGAAGGGACTCACAGTTATGGTGTCGTTTTTTCCATTGAAGACCAAAATGGCGCACAACATTGGGGACAGCTAACAGATAACTCGGATTCTTTTAGATTGGACATCATTAGTGAAGCAAGCTTGAGACCAGGTGGGACAGTAGACATTAATCCAGAGGATTACCCTTATAATGAAGCAACTTTTATGATTTATAATCCCGATACTGACTTCATAAGTGCAGAAATTTTTCTAGAAGGCGGTACAATCAGTCTGGATATTTATCAAGAATTTGCATTTGATGCTTACAAGAGAGATCAAGTATATAGTGCAACATTAGACTCAGAAATTGAAACCTACTATCGACTTAATGATTTGCCACTGGATGAGGAGGTGGCAGTTTGTAAGGTGTCGTGGAACGATTCGCCTGAAAAATTACAATTTAAGTTACACGCCCTTGGTGATGTCACAAAAATACGTGGCAGCGAAGACCTTGGTGCGGTAATTATTAGTGCCAAGGAAGCTGATGGCGTTGCCTTTTTTCCAGATGGGAAAAACACCAGTATTGTCCATCCAGAATACGCCGGTGCTCCAATTGTCGATAGAACAGAAGAAGGGGATTTTCTCGTGTATCTGCCGAGCGGACTTTGGCGTGCAGAAATCACACCGAAAGGAAAGAGTTTGGTAAATCAATATGGCACGCAACTTATTCCAGTTCAGGCAGGGTATCAAACAAGAGTTGAATTGCCTTATTTGCTGGAAAAAGCTTTTAGCATAAAAGATGGGGCTGATTTATCAACAGAAGGACTTAAAATTGAAAACATTAAAGAACTGGGGGATACAGTCCAATTTGATTTTAGTTTAGTGGACAAACGCACTGAAGGCATTGATCCAAATATGGAAAACACCATTGTAAGAGAAGGTAGCGACCCAGTGGAACTTGTTTCAATAACAAGTGTCTTGACGCCACCAAGTGTTGCCTTGCTCATCGATTCATCTGGATCCATGAAAGGTCAAATGGAGGCGACGCTTAAAGCGGCACAAATCTTTATAGAAGGTTTGCCAGAGGGGACCCACCTTAGAGTTATAGACTTTGACACTGAAGTTCGGGTTTTTGAGGGAAAAACAAAAGCAGAAGGCATTCAGGCGCTTAAGGATATTTCCGTAGGCGGGTATACGGCGCTTTATGATGGCATTCTTGAAAGCATTGCCCTAATTGAAAACCTAGAACGCGCAACCCTAGTGGTTTTCACAGATGGTACGAATGAACTACCAGATCATAAAATCACACCGGATATGACAAGCCTTGATGCTGTAATTGCGGGACTAGAAGCTTCATCTGTTCAACTTTTTGGGATTGGATTTGGAGAAGGCCATGATGGGGCTGTCCTAAAAACGGTGTCAAAAATAGGGGGCGGACAATACTTTAGCGCTGAAGATCAAAATGCTTTGTCAGCGGTATTTACAGCCATTAATGACAAGATTAATGCAACGTATACAGCAACTTATAAGAGACCCACTCAAGTGGCACCAAGCGATGTGCCTATTGTAAACATCGTTGTTGATATCAGTAGCTCTATGGATATGGAATGGGATGAAACCACGGGCCATCGAATGGAAAAAATGAAAAATCTCTTTCATGGGTTTATTGCACAATTGCCAGACCATACTCAAATTCAAATAATGAGTTTTAACAATGAAGTGTATGTCAATCAACTGTTGACCTCTGATAAACTCAAGGCACTTAGGGCTCTAAGCCTTTTGCAGGCAGGCGGTGGGACGAATATACTGGATTCTGTAAAAGTCGGCTACAAAACATTGGCAGCCATTCCGAGCACACAAAAAGTGATGGTGTATCTAACGGATGCGGCCCTCTCTGTTTCTGATGAAGACCGCGCGAAATTCGACACAATATTGGATGAAATTGCTGAAGAAGGGGTAAATGTTCTTTGGCTGGGTCTAGGGGAAGGCCTTAATGAAGCAGATTATTTAAGCACTGCTGAACGTTCTGGAGGCGCCTATGTGATTTCAGAAGATGCGACCATTATTAAACAGAGTACGGACGCTTTACTGGCCAGTATGCAAACTGAAACCCAAAACAGCATGAGCACCGTGTCTATACAAGTTCGAAAAGAGGAAGAAGACGGGCTGGCAGCGTATTTTAGTGCAAGTGCCCTAGCAAAACTGACACCAGTAAAACAGGTGGGAAAAGCAGAACTTGTGGATGCCGTCCGGTATGAAATAGGGGCAAAATTAGATCAATATGACGCCAAAACATCCAAATTTCTCTCAGGGGATCAGTTGCCAAAAGAAGCTGTAAAAATTCAGAAACGGATAGACCTTAATGAAACACGACAAAATGAAGCTATGGCAATCCATGCAGATGAATTGGTATTTCTGGGTGCATTTAATGGGGTTCAAGCGCCAGATGAGATGCGATTTGCTGCAGTTTTTCTTAAACTGGATCACGTGCTGCCAAAACAGGAAGTTATTGTATATCCAGATGGCAGTGGCCATCCAGCCAATTGGGTGGGGTCATCGGCAGCAAATGGGAAAAAAGTGGATGCAGAAGTGCCCTACGTGATTCCCAATGTCTTTAATCATTTTTCTTTAACCTATAATAACAACTCGACCCACCCAGTATCTCCAGCAACATGGATTGCCGAGACACCTCTGGTGACTCCAGGCGAGACATCGGTAAATCTTGAACCACAATCAGACCTAGAAGGCGTCTTGGTTTTCTTGGTTCCCAAAACTGGGATGAGTGAATTGTCCTTGCATTATTATGATACGGACTATGGCCACATTCATATGCCGCTTGTGGGTGAAATGGCACTTGTGCCTGAAACTTTAGAGGACCTTCCGCTTGACGTGGGCACTGATTTCCATAAGGGGTTTAAACTTATGGTGGATCAAACCACCGGTGAAGCCAGTATTGGCAAGCATGTTAATGCAAATGACAACAACATCTTCAATGTGGTACGCGGGCGATTTCAGGCAATGTTGCAAGCCAATTTAAGCTTGAATCCTCAAGAGAGAATTCATTTAATTAGCAAGACCGATCAAGGGGATTTTTATTATCCAATTCATAGTGCCACTGAACTTTTGCCTTATGGAATGCTGGCTGAGCAAATGGTATCTCCAGGGGCTCAAAATCCAGTTTTATTTGCATTTCTTATGCCAGAAGCGCTTGAAAACACTGGTGCTGAAATTTTGGTGGACCTTGTGAATGAAGATGTAAGAGTGCCTGCTAAAAGTGGATCGATTTTTTCAACAGGCCCGGCACTGGCCACATCTAGTCATGACTATTTTGATGTCAAAATCAATCAATTGGGGTATTCCAATGGGGATATCGCTGAATTTGGAAGTGATTTTATTGTACTGGATATTAGCTTTTTTGATCATAAAGATGGGTTTGCAAGCCGTGGGGTAATTGACTCGTTTAGGCTGGTCCATGAGGGCCACCAAATACAGGATTTAATGGAAGACCCTGATTTGGATCAAGTTATCGAGAAGCGGTTGGAACTTGCGTTAAGCAGCAGTGGGCTGAGTGGATTTGCGTCTCCTAGGCTTCAGGAAAATGAACTTGTTGTTGGGCCAAGTGCCTATACAAGCGAACTTGTTCTTGGTTTAGATGATGACACCATCATTTACGATGGCACAGCAAGGCGTGGATTTGTGATTTTCAGAGTGCATCCAGATACGCCTTATACATTGCAATCTACCTTGTTTGAAGATTTGGCTGTTCCCGTATCGAAGGGCGAGTTTGATTTAAGTTTATTGACCCGAAAGGCACCATATGTGTATGAAGATGGGTACACTCAAGCATTGAGCGCGGCAATTGAGGCCAGTATTTTACGGTATGAAGCCCAAAAAACAGACTTGTCCCAGGCCCAGTTAAAGGCCGAAACCTTAGATCCCGATTCAGAGGCTATACTGGACGTGGATGCGCCAATGATGAGCCTTGCAGGAGCGCTTAAGTTTAAGGATGTATCAACATTGGATGAGTTAAGGGCACTGTTAAACACCGTATCTGTTGTTTACGATCCACAAGACTATGCGGAAAATCAAGCCTTGTATACCTATGCCCATTCGCCAGAAGCGATACTGACGCAAGGTTGATTTATCTGGGGACGGAGGAAAAATGGACCCCTGACCTGTCCCCGGATGAAATTTATTAAAAGCCCGATACTTGGGCTTTTTTATGTTTTCAAGTTATTTCGTTGGGTATTTTATTATAATATAAGTGTTAATAAACCTTTGGAGGATGACTTGAATGGGTGTGAGGAAAAGACTTTCAGCTTCGATATTTGTTTTTATATTGGTGATGGGTTTGTTTCTATTTACTGCCAGTATTGAGTACAGTAAAACATATGATAATCATGTTAAAGAGGTCCAAGATCAACTGACAATGATTAAATTGAACTTGGAGAATTTAATCACTTCAAGGATGATTGCGTTAAATGGTCTCAAGGCGCATGCGGAGATTGATCCATTTTTTACACAAGAAGACTATACTTATTTTGCTAAAGGCATTTATGATTCGGCCAGCGATGCTGTTCAAAGTATGACTTTTATTACAGATACAACAATTACGCATATTTATCCTTATGAACCTTATAAGTCAGTTATTGGAATTGATTTAGGAGTAAATGATGAGCAGAATGTTTCTATTCAATATGTAAAAGACAATCTAAAAACATTGCTAATTGCGCCTGTGAACCTTGTGGAAGGTGGCCTTGGAATTATTACTCGAATTCCAGTGGTTAATGAAGATACTTATTTTGGCCAAATTACAATCATTTTCGATTATGAAAAAACGCTTGCCCTTTCTGGCATAATGGATCTTTCAGAAACACATTTGATTGAGTGGCGTTATCGCGATGTCTTGAAAGATAAGGACCAAGTGATTTGGTCTAATTTTGAGTCGACTGACAGAGATGAAAGTCAAATTCAGTCAGCAGAAGTTGCTTTATATGAGTCTTCCATGTTTTTATTTGCATTGCCAAAAGGGGGTTTTGAAGGAAAATCTACTTTATTCTATTTAATTCTTGGAATAGGTTTGTTGATTTCTATAATTTCCAGTTTTGTTATTTATAGACTTCTTACGACAACAGATGCTTTGGCAATTTCTGAATCTGAACTTATGGAAAATAATGAAGAACTTGAGGCGCTTGTCAATCAGCTAAAAGCAAATGAAGAGGAGTTATACGATCAATATGATGAAATTAGTCGGCAAAAGGATCAGATTCAAGCATTGGCAGACCGGGATTATTTGACAAACTTGTACAATCGTAGGCGGTATGCAATGGATTTGGGGAAATCTATTGGCATTCAAAAATCAGGAACACTTTTGCTTTTTGACATTGATAATTTCAAGAATATTAATGATACACAAGGCCATAAATATGGCGATAAAGTCTTAATTCATATTGCAAGTGTATTGGAGAAATCAGTTTGTCAGGACGCAAGTATTTACCGAATTGGTGGTGATGAGTTTGCCATTCATTTACCTGATATGACTTCGAATTCAGATGTTGAGTCTTGTATTCAATCGTTTTTTGAGGCCTTACATGCTGAAAACAGTGTTGAAAATATTGAAAATCATATTACGGCGAGTGTTGGAATTAGCCAGTACCCTGTGCATGCTTCTACTGCCGATGATTTGCTGATGAAAGCCGATATTGCTATGTATGAAGCGAAAAAAGAAGGGAAAAATAGATTTTGCTATTTTACGGAAGCTTTAACGTCGAATTTTGACTATGCTGTTAATGTAGAAAAAGAACTGCGTAGTGCCCTAGAAGAACAGCGATTTGTGCTTTTTTATCAAGCTATTGTGAGTGCTGAAGATGGGGATGTGGTGTCTTATGAAGCACTTTTGAGAATTGAGGCCTCGTCCTTGTCCCCTGTGGAATTTATACCGATTGCTGAGTCGTCGGGATTAATTGTACCGATTGGTTTTTTAATTGTGGAAGAGGTTTGTCGGAAATTGAATAAGTGGCGGGAGAATGGGGTCCTTTTGAAACCTATTGCAATCAATATATCGGCTAAGCAATTGTATGATAACAGTTTGGTTTTGTTTATTAAAACGTGTTTGAAGCGTTATGACTTACCAGCGTATTTGTTGGAAATTGAAGTGACGGAAAGTGTTTTAATTGAGAACTCAGGCTATGCAATTCAGAGGTTAGAGGCGCTTCGTGCAGAGGGAATTTCAATTTCTTTGGATGATTTTGGAACTGGTTATTCGTCTCTCAGTTATTTGACGTATATGCCAGTGGACAAGGTTAAGATTGATAAGGGTCTTAAGGATAAGTTTCTCTTCTTAGAAAATTCTGCTGTTATGAAAAATCTCATTTCTATATGCCATGACTTGAACTTAAAAGTTGTTACTGAAGGTGTAGAGACTGAAGCAGAGTATCAGCGTTTGAAATCTTTCGGGTCAGATTTGATTCAAGGGTATTATTTCGATAAGCCGGGTCCGATTGGGGACGGAGGAAAAATGGACCCTTGACCTGTCCCTAAATGAAGAAATCCCACTTCTGGTAATGAGTGGGATTTTTTATGCATTTATTTGAGAAACTTACTGATTGTATGAATCGCAAATTTAGGGAAAAATTTATATAAGAAAAAGAAAATTTTACTGTCTTTTCCAATTCGTATTGAAAGCTTGTTTTTTTCCATTGCATTTAGGATTAAAGTTGCAGCTTTTGAAACCCCGTAAACAACTTGCCCAGGTACGGGCAGGAATCCGCCCATACTACCAATGTTTATAATATGAGCTTCGGGACGACTCAAAAATTCGGGAAGCAGCGCTTTTATGAAGTTTAGTTGTCCATAAAAGTTGACGTTCATCACTTGTTTAATTTTAGACCAATCTAAAGATGCCACGGGAATGAATGGCTGTATAATCCCTGCATTATTTATCAGACCGTCAAGATGTCCTACTTGTTTTAGCATTTCCGTTACAGCATTATTCACTTGATCTCGTTGCGTTACATCCACTGAATAAATGTGTAACCTATCAGCTGAGCTAAGAGATTCTCTAAATTTGAAAAGACTTTCTGTGTTTCTGTTTACAGCAATCACTGTAGCGCCTTTATTAAGAAGCTCTTTAACCAATTCAATTCCGACCCCGCCACTTGCCCCTGTTACAATTGTGGTTTTATCGTTTAGTTTCATGTCAACCTCCCGGTTAATATAAGTTTAAATCTTCGAGTTGTAAGTTTATTACCCTTTTTAAGCCTAATAATCATCTCATTATGTGGAAATCTTTTGAATACTTTTTGGATTATAGAATGAATGAGAGGAAATGTGGTAATATTATAATAGATATATTTTGATTGGGGACAGGTCAGGGGTCCGTTTTTCCTCCGTCCCCAACCGGAGGTGGGAGAATTTGGTTTATAAGAAAGTTGATTTTTGCACTCTTGAAATGGATGTATATGCAGAAAATGATGGAAAACCTGTTATTATATATTTTCATGGTGGTGGTTTAATTTTTGGAAATCGTCGTGAAATGACCGATGAACAGGTACGGTTTTTTATCGAATCGGGCTATAATGTCATTTCGGTTGATTATCGTTTAGCGCCTGAAACAAAGTTGGTTGAAATTGTAAATGATTTAAAAGATGCAATAGACTTTATTAAAACATTTGATGGGTTTATGGTGAAACTCGATATGTCTAAACTGATTTATATGGGGAGATCAGCAGGCGGGTATTTGGCCTTGTTGTTGGCGACGTATGAGGGGTATGCGCCGGCTGCTGTGGTCTCGATTTATGGTTATGGGAGCATCACCAGTGAGTGGTATAAAAAGCCAAGCCCTTATTATTTAACGCGAAAACGGATTAGTTTAGAAATGGCTGAATCTGTTATCGGCAATGAAGCGGTATCGGATGGCAAAATGGAGCGGTTTTTATACTATTTGTATTTAAGACAGCAGGGTAAGTGGCTTGATCATGTTGCTGGATTTGATGTCAGTTTGCACTCAGAGGAGTGGAAGGAATACAGTCCGCTAGAACGCTTTGATGGTGGCTATCCAGCAACAGTACTGGTTCATGGTGATGGGGACAGGGATGTTCCGTATGAAGAATCCTGTAAAATACATAAAAAGCTTTGTGCGTTAGGCGTTGTGTCAAGGCTTATAACTGTTGAAAATGCAGGGCATGGATTTGATCATTCAATAGAAGAAAAACGGGTTAGAGGAATTTTTGAAGCGATAGTTGACTTTTTAAACAGTGTAACGGGGGACAGGTCATAGGACCGTTTTTCCTCCGTCCCCAGGGAGGTGCGTATGCCGGCGATTTTGTTTGTAGATGATGAACCGATGATTTTGAAAAGTTTGAAAAGGAGCCTGAATGGAGAGCCGTATGACCAGTATTATGCGGGAAGTGGTGCCGAAGCGCTTGAAATTATGGAAAAGCATGTAATTGATGTTATTTTGACAGATATGCGAATGCCCGGTATGAACGGACTTGAACTTTTAAAAATAGTAAAACAGCATTACCCAAATACCGTTCGAATCGTGTTGTCTGGGTATACACAAATCAGTCAAATGGTTGTTACAATCAATCAAGGGGATATTTTTAGATTTATCTTAAAACCATGGGATGTGGATGAAGAACTAAGACCGGCTATACAAGAAGCCATTGAATATGCAACATTTCTAGCCAACAAACAGACAGATTCAGAGCGACTGGAAATGCGAAATCAACTGTATCAAAATCTGCTCAATAAATTTGATCATAAGAAAAAAGTATTGCTTCAAAATCTTGAAACCTTAAAGCATGTGAATCAAACAGCATTTGATGAAATAGAGGACTTGTTAATTGAATTGAATTGTGACCGAAATGACCTTCATGCAAAAAAGATTAGGCAGGCACATAAGATGGCCCGGATGGTTAATTTAATGTTTCCAGTTGAGACCGTGCCAATGGATTATACGCTGGTAGCAGAAAAAATCGCCAGCCTCCTTAAAAGAATTAATTTGCCAATTGAACCGACACTATCAAAGCATGACACCGTAAAAGTTAAAGGACATGGATCCGTTGATTTGATCCCCAAAGTATTGATGATTTTGATTAAAATAGCCACAGCAGAACATTTGATTTCCGCCTTGCATATAGAAGTATCTGGAAACCTTGATGCGGAATTAACAGTAAAAGAAAGAGCGCCGATCTATATAAGCATTTTAATAGACATACAATTAGAAGAAAATGAAACACCAGGGAACTTTGAGGCAAATTTCAACACCCTGTCGGATTGGCTAAAGCCTTATATGGAATTGCGGCAGGTTTCCAAAAATGGAAGACAGGTAATAAACCTTAAAATGCCTTTGGAATGGGGTTAATAGAGGCAAGAACAGGAGTAAGCAAATGAAGGAAACAATTAAAGTTTTAATCGTAGATGATAGCAAATTAATTCGAATGACAATAAGGGATTTGCTTAACACGCATTTTACGCCTCAAGAAATGCAGATTGAAATGGCAGAAGATGGCGATCAAGCCTTGGCACTTTTTGGAACTTATGAACCCAACATAATTCTTCTTGATATTATGATGCCGAAGGTGGACGGAATTGAAGTTCTCATGCATCTGCAAGAAAGAATTTTAAAAGGTGAAGTGCAAACTATTATGATTACAGGGATGGGAGATGACCAAACCTTATCAAAATGTTTTGATTTGGGCGCAAGTGATTTTATCAGTAAACCCATTCAAGACGTCGCTTTGACATCTAGGCTGAAAGGTGCCATTAGACAACATCACCTTATTCAAAGCTTAAATAGACTTAACCAAGAACTCACATTGGCTAAAAATCAAATGGTACAAGCGGAAAAGATGGCTGCAGTTGGACAATTGGCAGCTGGGATTGCACACGAAATTAACAATCCAGTTGGATACATTTCAAGTAACATTCACACACTGAAAAAATATTACCAGAATTGGAAATCTGGGAAAAATCAACATATTTTTGATTTGGACACTGACATCCAAGAAATTTTTGAAGATTTAGCTTTTGGCGTTGATCGCATTAAAGAAATTGTGGATTCGCTCAGAAGTTTTTCCAGAATTGACAATATTTCTGAAATTAACCAGTTTGACGTAGAACAAGGCATTCGTGACACATTGAATGTGGCGCGACATCGGTATAAATACATAGCCGATGTTCAAATTGAGTTTGGTAATGTCCCCTTGATTTACGCAAATGGCGGGAAAATAAATCAGGTCTTTTTGAATATTCTTATCAATGCGGCAGACGCCATAAAAAGTGCACAAGAGGAGGATGGGCGTACTGGACAAATAAGAATTGAGACCAAGTACATTTCCCAGGATGAAACGGTTGAAATTAAGTTCGTTGATAATGGTACTGGAATGGATGAAGAGACCCTACAGAGGCTTTATAACCCTTTTTTTACAACAAAGCCAGTAGGATCGGGAACCGGTCTTGGTATGAGCCTATCCTATGACATTGTTGTGCATGAACATAAAGGAAAAATTATGGCAAAATCAGAATTGGGAAATGGCACTGAATTTACAGTACTGTTGCCAGTTGGAAAAGCTTAGGAGGCGCCATGTCGAAAGTAATTGCATTTGTAGATGATGAACAGCAAATATTGAGGGCGCTGAAACGTCTTTTTTTTCAAACGGATTATACATGTTTGTTTTTCGATAAAGGCGGGGATCTGATTCAGTATTTAGAATCAAATAAAATTGACATTTTGGTTACGGATATTCGCATGCCTGAAATGGACGGCATTGCACTAATGCACGCTGTTAAGCGTATGCAGCCGAAAGTAATTCGTATAGCACTGAGTGGTTATACAGATAGCCGCCAGATTTTAGCGGCCTTGGACTCGGGTCTAGCAAGGCTATACATCTATAAACCGTGGGACAATGACCAACTTTTATCTAAAATTGAAGGCTTGATTCGTATGAATGATCAACTTGCTGATCCTAGCTTGCTACAAGAAATCAATGGATTGGGTTCGTTGCCAACCATACCGGATTTATATGCAAAAATTACGGATTTAATTGAAAAAGAGGCTTCTGCCCAGGAAGTTGCAAGGTTGGTGGATTCGGATCCTGCAATTGCAGGGAAATTACTTCGCATTGCCAATACTGCCTATTATGGGCTTCATACAGGCTCGGTTCAACAGGCAATTGTTATGTTGGGGATGAGTAATGTTCGCCAGATCATACTTACGAATTCAGTTTTTGAGCGGGCAGCATACATGCCTTATGCAAAAGACCTTTGGCAACATGCATCTTTGGTAAACCAAGGTGTTGCATACTTATATAGTTTGTGTTATGGCAAAAGTCTACCAAATCATCAAGGAACGGCTGGATTAATGCACACACTTGGCCTCCTTTTTTTGGCAACTGTTAAGACAGACTTGTACTTGGAATTAATAGAGGCTGTTGAGAAAGAACTCCAGCATTCCCAAACGGATAATAATCAATCTATTTTTGATGCTTTAGAAACTGAATTTTTACCAGTAAGGCATCCTGAAATTGGATCATTTTTGTTGAATTGGTGGGAACTCCCCTTTGACATTATTGAAGTGGCATATCACTATAGAGAACCTAAACCGGAGCTTATCGTCAACAAAGAATTGGTTGCAATGGTGCATTTGGTGAGCCATGTGGCTTTTGGTTTGCTGGGCCTTACTCAATTTCAATATGCGTTGGACAAAGAATTTTGTGATGCAAATGGAAACTTAACCCGTCATCAACTAGCGATTGAAGACTATTTAGCATCTTTGCTTACGAACTAGGAGGCCAGTATGGATTGTTTGGAAGAACGTTTTCAACACAGGTTAGCACTTGAAAGAATTGTTTCTGGAATAGCGCGAAATTTTGTGATGCTTGAAAATCCAACAGATAGTATCAATCATGCGCTTGAAGAAATTGGGAAATACAGCCGTGCAAGCCGGGCATATATTTTCGAATTTCAGGAAGATGGTATTTTCATGAACAATACCTATGAGTGGTGTCGAGAGGGTGTTGCATCAGAAATGGAACGCTTACAAAATCAAAAAATCAACAGTTTTCCTTGGTGGATGGCTCAAATAAAAGAGGGTGACATTTTAAATATAAAGGATGTTTCAAAACTTGGCGATGAAGCGCAAGCAGAGAGAGAAATTTTGGAGCTTCAAAGTGTGAAATCTGCCCTGATTATGCCCCTCATGCAAAGAGGGATTTTAAATGGATTTGTTGGCTTTGATAATGTGGACGCTACTGGGAATTGGCATGATGAAGATATGACGGTCCTCAGCATTGCAGCAGAGTTTTTTTCAAGTGTGTTTAATCGATTGTCCGCTGAAAAAGAAATCCATAATGCAAAAAAAGAACTTGAAGTCTCACTGGAATCTCTTAAACATCTTCAGGCGCAACTGATTCAGCAGGAGCAATTGGTGGCAATTGGCCAATTGGCAGCAGGGGTTGCACACGAGATCAATAATCCCTTGGGGTTTGTCATGAGCAACCAAAAAACGCTCCAAAATTATGCCAACATCTTGAAGGGGTATGCAGAATATTGTTTGGAACGCAATGAAAAACCGGCTTTATCAGATTCGGATCGAAAAGAATTGACCTACATTGTTGAAGATTTAGATGATGTTTTTTCGGATATCAATGAAGGTCTTGTGCGCGTAAAGAAAATCATAAAAAGTATGCGGATTTTTTCTAGAATTGATCGCATGACGGATTATGAACCCTATGATGTAAAAGAAGGCATTGAAAATACGCTGGTAATTATAAAAAGTCGATTGTCGGGATTGGGTGCATTGAAACTTAATATAGATACACCCATTCCAATGATTCAGGCCTATGGTGGTAAAATAAACCAAGTTTTGCTTAATTTAATTGTCAATGCGCTGGATGCAATCAAAGAGGCCCATCCGAATTCCCCTGGAGAGGGATGTCTAGAAATTAGCACAAGAACGAAACGCGATAAAAACGAGCGCAAAATTGTGGAAATTCAAATTGTTGACAATGGCATTGGCATGACGGACGAAGTGAAAAACAAACTTTTTATGCCATTTTATACGACAAAGAAAATTGGAAAAGGAACAGGGTTGGGCATGTCTATAGTCTATGACATTGTGAAGAATAGTCATGCAGGTGAAATAATTGTAGAGAGTACCGAAGGTGTGGGAACTTCAATTACGGTGCAATTACCAGTAAACAGTTAAAATTTGAGTCAACGGGGGACAGGTCAGGGGTCCGTTTTTCCTCCGTCCCCAATTGGACCTTGCGGAGTCATATAAATTATTTTATACTGAATTTAGCAACTTTATTAACAACGTGTCATAGTTTAAGATGAATTATTACAAGGGGGTAATATGGCAAAACAGGATTTAAGTCAGTATGTGGCTCAGATGAAGCCTTACTGTGAACTGCGTGTTCAGGAAAATCGAAGTTTTTCAATGGTCATGATGAATGGCAATCTTGTGCGCAATGACAAGAGTTCAACAGGTGGTGTTAGCGCAAGAGCGTATAAGGATGGTTGTTTTGGGTTTTCGTCTCAAGCTGAAATTTCAGATGAAACCATTCGAAAAGTTGTAGACCAAGCTTGGGAAAACGCCAAATTTTTAGCATCAAAGAAGGATCACCCACAAGAACCATTTAAATCTGAAGCCGTTCATGAAACAAAAGACTTTTCAACTCAAAAAGAAAGATGGACGCAAGAACAAATTACAGACTACATGAAAAGTGTCGACGCTTACATTCAAGACACTTATCCAAATTTAGTATCAAGACTCATCGTTTTGTCTTGTCTTGAAATGGAAAAACACTTGGTAACTTCTGATGGAACAGAATCCTATCTCTTATGGCCTAGAACTGTATTTCATATTGGACTTACTGCAGAAAAAGACGGTGAACCTTGTGAGCTTGGTGAAGTTTATGGTGGTATCGGTCAACTCGAAGACCACTTGACAACTGTAGAAGACATTAAAGCGGATATTGATGCACTTTACCAGAGCTTAATGCTCAAAAATGAGGGTGTTCATGCAGTAGCAGGCTATCATGAAGTGATTTTAGATGCCAATCTGGCAGGAATCCTTGCACACGAAGCCTTTGGGCATACAGTTGAGGCAGACCTGGTTCGAAATGGGTCTATTGCTGGCGATTATCTTGAAAAGCAGGTGGCAAGTCCTTTGGTCTCATTGATTGATTTTGCCCATAGTTACAATGGAGACTTGCTTCCAGTTCCAATTTTTGTGGATGACGAAGGCGTAAAGTGCCAGGATGCACCTATTATTCAAAATGGAATACTTAAGTGCTTTATGCACAACCGGGATTCTGCAAGAGAATTTGGGCATGAAAACTATGGAAATGCAAGGGCATGGCAATATTCTGACGAACCCTTAATTCGGATGCGCAATACGGCAATTCTTCCTGGTGAATCCACACTAGAGGAAATGATCGCTTCCATAGAAGATGGCTATTATTTCAAAAAAACAAGCAACGGACAAGCCGATACAACAGGCGAATTCATGTTTGGGGTATCTGAAGGGTATGAGATTAAAAATGGTAAATTGGGTAAAGCAATTAAAAACACAACCATATCTGGGAGAGCATTTGATGTGTTGTCGTCAGTGACAATGGTTTCCAACGAAATGAAATGGACCGCTGCGGGAATGTGTGGCAAAAAGCAACCAATTCCTGTTGGTATGGGTGGCCCTGCCATTAAATGTAAAATCAATGTAGGAGGTAAATAAGATGGACTACAAACACTTATTGGACTACTGCTTGGACAAAATGGCAGAAGCGGGAGCTGACAAGGCACAGGTGGTACTTTCTGTTAGCGAAAAACACGAACTCAATACAGAAAATAATACAGTTAAACTGCTTAGAAGCACTGAAGAATTCGACTTAAATTTCAAATTTATTAAAGACCAACGCGCAGCGAGCACCAGTATCAATAAGCAGTCAACTGAAGCAATTGATGCAGCAATTGAAAAATTGGTGGACTTATCTAAAGCAGCGCCGGTTGATGAAGCCAGTGATATTTCTGAATTCACAGAGCCTAAAGTTTTTGAAATTGGTGTTCTTAATCCAAATTTTGATCAGGTGTATGAAGCATTAGAAACTTTAAACGCTGAAATGAAAACAAACTATAAAAGCATTTATGGAGATGCTATTTTATCTTATGACCGCCGTCACAAGTATGTTGCAAATTCAAATGGCGTAAGATTAGAAGAAGTCGGTGGATACTACAGCTTTACAATGATGTTTTCCGCTAAAGAGGGCGACCGCATTACATCTTTTAACTACACAGGCGCAAGCACTTGCGAACTCAAGAAGAAACTTCTGGAACTTGGTGCCCTTGAAGAACTTTTGGACCAATCTATAAAAGAACTGGATGCAAAAGCATTTGAAGGCAAATTCGTTGGCGATGTGATTATTGCCCCAAGTTGCTTGGAAGAATTCTTAGAATATCTCTCAGGTGCGGCACTTGCGGATGGGTCATTAATTGCAGGTTCCAGTAAATTTAAGAATAAGATGGGCGAGCAGGTGGCATCACCAATGCTCACTTGGCACTCTAATCCCACTTCAGCAGAGCTGGCGCCAGGCTATACCATAACAGGCGATGGCTTTGTCGCAGAGGATTTGACGATTATTGAAAATGGTGTCTTGAAATCCTTTTTGATTTCACAATATGGGGCAAACAAAGTGGGACTTAACCGGTCTGGCAACTATGGCAATGCTTTTATTGTTGAGCCTGGTGAAAAAAGTTTGGCGGACATGGTGAAAAATGTAAAGCGTGGTATATTGCTAAACCGTTTTTCGGGTGGACGTCCAGGGCCTGATGGTGATTTTGCAGGCGTCGCAAAAAACAGTTTTTATATTGAAGATGGTGAAATTAAGTATCCAATTACAAAAACAATGGTTTCTGGTAACCTCTTTGAGTTTATCAATGCAATTGAAGCCATCAGTAACAGACGCATTAATTATGGCAATTGTGTCCTTCCGTGGATCCACACAAAAGGTGGCACCATCTCTGGACAATAATCATCAAGGGGCCCAAGGGTCCCTTGATTTATTCTGACGGATTTGTGGTTGGGGAAAGGCGGTAAAATGGACTGGCTTGAGTGGTTGGTATTGGGATTTGTTGTTCTAATATTTGCAATGGATTTGTTTGTAAAACCTGTTGATAAATGGCGTGTATTTAAGCGGTATGTTGCATTTGCTGGGTTTGGTATTTTACTGGGGCACTTACTCTTTGATCAAAAAAGTTGGCAAATGTATCCTGTCTATTTTTATTTATCTATGAAAGCCGGCGTTTCTATGATTGGGCTTTTAACAGATGCCCAGAGAAAGCCTATTAGAGAAAGTCGGATGAAAAATCTTGTTATAGGGGGAATCGCAATTGGTCTAACAGGTCTGTGTTTGGTTGTGTTTCCCAAGTATTCAATTCCAGAACCTATAGGGGCTTACCATGTGGGGACACATACATTTGAAATAACGGATCCTAACCGTTTGGAATCTTATGGTAGGGTTATCGACGAATCAGATAAATCTGACTACAGGCGTATTCGGATTCAAATGTGGTATCCAGCGGACTCAGTTGCTGGCTATAAACAAATGCCTTGGCTTCAAGACGGTTTACAGGTTTCAAGATCCTTGGCAAGAGAGATGAATTTGCCGTTTTTCATGTTGGATCATACGGAAAATATCTTGTCTAATTCACATTTGGAAGCGCCACTGAGCAGGCAGGAATCGGTATACCCAATTGTAATTTTGTCCCATGGCTGGAAAGGGTTTAGAAGTCTTCACACAGATTTTGCCGAATTGTTGGCAAGTTCAGGTTATATTGTATTTGGAATTGACCATACTTATGGTGCTCAAATGACTGTTTTTGAGGATGGAACAGGGATAGAATTGGATCAAAATGCCCTGCCTGATCGAAATGAAACGCCAGATTTTTTGACGTATGCAAACCAATTGGTTATGACTTATGCGGGGGATGTAAAATTGTTGCTCGATACTTTGCCATCACTGAATCCTGGCCAGTGGGACCTTTCTCGTGTTGGTCTATTAGGCCATAGTACAGGTGGGGGCGCAGATGTGGCTGTTGCAATGGAGGATTCTCGAGTTAAGTCAGTAATTGGGCTAGATGCGTGGGTTGAACCTCTTGGTATGGATGCTGTAAAAATGGGGCTTGAAGTACCTGCTTTATTTCTGCGTAGTGAGCAGTGGGCGGGTGGTGTAAATGACACCTTCCTAAATGGCCTGATTGAGGGAAGTCCAGAAGCACGGGTACATCAAATTGACGGGACGACACATATTGATTTCACCATGTCATATTTGTTTTCCAGTCTAACTGGAATTATTGGTTTTACTGGAGATTTAGATCGCGAGATGTCTGAAGAGATTCAGCACACCTATATTTTAAATTTTTTCAATGAAACTTTAAGACCGGGCATGTAAAAAGGGGGAAATATGAAAGACTCTATTGCAATTATAGATTTGGGATCTAATTCTATTCGCATGAATATATACGTTGTAAATTCTCAGGGCGGATTTGGTCTTTATGAACAGGCGAGTGAAATGGTGAGACTTAGTGAAGGCATGGGGGAAGCACAGAGCTGATTTGGATGGAAAACCGTACGTTTAAAGTACCGCACGTTTGGGGACGGAGGCAAAACGGACCCCCTCCCTGTCCCTGAATGCGAAAAATTAAGTAAAATCCCCCTTTTAGTTAGATAATTGGGGGATTTGGTTTTGTATGGGGACAGGGCAAGGGTCCATTTTGCCTCCGTCCCCAAACGCACTTAAAATACCGGGACGATGGCGCCTTTGTATGTTTCTTGGATGTATGTTTTTACAGCATCAGACTGAAGGGCTTCAAGTAGCGCTTTGATGCGATCATCGTCCAAAAGCTCTGGCTTTACTGTGATGATGTTGGCATATGGAGATTCACTGCCTTCAATTATAATGGCATCTTGTGAGGGATTTAAATTGGCTTCAAGAGCGTAGTTGGTATTGATAACAGCGGCAGCCACATCTTTTAAAGACCGTGGAAGTTGGGCAGCATCGAGGGGCTTGAAAATAAGCCCATTTGGGTTTTCGATAATGTCGTTTTCAGTTGCCTCTAGGCCAGCATCAGGATCTAAAACAATTAAGCCATTTGCTTCAAGCAATAAGAGGGCCCTGCCTTCATTGGTCGGGTCATTTGGTATGGCTATTACTGCGCCTTCTGTTAGGTCAGATAAGCTTGTTAGCGTTTCAGAATAAAGTCCAAGAGGTTCTACGTGTATGGCACCAGCACTGACTAGAGTTAAGTCATGCGTTTCGGAAAATGAATCCATGTAGGGAACGTGTTGGAAAAAGTTGGCATCTATTTCGCCATCATTTAGCGCCAAATTTGGGGTTACATAATCCGTAAATTCAACGATTTCAAGGGTGATTCCCTGAGCCTCTAAATCCGGAATAATGAGATTTAAAAGTTCAGCATGTGGCACAGGTGTTGCGCCGACTTTCAACGTATTTTGTGTGTCATTATTGGTCTTGCATGCAATTAGGGATAAACTCAAAAGACCTACAAGTATAATAAATAGCAAGTATTTCAATACATGTTTTGACATTTTTATTTCCTCCGTATGTGTATAATTTTATTAGCAAGCACATTGCCAGTTGATTGTATGAGTTGAACTAAAACAATTAGGACCACAATGGTCATAACCATTACATCCGTTTGGAAGCGGTGATAGCCATAGCGGATTGCCAAGTCGCCAAGACCACCACCACCAATTGCACCAGCCATTGCAGAATATCCAAGTAGATTTACGGCTGTTATGGTAGCGCCAAGTATGAGGGATGGGATTGACTCTGGAACTAAAACGCCCACAATGATCTGTAGGGGACTTGCACCCATGGAGACTGCAGCTTCTATAATACCTTGATCCACCTCTTGAAGCGCGCTTTCAACAATTCTGGCAAAAAAAGGAATCGTTGCAAAAACAAGCGGGACCATTGCAGCTTGAGTTCCAATGGATGTACCTACGAGCCACCGCGTTAGTGGCATAATGAAAATCATAAGGATTACAAAGGGCAAAGAGCGTGTCATGTTGACACTATAGGACAAAAGTTTGTAGACCCTTTTTTGCTCAGCAATATGACCAGGTTGGGTAATCACCAGTACGATGCCCAGTGGTAGACCAATCATGATGGTAAAAATTAATGAAAGGCCTACCATGTAAAGCGTTTCAAGACTGGCTTTTATTAAAATTTCCATTATGAAATCACCTCCACTCCTGCGCCATGCTGCATAAGGTATTGAATAATCTCATCCAAGTTATTTGATGTGCTTGGAATATCTACAATCAGTTTTCCAACAGACGTCTCTTGAATTGAATCAATTGATCCAGACCGAATATTGACATTAAGTGAAAATTCTTGAATTAGACCAGCTAAAACAGGACGATCTGCTGTGTCACCTTTAAAAGTCAATAAGAGTCGACTGCTATTTTTGGCTAATTTTGAATGGGGTCCCTCTATAGGTCGATTGTTGATAAAGTGCCGGGTCTTTTCACTTGACTGATGGGTGAAGACATCCACAGTTTCACCAGATTCAATAATACAGCCATTTTCAAGAATTGCCACTTTATTACAAATTGACTTCACCACATCCATTTCATGTGTAATTACAATAAGTGTGACCCCTAACTCTTTGTTGATGCGCTTTAGCAAGGTTAAGATTTGGTCAGTTGTTTTAGGGTCAAGCGCTGAAGTGGCTTCATCACACAAGAGAACACTGGGATTTCCCGCAAGTGCCCGTGCAATACCGACACGTTGTTTCTGGCCACCACTTAAACGCATTGGATGAACATCTTTTTTATCCATCAGTTCGACTTTTTCAAGGAGGTCCATGACGTGCTGATGAATGGTATTTTTGTCCATGCCTTTGACTTTTAGAGGAAAGGCCACATTCTCGTAGACAGTTTTACTGTTAAAAAGGTTGAAGTTCTGAAAAACCATTCCAATAGCATATCGCGCTTGTCTTAGAGCTTTGCCTTCCAGTTCTGCCATGTCTACACCGTTGATGATTATGGACCCAGATGAGGGCTTTTCGATTCTGTTGATACACCTCACCAAAGTAGATTTGCCTGCACCGCTGAGTCCCACAATTCCAAAGATGTCACCCTTGTCGATATCGAGGTTAATAGAGTCAATAGCCACTAAAGGGCGTTTTGAATTGTCATAGATTTTGCTTAAATTTTGAATTTTGATCATGGAAAACCTCACTTTTTTGCACTAAAAAATCTCCTTCGCAAAATGCAAAAGGAGACGTATAATTGGGTTTCCTCTCACATCTTCCAGTTTATACTGACGGAATTAGCACCATACTCACTTGCGTGATTGGTTGCTGGGTTTCATCGGGCCGGTCCCTCCACCTCTCTGGATATGAGTTAACGCTATTAAGTTTTATACTCGAGTATGAAATTGATTATACGAGATGGAATTGAAGTTTGTCAAGGATAAATTTAAAATTTACGTTTGGGGACGGAGGCAAAACGGACCCCCTCCCTGTCCCTGAACGTGAAAAATTAAGTAAAATCCCCCTTTTAGTTAGATAATTGGGGGACTTAGTTTTATCTGGGGACAGGGCATGGGTCCATTTTGCCTCCGTCCCCAAACGCATTTAATGAAACAAATCTCGGACATCATTTCGGCCTTTACAATTTGTTTTTTTGAGTATATTTCTAACATGAAATTTAACCGTATTTTCTGAAATAAAAAGTGATGACGCAATTTCAGAATTTGATTTTCCGTTTAAAACACACTCTAAAATTTCCTTTTCACGGTTTGTTAAAGCAAATGACTTAACCTTATCATCATATGAAATTAAGTTTGTGTTTTTTATTGTGTAACTTTCTAACTTTGTAAAACCAATGAGCATGGGGACCATTAAGAGGATTAAGAGAATGCTATTTAAAAGCGTCTGGTCTGATGGAATCCAAAAAAAGAGTTCACTCATAATTTCACCAAATCTCGCCACAATAAACCCCAAACTTGCAAAGTAAATAAACTTTTGGCTCACCATTGACAAATCAATGGATTTAATCGTTCGATAAATGGTATAAAAACCAAGAAAAAAGTAACTCATAGGCCATGCAATGGAAGCCAATGAAAGGTTTGAATTAATTAAAATCCCAACAAATGGATAAAAAAGTGCGAAGATACAAGCCCATCCGCCCAAGTGACGGCTGTAATCTGAGATAAGGCCCGCAATAATTAATCCAATTGCATAATAAATCCGCGTGTATTCTAATCGTATACCTGTTTGAAAAATGGCTTCTGATTTATAGTTCCCACCAATGGCACTTATAATGGCCATAAACGTGAGGACAAAGGCCATCAAAAAAAATTCATTTCTTGTAATAGCCCTTTTTTCTGGGCGTTCAGTTTGTGTAAAGTCAAGATTCATTTTATGAACGATAAAAATTTCGATGAGGATTATTCCGGCAAAGACAAAAGATATTAACTGATATTGACTCATCCATTCCCCCAATATTGCGTTAAAGAGATATGAAGCAAGAGTTCCTAGGCCATAACCCAATCCAACAATTTTTCCAACTGTGTTCACAGTCCCGATTTGGCCAACAAGACTTAGTAAGTAAGCCGTTATAAATCCGTAGGCACTGTTCATTATAAATCCTAATAAAACACTATAGATTACCTTTGTCGATGCGAATATTCCGAGAGTTGTTACAACAGAAATAATGAGTCCGAGGAACAGATTTCTTTTTATGAATAGGTGCGTCTTATCCTTCCGTAGCATAAAAAGACCAATAATTGCGCCGATCATTTGGCCGCTGTAGTTTAATTGAATTGAGATTAGGTCAATCGCATTGGCGGAAATTTTGTCTGATAAATAATACATTTGATTGATATAAACTGATCCTGCCCAGAAAAAAGTGAGTGCAATTAAAACTGTCAATAATCGTTTGCTCATATGAACCTCCACCGATTTTCTAACTTATTTATTACCAAAACAAGGCAATTTAATCACCCTATCCTAAAACTACCCCTTCAAATTATATGAAATTATATAGTTTTGCGCTTATGTTCAGAAGAAACCGGTTATAATTTTAGTATAAATTTAAGGTTTCACTTTAGCGTTAACTTATGAGTAGGAGTGTGGTGATTATGGACAAGAAAAAAATGATATCGATTTTTTGGATGGGAGTTCTGCTAATTGGGCTTTTGGCCATAGGTTTTTCTGTTGATGTGGAAGAACCTGTTACGGTTCGTGCGTTGAGTAAAGATTTAAGTCAAATGAATCAATTTAGAGTAGAGATTTTTGAAAGACGTTTGCCAGACTCTCAGGAGTGGACACAACTGAATTTAGATGGCGCTCCAGTGGAATGGCAGTCAGGAGATGCTACCGAGATTTCTGAAAATATTGCTTATGACTATGATTACAGAATAAAATTATCAAAAGAGGATTATATCTCAGTCAATCTGGAAGTCTCAGCAAATACTGAACAGACTATATGGGAATCTGTGCTTTATACCACCTCCAGTATCGTTGAAGTAACTGTTGATGCAGTTCAGACAACTGTCAATGACAATGAAGTTGTTGTTCAAATTGATGGCGCTCAATTTCCAGAGGCATTTTCACCGTCGGATTATGTGGCAATTCTTGTGAATGATCCAAATTGGACAGTAGACAACTTTGGTTTACCGATGAATTTTCCTTATTTAAAAGATGTACCTGAGTTGAGAGAAGGCATCGCAAATGGTCTAGCACTTACTGCAGACAATGCAGGAGAATACTATTTGTTTGTGGGTTTTTTGGATTCAGAAGACCACTTAGTTGGATACTCTGAAAAAAGAGTTGAATTGGCGGAAGCTCAACCTGAGGATGGCTTAAGAGTGGAAGTGAAAGATTCGAACGGTGTGTCAATTGAAGGTGCAAGAGTTGAAGCCCTATCAAGAAGAAGTGACGCAGAGGAACCCAGTGAATATCAATCTTTTGAAGGAAGCCCCGAAGGTATAACCAATGCAGAAGGAGAGACAGTTATTCAGTTGGAAATTGGTTATCAATATTTGGTAGGTGTTTTTAAAGATGGGTATCTTAACCGAACATTTGAAATTCGTATCCATGAACCCCAGCAGAGCTTCCGTGCAGTACTTTACACACCAACGTCGCTGGAAGTTGTAAATTCAGAAATTTTAGGTTATCAACCTATTGAAACTGATGGGACAGGCTTTGTACTGAATTTAAATTCTCAAGATACGGATTTACCTGAGAATACAACCCATTTCGGATATTTATTGTTGAGACCAGATTATGTTGTTGCAACAGATGGATTACCATATCAAATAGAATATGTTCAAGATGAACCTGTTGGTGTTTGTGACGTGCGCGAAAATCCGGGTACGTTTAGTCTTATTGTATTTTTCTTTAATAGAGTTAGCCCAGAGGAACGCTTGTTACTTGGTTATACAGAAATGCCAATCACGATTGAAGATTCTTCACCGGGTCCAGGTCCAGATCCAGGTCCAGGTGATACGTCGGAATACCAATTCAGAGTTGCTGTTGGCAGTAAGGAACCAGTAGACAGTCTAATTGAACCGAATTCTGATGGTAAAATTTATGTGCCTGTACCTGCTGGGGACAGTGGTTGGATTGAGTTCCCTGTTGAGTTTGAACAGGTTGATTTTATTGGACATATGGATCCGATTGGAACTGAAGTGGCTTGGGACGATCCATACTGGATTATACCAGCACAAATCAATATCAATAATTTTGGTGGCAGTCTGGAAATTATGGAAAATGGGTCAACAAAATTAAGTTTTACAGATGAATTAAAACGGGCATCTTTTGATGCCTATCTGCCGGGAGATGACCGTCCAATTCAAGTGATTCTTTATCAACCAGGCTATGCGTATATCACCATAAAATTTCAACTTGATGAAAATCCTGAACCAGAGTCTTTGCAAGCAAGTGGACAGAATGATTCTCGTGAAGTAGACATTCCTGTTCCGGATGAAATGATGGAAGGTACTTATCAAATTTGGGGCGAATTTGAAGATACAGGGATTGTGATTCAAGATTTTGGAGGCGGTGTTTGGGAATATTTAGCTGACCGATCTGAAATTGTGACTTCTAGAAGTGAAGGGCCAGTAACAACACTAAATTTAAAGCGGTATTTTGGAAAGGTAACCATGCATATGCGTTATCAAATTGGAAATTCATATGAAGATTCAATGGTAACCCTATTTGAACCAGATTTTGTAGGGATTGATATTACGACTGAATATTCCAGTGGTGAGTATGGTTCTGGAATTACCAATGCCAGTAATCCAGAAGTATACATGCCCACAGCTTTTGCATATTTCTTAAATAATGAAGTGGGTATAAAACCGTCATCTGTTGGGAGACCTTATGAAATACTGGGTGCATCTGTTATAGGTGAATACGGGGTTGGGTTACCACCGGCCTATCCGTATGAAGATTTTTCGCCTTCACCGCCTGATTGGATGATTCCTCTACCTGATGTCGAAGTTAATCCTGTTACCAGTATTATAATTCAGATTAGATTTTTAGACACAGGTGTCGAAGCAGAGATTCCTTTGGTTGTAAGAAGAGTTCTTTTTTCAGCGTCAACCATGGAATATGATCAAGCGCACAAGGACGCAATTTTGTCAGGGCGTGAACATGTGGATTATGACTACTATGGTGAAGACAGTATAACTTTTGTAAATTTATTTTCTTTTAACCCAAGTGAGCCTGAGTATGAAGGTCCGCGGTTTGAAATCAATCATACGCTTCTGGTTATGTATTATATAAATGATCGCATTATTGGCAGTAAGCAGTTTGAAGTTGTATCTGGTGAGGATGACCGCATGATGGTAATTGTTCAAAGGTTGGGTGGCTCTGAGGAAGAAGTGTTCAAGGATGCCAACAGAATTACCTTATTCTTGATCTCAAGTGATGGTATTTCCAATGGTGCTGCGTCTTTTGGTGGCGCGACGTATGGAATTGGTGCAGGGTACGGGCATTTGCTGCCAAATCATCCTGAGTACGGTGTAGGAAAGGATGGGATGGACTATGAATAAAATATTAATTGCTGTAATAATCTTGGTATTTGTGTCCGCTGTGCCTGTATTTGCTGGTGAAGTGGAGACGCTTGAAGTTGCTTATAACGCTACTGCCGGTGAAGTAACCGTCCAAGGGACGGCTTCAACCCTTGAAAAAGGGGTTTTGGTTATCGAAATTTTAGATCCATCTGGAAGTTTGCTTTATTTTGGGACCACATCTGTAGATATACTGAACGCTTTTCAATTGAGTGTAGAAGTTGGCGATTTAAGGTCAGGTGTATATACTGTAAGATGTGCAGATTATACAGGTGGAACTTATACAAGCCAGACCTTTACAGTATCTAGACCAGTTGTAGAAGTAGATGATGGTGTTGTGGATCAAGAGTTTGTGGGCCCTACAGTTTCGAAAACTGAAGATGAAGCCACTATAAATCTTATTGCTTCTGAAGATGAAAACGGCGTTGAAAAGGTGTCTGTAGCTGATGACTTGATTGAAGAAATGTTAAAGAGCAATCCGAAAGATATCGTTGTGAAGATTAAAACTTTAACCGGCTCATCTGGTGAATTGATGGTGGATTTTTCTGGAGATGCGTTAGAGCAAATGCTTGATGCTGAAATAGAGCATTTGACAATTGAAACAGATTTTGGGTCTATGGAAGTGGATTTGGATTTGTTCCGAAATATGGATGAGCAGTCAGGGGACCTTCAAATTAGGATGACTCAAGTTTTATCAAATGAATTAACAGATGCACAGAGACAAGTGGTTGGCAATAGACCGGTTATTGATTTTGCAATCTTTAGAGGTGAAGAAAACATAACAGATTTTAGCATTCCAGTCCAAGTTAAAGTGCCATATACACTTGCGAACTTTGAAAATCAAAACCAAGTTGTGGTCTATTATATAACGGATGGGGGCGAATTGAAGATTGTTCCAAATGGTTATTTTGATTCGGAAACAAAAACTGTTCAATTTGAAACAAACCACTTTTCAAGTTTTGCTTTAGGGTATAATCCTATTGTTTTTGAAGATGTCCCTGTGTTTGCATGGTATGCTGAAGCGGTTGATTTTACATCTGCTCGCGAGATTGTGAAGGGAATTGGGTTAAACCAATTTGACCCACACGGTAGACTTACACGCGGTCAATTTATTACGATGCTCATGCGGACATACGGTGTACAGCCAAGTGCGTCTACAGATAATTTTACTGATGCTGGAGATACCTTCTATACAGGCTATTTGGCGGCTGCCAAGGAACTTGGTTTAACGAATGGGGTTGGCGAAAATAGGTTCGAACCAGAGCGGCTTATTACGAGGGAAGAAATGTTTACGCTGATTTACAAAGCTATATCGAGATTTGGTTTGCTTGAGGTAAGTGGATCCGATCAGGCACTTGAGGTGTTTGAAGATTATAAAAATGTCTCGGATTGGGCTCAGAAGGCAATTTCTGATTTGACTGAAATGGGATTGGTAGAAGGGAATGAGAAAGGGCAACTTCAGCCATTTGGTGAGGCTTCTAGGGCGGAAATGGTTGCTTTAATTCAGAGAATTTTGAAACGCTAAGAATGTTTGGGCAATTGGGAAATGATGTGTCTTTTCCATTGCCCTTTTTCTTTTTTAGCCTTTGTGTTTCCGTTTTTCGCCATTCACTTTATTGGGTATAAATGTGGCGTTCAAATTGTTGGATTTACGGTGATTGTTGTGATTGCCCTGATTGTATTGCAGTTAATAGGGGTTATCCCAATGCATTTCAATTTGCCGTTTATGATTGTTTATTTTACAGTATTTTTGTTTCAAAGTATTTTTTTAATTTTCTATGAGTTGAGAAAACTCGAAATTGAAAAAAATTTAATTGAGACCAACAGTAAATTTGAAGTTTTGATTAACAATGTGCCACTTGGTGTTTTAATGTTATCAGAAGAACATGAAATCATTCAAAAGAATAGTGTAATTGATGCGTGGTTTCCCAATGCGCTTTCAGAGGGTAAGTGTTACAATCAGCTTGTTTCCTTAACGGATGAAAAATCATGTGAAAATTGTTCGCTTCAAGATGTATTTAAAACTGGAAAGACATTAGAGTCTGTAAATCAGTTTAAGACTGCGCTGGGTGTACGCGAATTCAATTGTAAAATGACACCTTTATTGAATGAAGCCAATCGGGTGTATGCTGTTATTGAAACGCTTGAAGATGTAACTGAACGTAATGAGGCAAGGCGACAATTGTTGGAGCGTCAGGAAATTCTTAATGAATTGTCTTATACAGATGCTTTAACTCAGATTCCCAATAGACGAAGTTTTGATGAAAAACTGGCATTAATGTGGAGTTTAGCTAAAAGCAATCGTTCGCCAGTATCTCTAATTATGATTGATATAGATTATTTTAAAATTTTTAACGACACATATGGGCATCAGGAAGGCGATCGATGTTTAAAACAGGTGGCTCAGGTCCTGAATTCACGTACCATGCGGCATACCGATGTTGTTGCAAGATATGGCGGTGAAGAATTTGCTTGTATTCTTTTTAACACAATATATGAGGGGGCGAGAGAGGTCGCAGAAAAATTTAGATCAAGTATTGAATTTTTGAGAATTCCCAATCAAGGATCACCTCTTAATCAAATTTTAACTGTTTCTTTAGGGGTTGCAACTGTGGTTCCTGAGAGAGATCAACCTGCTGAAGAGTTGATTAAGGCCAGTGATGAAGCCCTGTATAGGGCCAAAAATTTTGGGCGAAATCAAGTTCAGTAGGATTTGAATTAACAAAACATAAAAGGGGATAAGATGTATATTGATGTTTATTTTTAGAGATATGAAAGGAGTTTGTATGAGTGGCGGAAAATGTCCAGTTACTGGAGCGACGGCAGGCGATAGGCCAAACAAGAATGACCATAAGGTGAAGGGCACAACAAATCAAGACTGGTGGCCCAATCAACTGAATTTGAAAATTCTTCAGCAACATTCAGAAAAAGTGACGCCAATGGAGCCTGATTTTAAGTATCGGGATGCGTTTATGAAGTTAGATTATGAAGCGCTAAAAAAGGATTTATATGACTTAATGACGGATTCACAAGAGTGGTGGCCGGCAGATTATGGGCACTACGGTGGGTTATTTATTCGAATGGCATGGCACAGTGCCGGAACGTATCGTGTTATGGATGGCCGCGGTGGCGGTGGGACAGGAAATCAGAGGTTTGCCCCCCTTAACAGTTGGCCTGATAATGTAAATCTTGATAAGGCCAGACGCTTATTGTGGCCGATTAAGAAAAAATATGGTAAAAATATTTCTTGGGCAGATCTCATGATACTGGCAGGAAATTGCGCGCTTGAATCCATGGGCTTTAAGACTTTTGGTTTTGGCGGCGGTCGTGAAGACATTTGGGAGCCAGAAGAAGACGTGAATTGGGGAGATGAGACAGAATGGCTAGGCGATGAGCGGTATTCAGGTGAACGTGACCTTGACAATCCCCTTGCAGCTGTTCAAATGGGACTTATTTATGTGAATCCTGAAGGCCCAAATGGTGTGCCGGATGCGGTGGCTTCTGCTAAAGATATTCGAGAGACTTTTGCCAGGATGGCAATGGATGATGAGGAAACGGTGGCCCTTATTGCAGGGGGACATACTTTTGGAAAGACTCATGGCGCAGCTGTTCCAGATCATTTAGGCGCTGAGCCAGAAGCGGCACCGGTTGAAGAAATGGGTCTTGGGTGGAAAAATTCATTTGGAACTGGAACGGGAGATTCAACGATTACAAGTGGTATTGAAGGGCCCTGGAACGCAACACCAACCAAATGGGACATGGCATATTTTGACACATTGTTCGGACATGATTGGAACCTTGTTAAGAGCCCTGCAGGTGCATGGCAATGGGTACCTGCCGATCCCGAAGCGCATAATATTTCAACAGCTCAAGGAACAGGTGTACAGCCGCCAATTATGACGACTGCAGATCTAGCCCTTCGTATGGATCCGGTGTACAAGAAAATTTCTAAACGGTATCATGAAAATCCTGATTTATTTGCAGATGCTTTTGCGAGAGCTTGGTTTAAATTAACCCATCGCGATATGGGGCCGATTTCTAGGTATTTGGGTCCTGAGGTGCCGAGTGAGGAACTGGTTTGGCAAGACCCTGTGCCGCCTGTAGATTTTGAACTTGTCAATGATTCGGACATCGCCCAGTTAAAGCAATCTATTTTGGCATCTGGTCTTACAATTTCTGAGTTGGTGTATACAGCATGGTCATCCGCCTCTACTTTTAGAGGATCAGATTATCGTGGTGGCAGTGATGGTGCTAGAATAAGACTGGAACCTCAAAAGAATTGGGAAGTGAATCATCCTGAAAATCTTTCGAACGTGCTGTCCAAGTTGGAAGTGATTTTGACTGAGTTTAACAAGAGTCAATCTGATAATAAGCGCATTACATTAGCCGACATAATTGTGCTTGGTGGGGCGGCTGCTATTGAAAAAGCAGCGTTAGAGGCAGGTATTCAGATTACTGTACCTTTTACCCCTGGCCGTACGGATGCGAGCCAAGAACAAACAGATACTTTAGGCATGTCTTATCTTGAACCGCATGCAGATGGTTTCAGAAATTACCAAAAGAAAAAGTTTTCGGTTCGCCCGGAAGAGCTCCTTGTGGATAAAGCACAACTTTTGAAATTAACTGCGCCAGAAATGACCGTTCTTCTAGGCGGTATGCGTGTTTTAGGCGCAACTTATAAAAATAGTCCGTTCGGGTTTTTGTCAAGAAGAACTTTTTTATTACAGGAAATATTTCAAGGTTTGATATGCTCTAAATCGCTTAAAATAAGCCTTTTCATCTTATCATCAATAGTTTCTTTACTTGTCTTGCTAAAGTGAACACCTACAACATAGGTTGTATTGCCTATCTTGTGAGTAAATGTTCCTTGTGGGGTAGTGGTTTCTACTGCATTATTTTCGTTTAAATTGTTTTCCATAGTCTGCTCCTTTTCTAAATAATGGCATAAAAAAATGGCTTCTACTGATTTTTTAAGGGGGTAAAAGCCATTAGCCTAAGATTTCTTTTAATTTTTCAAGTTTCTGTTTTGCGTTTTGGGTGCGTTTGCTCTCGCCCTCGAAGTAGATAGGCACACACATCTCTAACACTCGGTCATATATGCGTCTATAATCGGTCTGTATATCCGTTTTAAGCATTTCTGCGTGGTTTAGGTTAGTTGTCACGATTAAAGGCTTAGAAGCTGTGTATCGGCTGTCTATGATGTTGTAAATCTGTTCTAAGGCAAAAGGAGTGTCACGTTCCATACCAAAATCATCAATGATGAGTAGGCTGTTTCTGTTTAAGCCCTTGATATACTCGTTCTTGTCAATTTTCAAGTTCATCATATCAGCAAGGATAATTGCAAAGTTTGTCATTACAACTGGGATTTCTTTTTCAATGAGTGCATTTGCAATACAGCCAGCAACAAAGGATTTGCCAGTTCCAACATCTCCCCACAATAACAAACCAGTGTTTTCAGCCTTAGCCTTGTCGAAGTTATCGACATATCGCTTTGCAACATCAATCTGCTTGCTGTTTGTGGTATCGTTTTTAAAATTCCACTCTAACATCTTCTTGTCTTTTAATCCTCGTTCTCGAAGCTCCTTAACTTTTTGGAAGTGTTCCATTTGCTCTCGTTCCTCACGCTCTTGCTCCAGTTCTAAGGCTCTGCAATGGCAAGGGATAGGCACTGTATCTATTTCATCAAGAAAAGGCTTATCAAAGCGTTTCTGCTTGGGTGTGTGGCATTTACCACAATACATTAGGTTGTCAACCTCGTTTAAGTAGTCTGTCGGCTCGTTAATGGCTCTCTCTGCTGTTTTGGCTATGTTCTTAATGGTATTCATCATCTTTGTTCTTCCTTTCGTTTATAGGCTCTTAGTTCCGTCATAATCATAATTGCGTGGTGCGTTGTTGGTCTTAGTGTTCTTTTCGCTATCTTCCTTTGCCCATTTGCGTATGGTGGCAATGTGGCTGTTGTAGGTCTTGCCAGTGCTTGCCATATATTCACTTAATTTCTCGATATAGGATTGATAGAGTGAGGGAAGCTCTGTTTTAAGCTGTTCAAGTTCAGTTTCAGATAGAGAAATATTTTGATATTTGCCTAAAAAGTGGGTGGGTGTGTCCTCTTTACTCTCACTCTCTATACTCTTATCTCTAATCTCTATACTCTTATCTCTATACTCTGGTGGACGATTTGGGGACACTTTCGGACAAAGTTCGGACATTTGTCCACCCTTAGCACTTGGAAGTAGGCTATTTTCCTTGAGTTTTGCTCGTTCATTCTGTTTTCGCTCGGCTTCTGTTGATGACTTGCCAATAAGAGATTGAATGTTAGTCATAAACAAAGTTCCGTCTGTCAGCTCCTCAACAAGCCTTAATTGCATAAATATCTGCAAGGCTCGTTCCACTGTGCCTACTTGGTGGTTAGTGAGTGTTGCTATCATTTGTGGAGTATAGGCTACTCCTTGTGATAACAGTAATTGCCCCTCGTGTTTGAGGGATAGAAGATACATTTTAAGCAAGATATTTGAAAACAAAAATCCGTCTTTAATATCTTCAAGTAAAATAATTGTTTCATCTCTGAAAAAATCCTCTTTAAATTTGAGGAAGTAATATTTTTTATTGGTTGCCATTGTCTTATCCTTTCATAACATTGCCATACATTCCCGATAAAGGGTTAGAGTTTACAGCAGTTCTTAATTGACTTTCGTCAATATGCGTGTAAATCTCGATTGTAGCAATGCTTTCGTGTCCTAAAATCTGTTGTAATGAGCGAATATCTACCTTGCCATACTGGTACATCAAGGTGGCTGCTGTGTGTCTTAATTTGTGTACCGATATGTTTTTGTGGTCTAAATTGGCTAGTTTAATGCACCTTTTAACCACATCTTGAACGCTTCGCCCTGTCATTCGTTGCCCTTGCTTTGTGATGAAAAGGGCAGTGGTGGCATTGTCTATATGCTCACGCTCCTTTAACCAATTTTCAAGTGCCTTTTTCGTGGCACTGGTTAGAAATATCTTACGTTCCTTATTACCTTTGCCGATAACTTGCAATGTATCTGACGATACTTGCCCTACATCAAGGCTTGTGAGTTCTGACAGCCTTAACGCACAATTAAGAAATATCGTGATGATACAATGGTTTCTCGCTGAAAACTCACTTGCAATGAGTAGCCTAACGCTTTCTTCAAGAGTTAGATACTTGGGTATGCGTTTAGGGATTTTGGGTGTTTCTAAATCCTCTGCGACATTGTTATCAATGACACGAGCCTTATTTTTTAGATACTTCCAAAATTGACGGATAGATACGATTTTTCTTGCCCTTGTGCCAGCGCTTGCCTTGCTTTCAGTTTGGCAATGGGAGATAAAAGCATACATATCATTAAGGGTAATGCTGTTCACAAACTCATTATCTATCATACTTAAATCATACTTTTCACGCTCCATATTTCGCTTATTACAAAGAAATTCAAAGAACATCAGCACATCTGTGCGATACTCGATAACGGTGTTGATAGAGCGACCTTTAATAACTGTGAGGTAGCTTAAATACTGCTCCAATAGTTCAAAACTCTTGTAATTTTTTAACATCTTTATTTCCTCCATTTTTATTTTTGGGTAAAAAAATATGACGAATCATTTTTGATCCGTCATATTAGGGTTGCTATTCAATTTTTTGTATTTTGCGTTTCGTCAAATGCTCATAATGAACGATATAAATTATTTTATAAATTTCTAAAACTAATACTGCGTTAATTACTTTTTAGTTCCGATTTCTCCACCCCAGTCAAACCCTTTTTTCGCTAAAATTACGGCAAAGACTTCATTGATAACAGCAGCGGCTGCGATTGTACCTTGAATAATTACAGCAGATTCGCTATCAAAAGTATTAAGAGTTGTAACAGCCATACCAGTAAACACAAGAGATACTCCAGAATGAGGTAAAAGTACAAACCCTAAATATTTTTTCACATTATCATCTGCTTTTGAAACCTTGGCACCTAAATAAGTGCTAAAATATTTTCCGAAAGCTCTGCTTAAAATATAAATAGCTGTAAGCGAACCTGCACTTAATATAAGACGATAATCAAGAGGTGCTCCTAGATTCATTATCATTATAATAAAACCTATTCCAACAATCGGTGTACAGCTGTTTACAACTTGCTCCATCTTATGCTCAGAAATTAAATTTGCAACAGTTGTAAATGCAGCCATACCCACAAACATATAATTTAAAGATGGTTCGGGTAAAATAAAATTATCAATAAAATATGAAATTGCAAAAGTTGCGACTAGGGATGTTATTGTTGCAAACATAATCTGATTTTTCTTTAAATCTCTTTTTAAAACAAGTGAGATAACAAATCCTATAGTAGCTCCTAAAACGATTGGTAGTGCGACAGAAACCAATATAACTCCTATTATAGATCCAGATTCAGTAGATCCTAATGAAGCTATGTAAGAATTTACCGTAAAAAATACTATAATTGCAACTACATCATCAATCATTGCAATAGGAATAAGAGAATTGGTGATAGGACCTTTTGTTTTAAATCCACTGACGATTGAAAGTGCTGGTGCTGGTGCAGTGGCAAGTGCAATTCCACCAAATATTATTGATAAGTATAGTGGCATATTTAAAATATGACACACGACAGCGAACACTGCTGAAACTACAACAAACGTTCCCACAGACTCAAATATTGTTATTGTGACAATTTGCTTTCCGTATGCTTTTAGCTTTTTAAATATCAGTTCTTTTGCAAACATCAACCCTACTGCACATTCAAAAAAGTGGCTAATATTTTTATACCATTGCGCATTTAACAATTCATTATCTAACAGCCCAAAAGCATAAGGTCCGATAATCATACCTGTAATTAACCATCCTAAAATTGCAGGTAGTTTTAATTTTGCAACACCTTTTCCAACTATTGTTGCAAGCACAATAGCTAATATAATTTTTAATATTCCAATCAAAATTTCCATTTTATCCTCTTTCCAAAAAATCAATCATATTTTTTAACGTAGAAACTGTTTGTTCTATCCCAAGTTTGTTACTCTTAATACAAAAATCATAACAATATGAAGAACCCCATTTTTTGCTTGTATAATAGTTGTAGTAATTTTTACGCTTATTATCAGTGAATTTCATTTTCTTTTTAGCATCTTGTGCATTAAGTTTATTCCTAGTACTAACACGCTGAATTTTACTATCTGTGTCGGCTGAAATAAAAATACTTATTGTGTTTTCTCTATCCTTCAAAATGTGATCAGCACATCTACCAACAATTACGCAAGCACCCTCATCTGCAATGTCATTTATTACATCTCTTTGAATATTGAATAACTTTTGCTCTAAAGAAGTATTTTCGATTACGTTAGCTTCTTTTGCATATAAATCCATAATCAGCGAATAAATCAAACTGCCTTTTTTCTCATCATATTCAGAAAAAAACTCATCAGATATTCCTTTTTCTTTACAAATTCTGTTTACAAGCTCGCTATCATAAAATGGTATACCAAATTCTTCGGCTAATTTATAACCAATCTCTCTACCACCACTTCCATGTTCTCTACCTATTGTAATTATATATTTCATTAAAAATCTCCTTTAAATTAAATCCTCTCTTAATCCATTTAAAAAAATGATTGTTAGTCTAACTATCGAATTTATCATATCTTGCCGGTATTTCTTATCACTTTCAGCGTCCAGCAAAAATGTTGAACTATTTTGCAGTATAGAAATAAACAAACTAACATCACTCTCTAATACATCTTTACCTAAATTAATTTCTGTTAGAATTAACTTAATCCAGCTAATATTATTTTCTGTTAAAACCTGTCGTATTTCTGATATTTCTTTTGAAAGGTGTGTTGGTTTACCGGATATGATGTTGTGAAACAAATTCTTATATTGTGGATTTTCATCGAAAAAAACAAATCTTAGCTCTACAACCCTAATCATTGTTTCTTTACTAAGTGATATCTTTGATATATTTCTCTCCATAAAATCAACAAAATTATTTATACATTCGCTTAAACAAAACAAATACACATCATCTTTGCTTTGAAAATAATGGTACAGTATACCTTTTGAAAGTTTAGATTTTTTTGCTATATCATTTATAGATGTTCCAGTATATCCAAAATCATTAAATAACTCTGTTGCACTTTGGATTAGCTTTATAGCTGTTTCTGATGTCGGATCTTTTACTTTCATAAAAACCTCCTTATTATATTTTTGACCGATTGGTCAATAATATAATAACACACATTGACCAATCGGTCAATAGTTTTCGACATTTTTTTAAATTCATTGCAATATAAAAATAGCAGGCTATATTTCAAGCCTGCTAAAGTGTATATAAATAATCTCACATCTTAATGATGTGGTTTTGATTTAACTATTATATCATGCATTTATACAAAAAGTCTATTGCTAAATTACCCAATATTTGTATGTTTTTATAACTCATTTTCCGTTACACGCTTTTTATCTTTTGCTTGGTTTTGCTCTTTAACTTCTTCATCAAGCAACTTTTGTATTCGCTCTGCTGTGCCGATTTCTTCTTTCAAGGCTTTCATTTTCCATTCGCAAAGTTTGTTATCATCAATGAGTGTAGAGTGTGTTTTTTGCCACTGTTTAGGTGTAACTTTACCCTCGGTGGCTTCAATTTCTTTCCATACTTTTTGCAGTTCATCATAACGATTAAACTTGTCACGATACTTTGTGATAAAAGCTTTTTTATCTTTAGAATTTAACTCATTATACTTGAAAATATATTTCTTTAATGGCTCGTATTCGCTCCAAAGTTTAAGCCTATTATCCATATCAGCAATGGCAGTATTGTTTGCCTTAGATAGCTTTTTGAGTTCGTAAAAACTTGTATTAAGGTCAACAACCTTTGCACTAAAATCAGCCATTGTTTCAATGTTATGTGTCTGCATAAAGTTGTGAACTTTGTTATCTGCTTTGAGGTTACGAACAGTCTTATTTTGATTTTTTACTACATCTTTATTTGCATATAGTTTACCTAAAACAGAAGTCTTTATCTCTGCTTTCGCTATATCAAGTGGCTGTGCTTCAAGCTCTCGTTGCCACTTCATCAGCCTTGTTATTCTCGCCCTTAAAATCTTCATTTGCTTATTGTCGTTTAAGATTTCTCGATTGCGATTTCCTCTATCCGTCTTAATGCCTTTCTGCTCCATTTGTGAAGCTGAAACACCTAAATGAATTTGAGGAATTTTATCAATGCCTTGCCTTTCATAACTTCGGTGATCTATGCGTTCTGTATGCCCTAAATTTTCAAGATAGAGATTGCAATGCTCACTCCAGTTTGTTCGCCATAGTTCTGCGTTGTCTTGGCTGTTCCAATCCATTGTATCAACCTTTGTTGACTTCCAATTTCCACTTGCAAGTTTAATGCGATTACCATTATCATCAAGTACATATTCCTTGCGTGATTTTGCTCCCCATTTACCATTTTCTTTAATAGGTCGCATAGTCAACATTATGTGACAATGTGGGTTATTAGGGTCTTTGTTATGAACGGATAAATCAGCAATCATACCTTGCTTTACAAAGTTAGTATTGCAAAAATCTATCATCATTCTTTGCCATAGATGTGAGGGTATTTCTTTCGGTATTGATACTTCAATTTCTCTTGCAAGCTGTGAGTTATGTTGCTTTTCTATCATCTCGACAGCGTTCCATAAAGTGCTACGGTCTGCATACTCTTTAGGTGCGTGAGAGGGCAAAAGAATTGCACTGGAATGAATACCACCTTTGCGTGTGTAGTCGTGAATTTCTCCATCATATTCGTTTGTCATTTTCGTGCCACTTCGATATGCAGATGAAGCAACAGCAGACTTGCTTTTCCCTCGACTTATTACTTTAATATCACAATGAAATATTGCCATAACTGCTCCTTTCGATTTTATTAAACTTTATGAAAATGACTACACCTCGCAAGGTGTAGCCAGTTTCGTGAAGTACACAAGGGGTTTGGGGAGAGTAGCTCCCCATTGCTTCGCAGAACGCACGCACCATTTTAATGGTGTATAAGTGCGCCCTTGCTAACAAGGGAGTTATGGCGTGTCTACCTCTTGCTGTGATAGTAGATGATTTTTTGCCACCTCTTGCACTGTGTGGTTTGAAAAGATTTCTCTTAAACAAGCCTTTAATTGTTCTTCATTAAGCTGTGCAAGGTTCGGATCAACACTTTCCAAAACTGCACCTTTTTGAATTAGTCTGCGTGTGCGTACTCTGTGTTCTTTTTCTCGTTCTTGCTTTTGGATTTTAGCTAATTGATTTTCCTTTTGTTTCTTTTCTGCTCTCACTTTCTCAAGTTCGATTTGCGTATCTTTAATTTGCTCTACCAGTGTTTTCTTTGCCATAATTAAATGCTCCTTTTTAAGTTTTTGATTTGATTTTTTATATGAAAAAAGACGGAAACAATATTACTTGCTCCGTCTTAAATCCTAAGTTATACATATACAATTTCTCTGTATATGATTTCTTCAATTTGTGCGATAATGTTATTTACTTTTCCTACCCAAAGTAGCTGATTTTGTGCCTTTAATTCTTCGGTAACACCTTGCTGTTTTTTATACTGGGGTAGAAGTTTATCAATTAGGTTTTGTGCTTCTTCGTTGACATCTTTTAAGTGTGTATCAAGTTCAAAACTGTAAAGTAGTTTTGTATAAATTGCAGGTCTATGTTCTTCTAAAAATGTTCGGCGAAGGCTTCCGTATTTGCCGATAACTCTTTCATCTACTGGCTCGGTATCTTCATCAAACTGCCCTAAGTCTGGGACATAGTAATCACCAACCTTGATGTACTTGCCACCATTTTTTTCAAATATGCTTTGTGCCATTTAGCTCACGCTCCTTTATTGATTTGTTCTTCACTTATTTTAATCTCATATTTTGTGCCTTGCAAAATTGCTAATCTCTCAGCTTGTTCTTTTGCCTTTTTATCAGCCACCTTTCTTGCATAACGCTCTCTGTCACGTTCACGTTCTTTTTGTATTTCTTCCTCTGTCATTTCGTGACGTAATTTTCTACCTCTTGAACCTTTTTTAGGTTGTTCTTGTGGTAGTTCTTCTGTTATTGGATGTGTAAACTGCCCTATGAAATTAAGATAAATATCAACCCTTTGATTTCGTTTTCCATTTTCTTTTACTGGCTCATAGACAACAACTTTTTCAATAAATTCATTGAGTAGAAGTGGAGTAAACTCTGCAAGTTCTGTATGCCTTTTTACAAGGTCTATAAACTTATCAGCTTTCACGCTTTCTGTATTGAATTTTTTGATTTCAGCATTTAATAGTTCTGTTTCAGCATCAATATTTTGTTGTTCATTTGAATAAGCATTAATCAGTTCCGTAAAGTGTTCTTCGGAGATTTTTCCTGTTGCATAGGTTTCATAAAGTTTTTTTACTAAGCCACTTATTTCCTCTCGTCTACGTTTTGAAGTTGTTATCTTTTTACGATTTGCCTTTATGGTTTCTTCTCCTATGATGACTGCATTTTCATGGACTTTTGCGATAAATTCTTCTTCATTTTCATTTACATATTTGCTAACTTGCTGTATCGTTCTAAGTATTAAATCTTCTACAACTGGCACTCGGATATAGTGGCAAGTGCAAGTGCGTGAGTAGTGCCTATAACTTGAACACACATATTCATGATGTGGTTGATTTTCTCTACCTGTACTACCTTTTTTGTGATACATTTTTTGCCCACAATCAGCACAATACAATACTCCAGTTAACGGATTTGGTTTTCCATCAAGTTTACTTGTACTTCGTTTGGTTTCTCTAAGCCTTTGTACAACATTCCACATTTCTTCATCAATGATGACTGGGTGCATATCTTTGAAGATGATTAGATCTTCTTTCGGAGTAGGCTTTCGTTTTGCCTTATAATTTTCTTTTGTGGTCTTGTTTAGCACTTTCCAACCCATATATTCTTGCTTGGCTGTTATTGTAACAATAGTAGCAGACGACCATTTATATGGGTCTGCACTCGGTCTACCCTTACTTGTAGCTTCATTTATATTTTGCCAGTGAGCATTAGGACAAAGAACTTTTTCTTTGGTCAATTCCTCTGCAATTTTAGCTATTGTTTTACCCTCGATAATGCTCTTATAAATGCGTTTGACTATTGGTGCAGCCACTTCATCCAAAAGCCAATTTTGACGGTCGTTAGGGTCGTGTAGATAGCCATAGGGCAATGCACCTGTAACGTGCTTTCCTTGTGCTGTTCTTGCGTTAAAGATGGTACGTATTTTTCGACTTGTATCTCTTGCTACCCATTCATTTATGATATTTCTAAAGGGTGTAAAATCGTCCATTCCCTTGTCAGTATCGACATTATCATTAACAGCAATAAAGCGAACCCCACTCTCTCTAAACTGCTCTAACAGAAGTCCTACACGCAAGTGGTCACGTCCAATCCTTGACATATCTTTGACTATGCAGTTTGCTACATTTCCACGCTCAACTTCTTCAATAAGTCTTAGATAACTTGGTCTATCCCACCTCGTTCCACTCCATCCATCATCTGTTAAGTGGAGTAAGTTTGTAAATCCGTTTTGGGTTGCATAATCTTCTAAAAATGCCTTTTGATTTTCAATGGAGATGCTTTCTGTTTCTCGTTCGTCTTCTCGGCTTAACCTCTCATAGAGGATAGTCAGCTTAGTATTCATTGTTTACCTCCTTTCAGCAATATTCTCTTGATTTAACACTGTTTTAGCGACTTTTGAGGAACTCTTTTTCTTTTTAACTCGCTTAGTGTAAACAAGAAAATGATAGTTGCTTTTGTGATATATTGTTCCTCCGTTCTTTTATAGTACAACCCTTTTGGTGTGTTCACAGAAACGCCTGGTAAACTTACCAATGATTTCTTTGTAAATCTCTTGGATATGGGAACGGTTTGGAAGCCTATGGCTGGCCATGAAGATGTTTACGAGGGATTCGATAGAAAATCTGGCGATAAGAAGTGGATGGCCAATCGCGTTGACCTAATTTTTGGATCAAACGCTCAGCTCAGAGCAATCTCTGAAGTTTATGCCAGCGATGATGGTCAAGAAAAATTCGTTAAAGATTTCGTTAAAGCCTGGGCCAAGGTCATGCGACTGGGGACGGAGGAAAAACGGACATAAATTCTATTTAAAAGTATATATACGTTAAAAAATGCCCCTTTGGCCAAAAGGGGTGTTTTTATTAGTTGTCATCTGGGGACAGGTCGGGGGTCCGTTTTTCCTCCGTCCCCAATTGAAATAAATGGATAAGTTTGGTAATATAGAAGCAGGGACTATAAGGAGGGCAAATGGCGGACAATTATTTAAAAAAGGAACTCTACGATAGAATGCGTAATGAGGAAGATATTTTTAATTTTATTCAGGAAGGCGCCCTAGATGGAATTTGGTATTGGGACCTTGAAAACCCAGAAAATGAATGGATGAGCGAAAAATTTTGGACGACACTTGGGTATGATCCAAAGTCAAAGCTTCACAAATCAGAAGAGTGGCAAGACCTTATAAATGCAGAGGATTTAAAAATAGCCACTGAACAATTGAAAGCTCATTTAGAAGATCCATCAAATTTATACGATCAAATTGTTCGTTACACACACCAAAACGGGTCTACGATTTGGATTCGTTGCCGTGGAATGGCCATTCGTGATGAGAATGGCAAACCCGTGAGGATGATTGGCGCACACACGGAAGTTACAGAGATGGTCGAAGCAAGACAAAAATTAAAATTACTGTCAGAGGAATATGAGATTTTGTTCAACGGGACACAGGATGCTATTTTTTTAGTAAAAGTAGAGCCAAATGAAGTTTTTAGATTTTTACAGAACAATCTTGCACATCAAAAAATGACTGGACTTAAACTAGAAGATATTTTAGGGAAAACCCCTCAAGAATTGTTAGGTCAAGAGATGGGGGACAAAATAGCTGATAATTACAGATGCTGTCTTAAGCAAAATAAACTTGTTGATTATGAAGAAACATTGGATTTACCAGGTGGGACACGCATATGGCACACGACACTTAACCCCATATTTGAAAATAAAAAAATTAAATATATTGTTGGATTATCACGTGAAATTACCCAGCAAAAAGAGATAGAAAAAACCCTAGAAAGACATGCGAATTATGATGAGTTGACGGCACTTCCCAATAGAAGACTGTTTTTCGATCGATTAGAACGCATTTTTCAAGAGAGTATACGGGATGAAGAAGTCTTTGCGCTCTTATTTTTGGATTTGGATGGGTTTAAACTCATTAATGACACATATGGTCATAAGGTAGGGGACCAAGTGCTCATTGAAACAGGCAATAGGCTCAAAGCTGCTGTGAGAAAATCTGATACTGTAGCAAGAATGGGTGGTGATGAGTTCACAGTTATATTGAGAGATGTAAAGGATATAAAATCCACAGGAACAATTGTTCAAAAAATATATGATGCGTTGAAAGTTGAAATGGAATTTGGAGAGGTTGTTTGTCGAGTGAACTCCTCTATTGGCGTTGCAGTGTATCCGATTGATGGAGGAAACTCAATTGATTTAATGAAAAATGCTGATGCCTCAATGTACGAGATTAAAAGAACGCGTAAAGGAAAAGGTGGGATTAAATTTTTTTCTTTCGCGACTGGGGACGGAGGAAAAACGGACATAAATTCTATTTAAAAGTATATATACGTTAAAAAAATGCCCCTTTGGCCAAAAGGGGTGTTTTTATTAGTTGTCATCTGGGGACAGGTCGGGGGTCCGTTTTTCCTCCGTCCCCAGTTGTGCGTGTTTGTAACGTGGCGTAGACATCGGTGTAGGAAATATCTGCGCGTTGCATCAAAACGGTTAGGTGGTACATGAGGTCTGCAACTTCATCGACCAGGTTGGCTTGAGATTCGATAAAGGCTTCGCTCACTTCAGCCGATTCTTCAACCAACTTTCGCATGAGGTAACTTTTTGAGCCTTCAAGCAATTTAACCGTATAAGACCCGGGACGCGCATGCGTTGATTTTTGATTAATATAACGTGCAAAATTTGTAAAAAAATCAAATGACACTTCAGTTGCATCAAAACAACTTATATTTCCTGTATGACAGGTTGGGCCTGCTGGAATGGCTAAATAGAGTAGAGTATCTGAATCGCAGTCTATACGGGAACTTACAAATTCCAGCGTATTGCCTGAAGTTTCACCTTTTAACCATAGACAGTTACGCGACCGGCTGTAAAAGTGAACAAGTCCTGTCTCGCGTGTTTTTTCAATAGCTTCATCATTGGTGTAACCCAACATCAGGACTTGTCCTGTATTGGCATTTTGTATTATGGTGGGAATTAATTGCATAAGCATCTCCTTGTTTTATAATCTTATAGGAATTCCAGCCGTTTCAAGATTAGACTTTAACTGTCCAATTTCCAAATGACCACTGTGAAAAATACTGGCAGCCAGACCACCGGTGCAATGGGTCTTCTTAAACAGACTGATAAAATCCTGTGAAGAACCAGCACCACCGGATGCTATAATTGGTAAGTGCCACCTATTTGAAATTTCAGATAAAAGAGACAGGTCAAAACCTGACTGCATGCCATCCGTATCGATGACATTTACAACCAGTTCACCAATGCCTGATTCAACCAAATGGTCAATCCACTTAAACACATCAATACCTGTCTTATGTCGACCGCCTCCGGTTACAACTTCATAGAAGTTCAGATTAAAATTGTAGGCAGTATCAACACTCCCCACAATACTCTGACGGCCGTATTTTAGAGAGGCTTGCTGGATTAAGCCTGGCGTTTTATGGGCACCACTGTTGATGCTCACCTTGTCTGCACCGGATTCAAACAACCGGTCTACATCACTTAACACCGTAACACCACCCCCAACCGTTAAAGGAAGGGAAAAAACTTTCTTAATCTCAGCCACTAAGGATGCTGCAATTTGACGCGCTTCCAAGGATACACCAATATCATAAAGAACCAGCTCATCTGCACCAGAACGTTCGTATTGCCTTGCAAAAGCCACTGGATCGCCTAGAATCTTTAACCCTTCAAATTTTACACCTTTCACAACTTGACCGTTTTTCACATCAAGGCATGGTATAATTCTCTTCTTTAACATGTTACCATCCCCTCATAAAAAGCCCGACCAATGATAGCACCTGTGTAACCAAGTTTTTCAAGCAAATCCAAATCCGCCATGCTGGCAATACCACCAGCAGCCATAAGTGGCACCGTTAAGAAATCAGCAGCAGCCTTAAAGACAATTTGATCAACCCCTTTAAGTGTACCGTCTCCAACTATATTGGTAATAATAACGCCCTTTAGAGGCATCGCATTAACGCTTGAAGCCAAATCAGAAACAGGATTATTAGCGGTTTCGAACCAGCCACGTGTCATGGGATTGCCATCTTTTAAATCTAAAGAAAGGATGACACGGTTTGGATAAGCCGTAATCAACTGATTAAAGTGATCAGGGTTTTCGAAAAACAGAGTGCTCACAATAACGTCTACACCCATCTCGAGAAGTCTTTTAGCATCTTCAAAAGAGCGGATTCCACCGCCCACCTGAACTGGCTTTGAACTGGTCCTTGCAATCCGAGCAATAATTTCAAGATTCCGAAACACCTCGCCACGTGCCCCATTTAAATTAATAATATGAATACGGTCAAAATTGGATTGGTCCAAATCAGCTGCAATCTCATAGGGATCGCCATATTCTGTTACCATCTCATAATCACCTTGCATGAGTCTCACAACTCTGCCATCAAACAAATCAATTGCTGCTATTTTTTCAATCATAATTGCCATGCCTCCATTAGATTTTTCATAAATGTAATCCCTACATTTGAGCTAATCTCAGGGTGAAATTGAACCCCGCAGATATTTTTATGGCGTATAATGGCAGGAAATTTTTCCCCATAAGACGCGTAGCCAATTTCAGCATTCTCGTCTAAGTCCATAGACACCTTGTAACTGTGAACAAAATAATAATCCGCCAGAACCCCATCCCACAGAACAGAATTCCACCCCATATGGGGGGTAATTAATTCAGATGAGAATAAGTCCACATGCCCCGAAAACCAACCAAATCCTAAGGCATCAGGATCTTCTAAACTGGATTCGAACATAAGCTGCATGCCGAGGCAAATGCCCAAAATAGGTCCACCCGCATCGTGTCGCTTTCCAAGGGCTTCCGCCAAGCCAGACCGATTAAGCTGACGCATAGCAGGGCCAAAATGACCAACGCCAGGCAGAACAACTAAATCTGCCATTAAAATCGTTTCAGGTGCATCTGTAACGGAAACAAAATTATCAAAACGCTCTAAAAAGTTTTTCAAACTCATAATGTTACCAACACCATAGTTCACAATTGCAATCACTTAAGCACCTCCCATTCAACTTGGCCTTTTGTGGACATAGGGTCGCCTGTAGAAGCAAGCGCAATCCTGACCAAACGGCCCAGACCCTTGAACACAGCCTCATCCATAAGCTGAATCAAATCCCCGTAACGGGTAACCTGTCTGTCCTCATAGTGAAGCCGGACATACCGTCCCACCACATATCCTAAATCCTCCAGCGTATGATGGGCATCAATCTCCAAATCGCCCTTAACCCTTATATCCAGCGGCCTACCAAGCCCCTTAACAAACTGATCCATTAAGTGATCAAACATGGGTAAGCCAGTATTAATCTGCCTAATAGCGGCTTCTGACACCTGTATTTCCGTTTCATTTGTTTTGCGTTTAATTTCCATGGACCACCTCCATAAGACAATCGATTAGGCGGACGTTTTCCGCATGTGTGCCTATGCTAATTCGACAAAAGGCTTCATTGGGTGAAGGAAAATCACGAATCGCGATTTTCTGTTTGGCGAGCAATGCCTTCGTCCGAGACGGGGTTAACATTTTTACCCATAAGAAATTGCCCTGTCCCTCGAAGACTTTTAGGGTTGGTACTTGCTTGAGTGCGCTTTTGAGCTTTGCCTTTTCAGATAAAAGCTGAGTGACCTGACACCGCATTTGATCAACTGAAAAAAGCTGGTCTGTGAGCTGTACGTTTATGTGCCCAATCCTGTAAGGGGGAAGATAGGGCAGAATCGACTTAACCGTATGCTTGGGAAAGACGCCGTAGCCAATGCGTAGGCCTGCAAACCCAAAAGCCTTAGAAAGTGTCCTAACTTGAATTACAGTTTTGCTCTGGTGCAATTTTATTAACCAGTTCTGTAGCGTCTTGAACGGTCCTTGCATTTTTGATTTCAAGGCATTGAATGCTACGATTCGCTGGTGTGGTTGGATTTTCTTTAAGATAGAGCTGGAGAGTGTCCTTCAGTGTATCCAAATCCATGCCCAAATCCACAAGTGTAAGTTTGGCTTCGGGATCGTGCTCAGCTTGAGCCAGTAAATCGGCTGCGATGAAGCTGGGATTGGCCGAATCATCTGCAATAATTGTGAGTTCAGTTGGGCCAGCCAGCATATCAATGGCAACATCTCCGAAAACTTGCCGCTTTGCCTCTGTGACATAAGCGTTTCCAGGGCCTGAAATTAAGTCAACGGGGCGAATGGTTTCAGTGCCATAGGCAGCCGCTGCAACGGCTTGTGCACCGCCAACACTATAGACTTCTGTAATGCCAAGCAACCAAGCCGCCATATAAACTGGATTTGTTTCGGGTGACTGTGTTGGTGGCGTCAATAAAACGATTTCCTTTACCCCAGCAATTTGGGCAGGGATTGCATTCATTAAGACGCTAGAAGGATAGGCGGCTCTTCCGCCTGGTGCATAAATGGCCACCCGGTCTAAAGGGACGGTTTCCAATCGAATTGTTTTTTCGTCTGTCTTCCATGTGAGTGACTCTTGGCCAAGTTGCAATTTGTGAAAGGCTTCGATGTTTGCTTTTGCATGAAATAAAGCATCAATCAAATTTCGAGGTGCGTTCTCATAGGCTTTCTTAAGGGTTTCTGGACCAACTTTGATGTCCTTTACATCTAGGCCATCAAATTTTTGAGTAAAGGTAAGGAGGGCTTGGTCACCATTTTGCTTAACCGCGTCTATGATTTCACGCACCTTTGCTTCAATAGGCAATGTCATATAAAATCCTTTCCAGTTCTTTGGGCAATAGAACTGCCTTATTTTCTTTGCATATCAGCTGGGATGAAACGGCATACAGGGGATACCATTCTTCTAGGCCGTTGGCTTTTAGGGTGGTCCCTGTCTCAATGATATCTAGGATGCAATCTGCCATACCAAGTAAGGGGGCGACTTCAACCCATTCTCTGGCCGTGTCGCTCGTGTTATGACATTGGATTTGTATGTGGGCACCGAGCCGGCGGGTTAATAGTTCTTTTTTGTGTTGAACAGGTTTTCAGGGAGTACGTTGTTGATCAATGTGATTTTCATAAGAACCTCCAATTTAAATTTTGTATAAAAAAATAGCTGCAATCACAGGATTGCGGCTATAAAAAAACCACCATTCCTGCAAGGTCCATGTTCACGACGAACAGAGCTTGCAACAAATGGTGGACTTCTCCAATTGGTTTTTTTGGGGGACGGAGGAAAAACGGACCCTTGCCCTGTCCCCAGGACCGTTTTTCCTCCGTCCCCCTTGCCATCTTGGCAATTATGGCATCACAACAGTTACCACGTTCCCAGTTACAGTTTCGCCGTCATAAAGAACGGTGATACTAAAATAATAGGTTTCATCAGACTTAAACGTACCAACATCTCCACCGTTATAAGAGTTGCCAGCTTTAATTAGAACTGAATTTGTACTGGCATTGGTAATATACTTATAGTATCCATTTTCGGGGTATTTAGGCGTTGTGTCAGAAGTCGAAGCGACAACCTTGTACCCTTTGAACTTAGAGTGGCTTATAGGTGCCCACTCTAAATAAAGACCTCCATCTTTTTCAACAATGGTTAGATTGCTGGCATCAAATTCATCTTCAAAAACAACTTTCTCTTCAACGGGGTCATCAAATACGATTTTTTCTTCTTGAATCACATTCATAAGGAGCTGAGCAGCCTCTGCTCTTGTGAGTTTGCCCATTGGTTTGAAATACCATTTTGAGTCATTGGTGCTCCCTTGCATCAGCCCATTGCCAATCGCTGTAGCCACATAAGGTTTGAGAGCCTCAGAGATAGTAGATCGGTCCGCATATTTATCCAGTATTGTGCTCGATACAATTGGTTTGTCTAGCGCTTTTACCAGAGCAACAGCCATGTCTTCACGTACAGCAGGTGCATCTGGTTTAAAATAATATTTTGAATTTGTGACATAACCTGTTAAATAGGGTTTTGCTGCCTCAACATAACGTGTTGCCCAAGAATTTCCGTTTAGATCTTCAAAACTCGATTTGGTGACTCTTGGCAAATCTATGCGGAGGGCCATCACCATCATTTTGGCAAATTCAGCCCTTGAGACATCGCCATCTGGTTTAAATCGGCCATCATCATAGCCGTTGATTATGCCCAGTTCTTTCATGGTCATAATGGCTTCATACGCATAGTGACTGGCCTCGACATCCTTAAAACCTTTAAAGGGTTCCCGCTCATTCGTGTCGTTGTCCGCAAAACCAACAGGGATAAAAAGTAGCGTTAAAATCATTAACCCAATACCAATTTTTCGAATCATAATTGCCTCCATAAGGTTCCATTGATTTTAGTTTGAGATCTGTTTTACTTAAAATTTATACCCCAAATTAAATTAAAATCACATGCGATTGGGGACGGAGGCAAAACGGACCCTTGCCCTGTCCCCAGGACCGTTTTGCCTCCGTCCCCAATCGCATGTGTAAAAGTATAATATATGGGTATATTTATCAATAATAAGATTTTTGGCATACTGCCTGAAAGGGTAGGTCGCAAAGCTTGAAGTCTAAAACGCATATATCGTTTATAATTTTTACGCGTCATGACAGTTCGGCTGCAGTTTATAAGAAACTGCGGCCTTTTTTAATTTTCAAGAAGAGAGGTGATGGAAGTGCTTCGTAAATTATACAAAATCATAAAAACTGAAAGTGGCAGTACACTAATTTATATCTTAATTGTTTTAATCGTTGTCTCTGTACTTGCCACATCTGTCCTCTTTGTCTTCAACAACAATCTGAAACAAACCAAGCACATTCAAGACCAACAAGAAGCCTATTACCTAGCCTATTCAGGCATAGAAATGGGGCTGTCAGCACTCTTGGCAGATGATGGAGAAAACATAGACAAGCTCATTCGGGAAGTCAACCCAGAGCCAAGCTTAACTGAAACTGACATAGATTTTGGGAATGGTAAAATTACACTTGTTGCAGTAGAATCAACCGATACAAACTTTCTCGGATGGATTAAACTCACAGCAACTGCAACTCTAAATCGAAATGGACAGACAGCAAAACAAACACTGTATTTTGATCCAGATAATCCTGTAGACGCTATATTGCTAGAGTAGACAGGCAAGGGTAAGGATGGTGATCTTATGAACAAGAAGAATTTGGAAAAAGTTCATAAAAAGGGTGTAACCCTTATAGAATTAATCGTTGTAATTGCATTAATGGGGTTGATTTTTGCGGCGGGTTCAGGCCTTTTCACATTTGGCTTTAAAGTCCACAATATGACAACAGAAGAATTTGACATTCAGTCTGCCATGCGGATAATGTCCCTAAACATCAACACCTCAGTCCGAAATTCAGCAGGTGCATTTATTCTACACAGAGACCATGACACGATGCTTACAGAAGGCTGGAATTACATCATGCTAAGCGGCAATAAAAGTCAACTTATAGAGTATAAATGGAATGAAGCCACAGGGGCCCATGTACCGACGCCTATATTTTCAGGCATTCCGGGTGTCACATTAGACTTGGAATTTATTAAAAATGACGTCCTAAACGAAGACAAACTTTTGGAATATATATTAACAGTTAATGAAAATGGGAAAACACGAACCATTGACACAGAATTGGAATCGATCAATGCCCTTCAAGTCATTGACAGGTCTTATGGTGAGACTGCCAACGTACTGGCTTACAGAAATGACCAACGCCTAGATGAAATTTCAAATGCGCAGGCTGTGGTTGCAATGGTTCTGGATAAATCAGGCAGTATGGGACGTACACTTGAAAACAATTATGCCAATGACTCCAGTTCAGACCCCGATGACCACTCCAGACTTAAAAAACTAAAATCAGAAGCTCAGCGTCTAATTGATGAACTGGCTAAAAATCCAAATATCTATGTGAGCATTAACCCATTTGACAGTACCGGGAATGCGTCCAATGAGATGATGAAAGCTCAGGTAAACAATTCTACCAACACAGGCTTAACCGCCATTATCGATGGGTTAAGTGCTGGCGGCGGGACCAATACTGGCGATGGGATTCGGCGAGCTTATTATCGACTTAAGACCTTTAATGAACTGGATGAGAACTTAAATAAGACCAATAAAAATTTCTTAATTATCCTTGTGGATGGTGTGACCACCTTTGCCAGCATTCATGAAAATGTAACAGCTCATGAAATCTCCTTTAGTTCCGATCAAGGAACAACCATTGAAAGGGATGGAAAGACCTATGTCTTTGACCGGGTAACAGGATTTTGGTTTTGGCGGACCTATTATTATAGATATGATGGCCCTATTTATACGGACTATGTGATTCAAGATGGAAATATTCAGAACAGTGAAGGTGGTAACAACACCTACTATGCTACAGGCCGTTATTTTGGAGACGGGGCTAGTCTTGACCCGTATGGGACAGAATATGTGGACCTTATTGGCAGTATGGTGCGTCAGTACAAAGAGGGCACAAACGAGGCAGTTCAGGCATATGTTATTGGCTTTAGTGCAGTGACGGCCGACTATGGGAGCCTTGAAGATATTGCATTTGCAACAAGAGGGGATACCACTTATTACACAGCAGGCAGTTCGGAGGCACTTGAAGAAATTTTTAGGTCCATTCAAAAAGAAATTAGCGATGCCCTATGGCACATTGGCGGACCAAACTAGGAGGTGGTGCTGTGAAAATCAAAGGATTTACCCTAATTGAAATTGTTATAGCCCTCGTTTTGCTCAGTTTGATTGTAACAGCATTTTTACCGGCAATGACGTCAGGGTATAAATATTTGCTGGATACTGACAAGTTCATGGACGTTCTTTATGCCTATCAGCAGACCATAGAAAATCAAATTAAAGAGAAAGAACTCCAGGACCCGGTGTCCCCAACCGTTACAAAAACCATATTTGGAAAAACTGTAACTGGCCATTTGATTCATGAAAATTCAGATGCCAGTGGGGATGTTTACGTTTATGTTGCCAAGAAAACACTCATGCATATTATTCCAATTTTAGAACATGCACCCGATATTGAAGTTCAGGAAAATGATGTGACGCTGGCAAGTCAGCCAGACCGTTACGAACTTTTAGATGCCACAAAACGGATGCTGGTTCGGGAAGTACCTGTTACAGACGCTACAAAACCCCATTTTCTTATGAATGTCTACAGGTGGTATGTATCAGACGAAGTGCCTTATGGGATGGTAATGCCAGACCACACAGGGGCCTATTACATTATTAAAGAGTGGAATGAAGCCCGATCTCTCATAACCCTTGCTGATGCTGAAACCATGAACTTCATTCCCAATGTAAAAGTCGATTACAATATTCTGAAATTTTCAACCCTTCAAACTGAACTGGCTTTAACCGATACGGACCTCATTAACCGTTATGGAAACCGCTACATCCGCTACAGCATCACGCCGTATTCCTTAGCAGGGCGGGTTGGCAAGGAAGAACTGAGTGAACTGATTTATATCGATGCCCCAAGAATCACCATTGATCGTGCTGAATTTCATCCTGATGAAGATGCGGTACTCATTTATTTTGATGGTGAAATTGGCCCTTCAGTTGACATGAGTAAAATTTTCATTTCCGAAAGTTTGGGTGATCCTGTGGCAGCAGAGCGAGACTCAGTGGACACAAGTATCCTGAAACTCAGCTATGGTGAAGCGATTGATAAAACAGCAGATATTTCTGACAACATCCTCGTAAAAGGCGCAATTCAGTCACCACTTTATGGGTCTATTTCCATTTGGCACAATGATATATTGGAAGGCCCTTTTGTCATCGAAGCCTTAGAAAACTGAAAAAAGCAATCAAGACATCCTCACGGGTGTCTTTTTTTGTTTACTTTGAACACTTGATATATTATAATTAAAGGGATAACGAGGGCAACCTATCCGAAAGGACAGGACGCAAAGCAAGAAGTCTAAGGCAGAGATGCTAGGATGGTTCAGCTGCAGTTTTAATTAGACTGCAGCTTTTTTAGTATTGAAGGAATAGATTTTCTTAGAAAAAAACGTATATAGATGCTGTGGAGGAAGATATGATGAAATTTGAGAAGTATCTAAAAAATGAGAAAGGCGCTGCGATAGCTTGGGTCTTGATATTGATGACGTTACTCATTATATTTACTTCGTCGATGATTTATATTGCACGTCAAGATATTATAGAAACTAGAATTCATGCAGAGCGATTAAAAACATATTATGTCGCACTTGCAGGATTGGATTTAGGATATGCAGCGCTTATGGAAACTGTTGGATCAGACCTATATATTCAACAGTTTATTGATGATGATACCAAAGTCGTTTCAGATACAATCGATATTATAACTGATTCTGAAAAAAGAGGAGAAGCTGTTGTGACGATTGAAAGTGTTGTTGTGGATTCTAAAACTTGGGTAAGAATCAAATCGATTGGGACAATGGAAGAGGGGGGGCAAAGTGTTACCTCGATATTAAGAATTAATCCAGATAATACCCAACACACAATTCGAGAAGCATTCACCCCTTGAAAGGAAGTGGTCCTTGATGAATATAAAAAAATATAAAGGGTTTACATTAATTGAACTTATGATTACAATAGCTCTAATTTCCATTGTAATCATGGTAAGTACAAGCATGATTGGTTTGGTTACTACAGCGCACACACGTACTGTTAATGAATATGAAATTAATACTATGATTCGTATAGCGTCTCAAGAAATAAATGAAATTGTAAGATATTCCAAGGCTGTTTTTGCAGTACCTGTTTCATATGTTCAAGATCCTGAAAAAATGGATCCCGGTTGGCGTTATTTCACGGTTTCTAAAGATCAAAAGCGCATTGTTGTCTATGAGTATTCAGAGATAGATGGAAAACATATAGAAACTGTACTTGTTGAGGAAAGCCCAGGCGTTACTTATGAAGTAATTTATGAGAAAGATACGACTTCATCAAATGATAAAATGCTTAAGTATAAGATAATTGGATACGTGATGGGTGAAGATGGGGATGGAAACCCAGTAAGAACTGATGAAAAAATTGTATATGAGACTGAAATAGAAGCTCAAAATTCTCTACAGGTTGTAGACAAAGGTACTGAATTATCTCCTTCGGTAGCTTTAGCCTTTAGAAATGACAGCTCAGCTCAAGGAACTGGACGGACTCAAGTTGCTACCATCTCTCTTGTTTTAGATGTTTCTGGAAGTATGGATAATAGTTTGAACGGAAACACAAGATTGGGGCATTTGAAAAATGCTTTGTTGGGATATACAAAGGCTGATGGGACAGTGGTCGAGGGGGTAATTAATACATTTGCAAGAGAAAATAATATAGAGGTTGTTATAGTGCCTTTTTCAGATACTGCAAATTATCCTGACATCAATTCGTACTCAAATGATGAACACCCGTTTTATAATGCAGAAGATGATTACTCATCTTTAGTTGACACGGTAAATAATTTGAGGACTTATAATATGACAAACACAGGTGACGGTCTTAGACGTGCTTTATATAGACATATAGATTTTGACCCTGAAACTGCTGGTTATAATGAGCATACTGAAAAATATAATTATATGATTGTTTTGGTTGATGGAAATACAAATCGGTCATCTTGGTTAGGAAATGGAGATGGTTGGTGGATTTTCACTTCCTTTGATGCTTATAATCAGCACACTGATAGAGGCGGTATATACCCATATATATCTTATGATGGGGAGACAAGAGTGTATCCTTATAGTAGAGACAATGACGCCTATATTACTTTGATTGGAGACCTTATAAAAAATTCCTCCATAAGTTCTTATGTAATTGGATTTGAATCTGGGATAACAAGTCAAATATCACATATAGGGACATCGATAGGGGCAAAGCAAATTTATAATTACAATGAAGATTTTAATTTAGATGAAGTGTTTGATAATATAGCTCAAGATATTATGGCTGAGCTTTGGCTGGTAACAGGTCCACAAATCATAAATTAGGAGTTGTTTTATGAGAAGAAAAAAAGGATTTACACTAGTTGAAATAATAGTGGCTATTGGACTAATTGGACTTTTATCTGCTGGTTTTCTAGGTGTAATTAGTGATAATTATGGGTTTTTATTTGAGACAAAGCAGATTACAGAAGATGCTTTTTTAACTCAAAAGCAAATGGAACTCAGTATTGAAGATTTAAAAGAAGATATTGATACAGGAGGCGTTACACTTACTACGGTTAATTTATTTGAAAATATACCTGTGAGTTATGCAGAATTATCTGAAGATTATGATGGCAGAAAATTTTTTACTTATGTTTCAGACACAAGACTTCCACAAATCGAAAAATTAAAAATATCAGATGTGGCTATACGTTTAAACTATAATGTGTTTGAAACCGTATATGCTTATAATTATGCGCCTACAAACCTAGAAGCTGTCTTCACAAACGATTCGCTGACTCTAAGCGATTTAATGGTTAATTTATATGCATGGTATGTGTCTAAACCAGGCTACAATATGCCTGTTCCAAAAGGTCCGGACAGTAGCTTTAACTATTTAGAGGATGTACCAGAAGCGGATATTTTTGATAGATATCCAGTATTTCCAAGAGATTATGAACTCATTGCTACGGAAACGTCGAATGGTATGTTGGATTTATCTGCTTATTCTGGAAGACATATTGTTTTAACAGTAACGCCTGCTGCAAAATCAGGACGCATAGGTGAGACTGGCATTTCCATTCCTGTACATATTCATGGATTGGAAGATACATCAAATTTGGCATTGCATTTGGATGCATCTTATATTGATCCATATAATCCAAATGAAGTTTTATCAAGTGCTGATCGACGTGTTATACGTTGGTATGATTTGGCATCCAATATAGGAGAAGCTGCTCCAACTGAGTATATGTCTAATAGCAATGCATCAAGTAGACCCGCTTTACACGATACAGACCCATTGAACTCATTTGTTTCTAGATATATAAGATTTACGAATACCAGCAGCCTAGCGATAGTAAACCAAAATACTTTAGGAGAGACTGTTAATTATTTTGCAGTTGTTCGAGGACGCGATGCCGCAGCAGAAGAAACTATTTTTACCAATGGTAGTTATACGGCAAAATTAATTGAGGACTCAAATAATAAACTCAGTTCAGATGAGTGGTATCTTGTATCAGGCTCTTATGTATCAGATGGCAATGATTTTTTGTTCGGAAATAGTGATTTTGATATAATCGAATTTTTGGCATACACAGATAGTATTGATGCATATGAAATCTCTAATTATATTAAATCTAAGTATGTCCCTTTAGATTCAGATGCTGAAATTGTATCTTTATATAATCTTTCTGAAACAGCATATGTTGGAGATAGTTATGCATTACCAAATACAGTCTTAGCAGATATGTCATTTGGATCAGATCGGTTTGTTTCTGTAGAGTGGAATGGAACTGTTGACACATCTGCTGCAGGAACATTTTTACTTACTGGCACAGCTAAATCGGATACAACAAAATCAATGACCTTGACCGTTAATGTTGTTGAAAAAGAATTGGTAGACACTATCACATTGACACCTGATAATTTAGAGTTTGTGGTGGGCGACAGTGAAACTGTAGTTGTAGATGTTTTGCCTGAGAATGCTTATGATAAATCAGTTGTATGGTCGAGTTCAGATGAGTCTATTGCTACTGTATCAAACGGAGTTGTAACGGGTGTTGGGGCTGGAACTGCGATTATATCGGCTGCTTCAAATGATGGGAATGCGGTTAGTTCAATTTCAGTTAATGTGTTACCTTATACAAGTGATTACACTTGGCCTGAAGGAATGATATTGCAATTAGATGCTTCTTTAGCGAACGAATCGGAGAATGATTCTAGTCTACCGAGTTGGATTGATCGTTCCAGTGCCGGTAACCATTTCATACAAAATACAAATACAAAAAGACCAACTTGGAATAAAGATGGCTTAAATAATTTTTATACAGTGAGTTTTGATGGTTTTAACGATAGTATGGTGTATATGGATTCAGAATTGGGTGGAGATGGGAATGAAGACTTTTATTCAAGTAATACTAACTCCTTTTCAGTCTTTGTAGTTGGCCAGTCCCTTGCAGAAAATAACTCTGAAACATTTTTTAGTAAAGCAGGTGGTTGGGGTGGCAGTGCAACATATGCTATTGGAACAACTAACGGGAATTTTGCACAAAAATTAAGAGGAAAAACGATTAGTACATCTGGGGATATTAACTTTAATTATCATACATCAATTTGGAATGGGACAAATCATATATATTATATTAACGGAAGTGAAGAAAGTGTTGAAAGTTCAGGGAGTGCATCCAATCAAAATAATAACGTTGCCATAGGAGCATCAAAAGGCGGAACGGGCCAATATTTAAAGGGTGATATTGCAGAAATTATTGTTTTTAATAGAAATCTAACCTTAAGAGAACGACAGTATGTTGAGAATTATTTAAGATTGAAATGGTTTAGCATGCCATTAATAGCATGGGATTTTTCTGATTCTGGATTAGATGGCTGGCAGGCAATTACAGATATATCTTCCTTTGAACATGTATCCACAGGGATTGTTAGAGGAAATATTACGAATTCAGATCCGCATATTGTTTCAATTGATGATTTAAATATCACCATAAACAACTCTAATTCAATTTTATTGAGATTAAAAAACATCACCAGTAGTGATACTGGACAAATTTATTTTACAACAACCCTGGATTCTGAGTTTGATGAAACAAAACACATTGACTTTGAAATAGTGCCAAACTCTGATTTTACAGATTATATTATTTATATGGGTTCTAACTCAAAGTGGGAGGGGACACTTAAGCAATTAAGGATAGACCCTGCAGTCAATTCAAATGGAAGTTTTGAAATTGATTTTATTCGAATATTAGACTAGTCATTTTTATAAAACAAATTGCTTTTTTACTTAAAAAACTTGATTTTACACGGACAATTCATGCGTTGTAATCTCAAGTTTTTTAATGAACAAAATCTTGCCATGAAGAAGCTATCTTGAAGATAGTTCCCTTTCCCTAATAAAAAACCACGTCACTAAGATCTAATGGAGTATGGGTTATGGGGTGGCAAAAGTCATCAAAACAAGCAAAATATTTGTTAATAGATTCACAATTATATTCAAAAAAATAGAGGTCTTCAAAATCTAATAGCTGGTTTTCTACAACGTGTTCAGGGGTGAATTCTGGAATCCAAGTGTCTATATGTGTGTGTTGTTTCATATTAGGCTCCTTTATAAGCAAATTTATTGTTAAAAGATTATCAATAAGATATATTTAGTTTAACATTTATTCGGTAAAAGTCAACATTACAATAGGTTTTTGAATGACTTCTCAGGTTTGGGGGTATCATCCCAAAGTAATCACAAAAAAATGGAGGAATATTTATGGCGTCGATGCAAAAAAACTTGATAAACTGAAACGGTTTAATTTAATTATGGGACTATTTCACTTGGTACAAGCCATTATAATGTTATTTTTATCGTCCAGTGTAATTCAAAAAAATAGCTGAATTTCAGCTGACAATTGTCCAGAATTACCAAACATTTAACGTGACCACTTGGTCTCTTGAAACAACGAGCAAGGCTCTTTTTGACCTCCCTTTTGGGGTGTTGGTTGCAAGTTTTTTATTTATGTCTGCAGGGGCACATTTTATAATCATCATGAAAAGCGAGTCCTATTTTGAAGGGCTTAAAAAAGGCATCAATAGATTTAGATGGTATGAGTATGCACTAAGTTCTTCTGTGATGATTGTTCTAATTGCAACCTTATTTGGTATTTATGACATTGCAACGCTTTTGCTGATTTTTGTTGCAAATGCAAGCATGAATATATTTGGGCTGGTTATGGAAGAAATGAACGCAGGTGAAAGCAAAGACAAGGTGAATTGGAAACCATTTATATGGGGGTCTGTAGCGGGTATTGGTCCGTGGATTGCAATTTTACTTTATATGTTTGGGACTGGTAATTTTGATCAGGTGCCTTGGTTTGTTTGGGCAATTGTGGGAACCTATTTTGTTGCTTTTAATTCTTTCCCGATTAATATGATCTTACAGTATAAAAAAATCGGAAAATGGCGTGATTACATGTATGGTGAACGCGTTTATATTGTATTAAGCTTGGTTGCAAAAACCTTTCTTGCGTGGCTTGTGTTGTTTGGGGCCATGCAGCCTTAAGTGTTTATGGCACTATAAAACCCTGAATTCCAATATACCATAGTGTATATAGATTGAAATCAGGGTTTTATTTTGATGTGTGAGTATTAGTCTTCAACGAGGAATGAAATTTTTGCATTGACGCGGTAACGGGAAATTTGATCGCCTTCTACGACGGCTTGGAAATCATTGATATAAATAGTCTTAATGTTTTTAACAGACTTTGTTGCAGCCTTCAGTGCTTGGTTCGCTGCCTCTTCCCAACTCACTTCAGATTCTGCTAGAATTTCAATAACTTTAACAACTGCCATAATATGCCTCCTTAAATATAGAGTATAATTCACCTATACATACGTATGCCCAAATATAGATTAAAAAAACAGTTAAAGTCAATAAAACAGAATAATTGAGGAATGATATTATGGTATAATTATAGACATATAGGAGGTGGACGCATGAACTGTATTGAAATTAATCAACTCACAAAATATTATAGCAAGGTCAAAGGCATTGAAGATGTGTCTTTTCAAGTGAGAGAAGGCGAAATATTTGGCTTTATTGGGCCAAATGGTGCAGGGAAGTCCACTACCATTAGGACGCTTCTAGGGTTAATTTTTCCAACAAGTGGCTCTGCAACTATTTTTGGCAAGGATTGTATCACGCAGGGACATGAAATTCGAAAAGATATCGGCTATCTGCCATCTGAAGTTTTTTATTATGAAAAGATGAAAGTCATTGACCTTCTCAAATATGCCGGCAGTTTTTATAAAAAGGACTGTTCCAAAAGGATTTATGAGCTCTCTGAGATTATGGAGCTCAATCTTAACCGAAGGATTGAAGATTTGTCTTATGGCAATAAGAAAAAAGTTGGCATTGTACAAGGTCTTTTACATGAACCAAAGTTAATTGTCTTGGACGAACCTACGAGTGGGCTAGATCCCTTGATGCAACAGCGTTTTTTTGAGCTGATCAAATCTGAAAACAAAAAAGGGGCAAGTGTCTTTTTTTCCTCCCATATTCTTTCTGAGGTTCAGCACTTGTGTAATCGCGTGGCTATTATCAAAGGTGGACATGTTATACAAGTAGAAGATGTTAAAACCCTTAGGGAAGATACATACAAGAAAATCACATTGATCGGGGAAAGCATTGATTTAAAGACTTTTGAAATAGAAGGTGTAACAGAACTGAATAAAAGTGACCATCAACTTGATTTTTTTTATAAGGGAGATGTGAACCTACTGGTCAATAAAATTCAGTCTTTAGAACTTAAGGACATATTGGTGGAAAATCCTTCACTTGAAGAGATTTTTATGCACTATTACAAGTAGGTGATTTAATGATAATTTTTCGTTTTGAACTCAAAAATTATATGAGAACACTTTGGATATGGGCAATTTCCATCATTGCACTTTTGATTCTTTTTATGGCTTTTTTTCCTGTGATGGCGGAGGACTCACAAATGATGGACAAAATCTTGGAAAATTACCCTGAAGAACTGCTCAAGGCATTTGGCATGAGTGAATACGTTCCAATGTCTACAATTCCGGGTTATTATGCGTTTTTATTCGCATTTGTTCAGCTATGCATGGCTGTTCAAAGTGCTTATTATGGGTTTAATTTTTTATCTGTAGAAGAACGTGAACGCACTGCTGATTTTTTGTTTAGCAAACCGGTGTCCAGAAGGCGTATTTTTGTTGAAAAATACGGGGCGGCCTTAATGGCTTTGTTACTTACCAACATTGCCCTATGGGTGGGAACCTATATTTCTATCGAACTTTTTAGAGGGGCAAATACGTTTGAAGCAACACATATCTTAATTCTATTGGCCAGTATGCCCCTGTTTCAACTTGTTTTTTTCAGCATTGGCTTAATCGTTACAGTATTTACCCGAAAAATAGGCAGTGTGATCAGCTATGCCATGGGTGTTGCGTTTGGGCTCTATATGCTAAATGCCATTCGCAGTATAGTGGGCGGAAAATTTTTGGGCATTTTATCCCCTTACTATTATTTTGAACCTGGATATATTCTAAGTGAAGGCAGTTTAAACTTTATGTGGACTTTACTGGCGATATTAATAATAGGGTTGGCTACTGGTATTGGGTATAAACGCTATGTGAAACGCAACATTCACGCATTGTAGAAGGGAGGCCATATGAATATTGTTTTAAGGGAATTAAAAGCGAATCTGAAGTCTCTAATTATTTGGAGTATCAGCCTTTCTTTTGCTTTTCTCATGATGCTTTCGGAGTTTTCAGCTTATTATAACAATCCGGAAATGGCAGATATTTTAGACGCTATGCCGCCTGCCCTTCTTGAGGCATTTGGTATGAACAATGCCAATTTGACCACTATAAGTGGCTATATGAGCATCGCTGGCGTTTATATTAATTTAATGTTGGCCATTTACGCCATTCAGCTTGGGCATACGCTAATTGCTAAAGAAGAGCGTAGCAAAACGGCAGGATTTTTAATGAGTCTTCCAAGACAACGGCGTGAAATTATTTGGTCAAAGGTAGCTGCAGGCCTTATTTTATGCGTAATTGTAATGGGTGTGGTTTATGGGACGCTTGTGGTGGGGACTGTTAGATATGAACCAGATGCAGATTTCTATCGGTTTTTATCTTGGTTAATGGTGTCTTCAGGTATAATGACGTTTGTTTTTTTCAGTTTAGGCATGTTCTTTGCCACCGTATTTAGACGGTATAAAGTTTCCAGCAGTGTGGGACTTGCCACTGTGTTTGCCTTATATATTATGTCGGTGATTGTGGGGCTTTCTGACAAAATTGCATTTTTGAGACATTTGACGCCTTTTAAATATTTTGAAGCGTCACAGATTTTGCATGAAATGGGCATTGGTACTGGGTACGCCATTGGAACAGTTGTAATTGCTTTAGTGCTACTCGTTGCATCATTCAAACTTTATGAAAAACGAGATTTGTTGATTTAATAAAAATGAGGGGTTTAAACGGATGCTTAAAAAGTCACTGATATGGGGTTTTTTAACTAAAATAGCCGAGAAGTCCCCCGCCTCTAAGCCACCTTGCTCACGGAGTGAGAGTGCAGGTGGTGGATGAATCGGCTTGTTTTTGACCCTAAAAGATGATATACTATATTCAGTAGTAAAACATATAAATGAGGTAAAAAGAATGAAATTAGACAATAA
>NZ_JAFBDT010000004.1 GCF_016908355.1 Fusibacter tunisiensis | reverse complement strand
ATGTTAAAATGTAGGAGTAACTACTTGAATTCTTCGTAGGTTCAGCGAAAATATCGATTTTTAATGGTTTTCGTAAAACGACGTAGAATTTAGGTTTAACAAAACTAATGACTTTATCAACGGATGTGTGATATCCTAATATAGAATAACATAAATGGAGTGGGGGCATATGGCGAAGAAAACAAGTAGTAGTTTTAGGTTAAAAAAAACCATTAAGAGAAAAATGATGTTAACCATTTTTTTACCAATCATCAGTGTACTGTTGATAGCATTCTTTTCTATACAACAGTACATGAAGCAAGTAGCTTTTGAATCTGCAAAGGTCGTTTCTGAAAATCAAGCACTGTTGTCCTCGTATGAACTTTCTGGTGTCATTGAGGGGTACACGAATTTGGTTGAAGATACAAAAATTGCTTTGGAAAGTTGTACGTTGCTTTCTCGCGAGGAAAGGGCCAAATATGTAGACGAAACATTAAAGTCAATTGTTAAACAGAATCAATCGGCAATAAGTGTATGGACCTATTGGTCATCCGGGCAATTAAACGTTTCTGACACCAGTTTTTCTTATTTACGCGATGGAGAAAGTATTTTAAAATCAAGCTTTACAGATGAACGCTTCACCAGTGCTATGACGGCTTATGAGTCAGGAGAACCGTTTGTAGTAGAACCTTATTTAGTGGATGAAAAGGTCATGCACTTTGGGTATTCTGTCCCCATCAACGATTCAACAGGTAAAGCGATAGGCTTGGTCGGAATCGAATTTGAGTTGAGTGAACTCCAGTCATATATTGAAAACAAGAAAATTATGAACAATGGGTTTATGAGACTTCTTTCGAATAATGGTATAGTGGTGGCACATAAAAGCTTTGGTAGAGTTGGCACATTTTCTGGAGAACTGGATGCCAATGGGCAAGGCGTTTATATTGACGTCATAAAAAGTGGCACCACTTACACCAGTATTGAGTATTCAGCGGCAATCGATCAAGACACCTATAAGAGTTTGGCGCCTATAAGAGTTGGGAATACGCTTTGGAGCGTGGGCACCATTCTTACTGAAGAAGAGATTATGGCGGAGTCAAATCGACAGCTTATTTGGCTATCGATTATTGCCCTTTCAATCGTTTCGGCTATTGGACTTTTGATTTTCATGGCTGCGAATTCAATTTCAAAGCCTTTAAAAAGTGTAACTCAAATTGCACATCAATTATCTGATCTAGACTTAAGAGAATCCGTTGATCCGAAGCTTATGAATAAAGAAGATGAAGTGGGCACATTGGCCGTAGCATTTGATAACGTAATTCGAAATATTGGTGAGTTTATGGAACTCAATGCGAAAATTTCAGAAGATCTTAAGCATTATTCTGTTGAACTTTCTGAGATTAGTAAAGACTCATCAAACTCTGCTGAGGAGATTTCTCGCACAATAGAACAGGTTGCCAACGGTGCAGATGAGCAAGCGCGTGAAGCTGAAATGGCGGTTAATGCCATTGATTATTTTGGAAAGCTTATTGAATCTGATCAAAACCAGCTTAAGTCTTTGAATGACGTCAACCATGAGGTAACAAGACTCAAAGAAGAAGGTCTGACCCAAATAAAAGCGTTGGTTGAGAAAACAAAGGTGAATGAAGCATCTTCTGTGGAGATATCTCATGTGATTGAGAGTGCTAATGAAAGTGCTGAAAAGATATTTACAGCGAGCAAAATGATTCAGAATATTGCAGACCAAACGAATTTGCTTGCCCTTAATGCTGCGATTGAAGCGGCAAGAGCAGGGGAGTCGGGAAGAGGTTTTTCTGTAGTTGCGGAGGAAATTAGAAAGCTTGCTGAGCAGTCTGAGCAATTCACAGGAGAGATTTCTAAAATTATCATAGAATTGAAAAGCAAGACTGAAAAAGCTGTAGAAACTATGGGCATTATGACGCGCTCTATTGATGAACAGACACAAAGTGTTTATGAAACAAAAGATCGATTTGATGGCATTTCCATTTCGATAGAGAAGACCAATGAAGTTATTCTGAAAATGAACGAAAGCGGCCTGATCATGTCTGAAAAGAAAGATCAGATTATAAGCAATATTCAAAACCTTGCGGCTGTGACTCAGGAGTACGCAGCAAGTACTGAGGAAGTCAACGCTTCGGTAGAAGAACAAACGGCTTTAATAAATCATATTGCTGATGCCAGCGTCTCTCTAACGGAGATTACACAGCAGTTAAATGCAAGCATCCAAAAGTTTAAAAAGTAAGGATTTAGAATGATTAAAAAGAGCGAAGACACTTAAAATGAATTCTATCATATTTCTATCACATTTATGGTTTACAATGACAGTGTAGATAAAAATAATAGACATTAGGAGGCTCACAATGAAAAGAATATTGATTTTAACTGCACTTAGTGTATTGATTATCAGCACTATGGCGTTGTCCTTTGCAGATGCTACATTCCGTCCATCAGAAATTTTGGCAAACTTGTTAGGCAAATCCACAGAGGATGTTTATGAACTAAGACTTGAATCTGGAAAGACATTTGGACAGTTGGCTGAAGAAAACGGCGTGTATAGTGAGTTTTCAGAAGCGACATTAGAAGCAAAGAAAGCGCGACTGGCTGAACTGGTTGAAGAAGGAAAATTGACACAAGAGGAAGCTGATCAGATGCTTGAAAATTTTGAAGCTTGTGACGGTACCCAATCAGGACTTGGTAGAGGTTTGTTTGGAAAGGGATCTGGCGGACAAGGCTGTAATGGTCAGGGCCGAGGTCTAGGCCAAGGCAAAGGCAATGGCATGGGCGGCAGAGGCATGATGAAAAATTGGTAAAATTGAAATGGTTTTAATGAAGCGACAACCTTTAGTATGTATACCATACATAGGTTGCCGCTTTTTTATTTTAATTAATGACCCAATATGAATTAAATATATAAATGCGGTATTAAAATTTCTATTTTTAAGATTAATAATATCTCGTATCACTATTATCATTTCAAAATGGAGTCAAAATGGAGTCAAAATCACTTTCAACACCTCGAAAACCCAGTAAAATCAATGGTTTCAGAGTTTGAAATCTTTACTCCCACTCGATTGTACTCGGTGGCTTGCTTGTCACATCATACAGAATTCTGTTTACGCCGTGAACTTCATTTACGATTCGAGATGAAATCTTATCAAGAACTTCGTAAGGTATGCGCGCCCAGTCAGAAGTCATGCCATCTATGGAAGTAACCGCTCGGATGCCTATGGCATGGGAGTAGGTTCTTTCATCACCCATAACACCAACAGATCTGATGTTTGGGAGGACGGTGAAGTACTGCCATACGTCACGGTCAAGGCCAGCTTTTGAAATTTCATCCCTTAAAATTGCATCGGATTCACTTACCAAGTGGAGGGCTTCCTCTGTGATTTCGCCTAGGATACGAATGGCAAGACCGGGACCAGGAAATGGCTGTCTCCAAACAATATGTTCAGGCACACCAATTTCAAGTCCAACCTTCCTCACTTCATCCTTGAAGAGGTCTCTAAGGGGTTCAATCAATGAGAACTGCATATCTTCCGGAAGGCCACCTACATTATGATGGCTCTTGATAACTTCTGCAGTATCCGTACCACTTTCAATTACATCTGGATAAACTGTTCCTTGTACCAAATACTCAATGCCACTCAGTTTACTCGCTTCTTCTTCAAAAACGCGAATAAACTCCTCACCAATGATTTTTCGCTTGGTTTCCGGATCTGAAACACCGCGAAGTCTATTCATAAAACGCGCTTTGGCGTCTACCCTTATAAAATTCATATGGAACTCATCTGCGAAAACTTTTTCCACCTCATCGCCCTCATTTTTTCTGAGAAGGCCATGATCAACAAAAATACAAGTGAGCTGATTGCCAACAGCCTTGTGAACAAGTGTTGCAGCAACTGAAGAATCAACGCCTCCAGAAAGACCACAGAGGACATTCTTATCGCCCACTTTTTCAGCAATAGCCGCAATCATCTGGTCGGCAAAATCTCCCATGTTCCAATCTCCAGAACACCCACACACTTCATATAGGAAGTTAGAGATAAGTTTGCGGCCAAATGGTGTATGCTCCACTTCTGCGTGAAATTGTACCGCATAGAGTTTTTTCTCAGTATTTTGCATGGCTGCTACAGGACAATTTTCAGTTCTTGCCGTAACTTCAAACCCTTCTGGCACTTTAGAAACAAAGTCGAAATGACTCATCCAGCATTGGGCGCCAGAATCTACATCCTTGAACAATCCCGTTGACGCATCAATGGCCAGTTGGATCTTGCCATACTCCTGCTGAGTGGCTTTTTCCACCTTTCCATCAAGTGTATGGGCCATAAGTTGCATCCCATAGCAAATTCCCAAAACAGGGATGCCAAGATTAAAAATTTCAGCATCTAACCGGGGAGCCCCCTCTGCATAAACAGAATTGGGCCCGCCAGTAAAGATAATGCCCATAGGCTTTTTTTCCAAAATTTTGTCATAGGCATGTCGCCATGATACCACTTCGCTATAAACACCAGATTCTCTGACACGTCTGGCAATAAGTTGATTGTATTGACCGCCAAAGTCAACAATCAAAATGAGTTCATTTGTCATCTCACATCCCCCTTAATTGGTATCCGCACTGGATATACTGTAATTTGGTGGTTCTTTTGTTATGGAAATATCATGGGGATGCGACTCCCTAAGGCCTGCGTTTGTAATGCGAATAAATTTACCATTTGTCTTAAGATCATCTATAGACCCTGTCCCGCAATACCCCATACCAGACCTTAGTCCACCAATCAACTGATAGATAATATCGCGCAAATAACCTCTATAAGGCACACGGCCTTCAACACCTTCGGGCACAAATTTTTTGGTTTCATTTTGGAAATACCGATCTTTTGACCCAGCAGCCATTGCCGCCGTAGACCCCATTCCCCGGTACATTTTAAAACTACGCCCCTGATACATGACAATTTCACCCGGGCTTTCTTCAGTGCCTGCAAATAAGGACCCAATCATAATCACGTCTGCCCCTGCTGCAATAGCCTTTGGCAAATCTCCAGAGAACTTAATACCACCATCTGCAATAACAGGGACACCATACGCTGCCGCTGCCTTTGCACAATCATAAACTGCTGTCACTTGTGGAACACCAATCCCCGCTACCACACGTGTTGTGCAAATAGAGCCTGGGCCAATACCCACTTTGACACAGTCTGCCCCTGCTTTAATCAAGTCCACTGTCGCCTCTGCAGTGGCAACATTTCCTGCAATTATATCAAGATCCGGGTATGCCTTTTTAATTTGGCTTACAGACTTGAGTATATTTTCACTATGCCCATGCGCCGAATCCAAAGCAATCACATCGACACCTGCCTTGTAGAGTGCTTCTACCCGTTCCATCATATCAGACCCAATCCCAACAGCAGCACCAGCAAGAAGTCGTCCTCTAGAATCTGTTGCACGGCTTGGATATTTAACTTGCTTTTCAATATCTTTTATTGTAATCAACCCCATAAGTTTTCCGTTTCCATCCACCAGGGGCAGCTTTTCAATTTTATGCTTTCTGAGAATCTTACCCGCATCCTCTAGCGAAATATCCGCATGGCCCGTAATAAGATTTTCTTTGGTCATAACATCAGAAATTTTCGCATCCATATCAGATTCAAATCGAATGTCTCTATTTGTAATAATCCCAACCAATTTGTTGGTGACATCCACAACAGGTACACCAGAAATTCGATACCGGCTCATAAGATTTTCAGCATCCTGGACCAAATGATCTGGACTGAGTGAAAATGGATCCACAATTACACCGTGCTCACATCTTTTTACCCGATCCACTTCAAGCGCTTGGTGCTCAATGCTCATGTTTTTGTGAATAATGCCAAGTCCACCTTCACGTGCAATGGCAATGGCCAATTTTGATTCTGTCACAGTGTCCATTCCCGCACTGATAATTGGGATGTTCAAATTAATCTTCTTTGTCAATTTTGTCTTAACACTTACCTGATGCGGCAACACAGCAGATCTTTGGGGCACAAGCAGTACATCATCGTATGTAAGCCCTTCTTTGATCAACTTTCCTTCCATAGTATACGCCTCCATTCAAAAAAATAAAAAAACAACCGATCGAAATGCCATGGTTGCCTCAAAAATTCCACACAGTAAATGCAGAGATATGGACAACTCATAGTACGATTTTTTTGGCAATCGCGTAGAAACTTCCAAGCCTTATCATTTGGAATTATATGAGTTACGGTTATTATGTTAATACTCAAATTACCACGTTTAGCCCCCTTTGTCAACAATCGACACGCGAATATTATTTCTTAATTTTATTTAATCAATTTAAAACTTATGATACAATAAAACTCTAGGGTTACGAATTAATTTAAGAGAGGATATTATATGAGTGTTTTTCAATACGTCAAGCCTTTTCTAAAAAAGTATTGGCCATATTACTTTTTTGGAACGCTTCTTCTAATGGCCATTGACGGCCTACAGCTCATAACCCCATTGGTGGTCGGGGCCTTTACCGACGCTTTAATGGATGGCACATTGACGCGAGAATCGATTCCAAAGTACATCATCTACATAATGGTTATCGCCACTGGCGTTGCCATAGGCCGTTTTGGATGGCGAATGACCATCATCAAAACAGCAAGGAGACTTGAATACTGGCTTAGAAACCAAGTCTTCACTCATCTGGAAAAAATGAGTCTCAACTACTTCAACCACCATAAAACAGGAGACCTCATGGCACATTGTACCAATGACATCAACGCAGTCCGCAATGCTTTCGGTGGTGGTGTTATTATGTTTGTAGATGCTTTCTTCATGGGCCTTATGACCGTAACGCTTATGGCAACGCGAATAGACCTCAAACTTACATTGGTGGCATTTTTGCCCTTGCCGCTGATTGTCGTCTTTATCATCACACTTGGGCGTCAAGTTCGAAACCGCTTCCAAAAAGTACAGGAAGCTTTTTCACAACTTACAGATGTGGTGCAGGAATCTTTTTCTGGCATCCGAATCATCAAGTCCTTTGTGCAGGAAAAGCAATCTCTAAATACCTTTAATGAAAAAAATGAAAACAACTTCAGAAAAAACATGCATATGGTTAAATTGTTTGGCTTTGTTCATCCTTTAGTTGGCTTTATTTCAATGCTCAGCACACTGATTGCCATTGTTTATGGTGGTCGATTGGTTATTGACGGTGGCATTACAATTGGAAAATTTGTTTCCTTTTTAAGCTTTGTAGGCATGCTGGCTTGGCCAATGATGGCCCTAGGTTTTGTTTACAACAACCTCCAAAGAGGTATGGTTTCACTTAAAAGGCTCAATGTCATATTAGACACACCACCAGAAATAATTGACCTCGACGTTATAGACCAGTTTATAGGGGCCTACAAACCAGACGCTTCTATAGAGTTTGACCATTTGACTTTTACTTATCCAGGAACAGACACACCAGCACTTAATGACATCTCGTTTGAACTTCGTCCAGGTGAAACACTTGCAGTTGTTGGCAAAACAGGTAGTGGGAAAACCACTCTGGTAAACTTGATTTTAAGATTGTATCAAGTGCCTGATGAAAGCATAAAGATTGGCGGGGTCGACTTAAACAGAATTCCAATAGATAAGGTACGCAGTATGATTGGCTATGTCCCGCAGGATAATTTTTTGTTTTCTAGAAACATTGCCTACAACTTACGTTTTGGAAATGACGCTTTAACAGAAGATGAAATGATTAGGGCAACAAAATCTGCTCAAGTCTATGATGAAATAATGAGTTTTCCAAAAGCATTTAATACAGAATTAGGCGAACGCGGCGTCAACATGTCCGGCGGCCAAAAACAACGTGTATCTATAGCCCGAGCACTGGCCATGAAACCAGACATCATAATTTTAGACGATTCCCTCTCAGCAGTGGATACCAAAACAGAAGAAAGTATTTTACAACATTTAAAAGAAGACCTTGAAAACACAACCTCTATTTTAATTGCACATCGAATCTCAACCATTAAACATGCGGACCAGATTATTGTGCTCGATCAAGGCGAACTGGTTGAAAAAGGTACACATGAGTCCCTGCTTCAACTAAACGGACACTATGCAGACATGTATCAAAAACAACTGCTCGAAGAAAAACTATCCAAGGAGTAAGGCGAATGGAATACAATGAAAAAGAGATCGTAAAATCCTATGACGCCAAACTCATGTGGCGACTGTTTAAATATGCAAAATCTCAATGGCTAATTTTAACATTAAGTATTATTATGATGCTGTTTGTAACAGGAGTAGACTTATTAATTCCCTACATCACTAAAATTGCCATAGACGATTACATTACCCCTGTCAGTCAGGAAATTTATTTCACAGATACCAGTGATGAAAATGCCACTTTTAGCATCAACTCGCGCGGCATCGTCTTTCCTGGTCTTATCGCTCGAACTTTTGATGCATCACCATATGCTACAAAAGGTCAAATTTATAGGGGGCCAGAACGGTATTATCTAATTGACGATTACACTGAAAACCTCAGTGGATCAGGGGCAGAAATTGAAATTAAAAACGGGACTATCTTAATTAACGGGGCGTCTTATACAGCAATTCCACTTACAGATGACCAAACAGATGCCTTTAAAAGTTATAACAAAACACAAATTTTAATCCTTACGCTGACTTTAGGTGCCATATTACTACTGAACTTTGCATTTTCTTTTGCACACACTTATCTCCTAAATTATGCAAGTCAGAAAATTGTCTACTCGATGCGTGAGCAACTTTTCAGTCATATTGAAAATATGAGTTTAAGTTTCTTTGACAAAAACCCTGTGGGCAGGTTGGTAACACGGGTATCCAATGACATGGAAAATATCAATGAAATGTTCACCAATGTCATTGTCACATCCCTAAAAGACTTTTTGTTGCTCATCGGCACCGTCGTGGTCATGCTTATGATCAACTGGAAACTCACATTGATTGCCCTAAGCACTATGCCACTTGTTTTGTTTTCAGCTCAGATTTTCAGAATGAAAGCACGTGCTGTACAAAGACAAGTAAAGATTAAGATTGCTAAAATTAATGCAACCCTTGCTGAAAATATCAACGGTATGAAAATAATTCAAATTTTTAACCGTCAAGAGACCATGTTCAATGAGTTCGACACCATCAATGCTGACTACTTAAAAAGTTCCATTGATGAAACAAAAGTCTATGCAATCTTTAGACCCACCATGAACTTTGCTTATTCCATCAGCCTTTCCCTACTCCTTTGGTTCGGTGGTGGTGATGCTCTAAGCAACTTGGTTGAACTTGGTGTTTTGGTGGCCTTTGTATCCTATACACAGCAATTTTTCAGACCCATTATGGACCTTAGCGAAAAGTTTAACGTCTTCCAATCCTCAATGGCCAGTGCAGAGCGGATTTTCATGCTTTTGGATGAAGAAACTACAATTTGTAATCCGCCACAGCCAAAACGCTTTGAAGCAGATGCTTTCAGAGGTGAAATTGAATTTGACAATGTTTGGTTTAGCTATGATGAAAACCCAAAAGAAGTTGAAGACTACGTTCTAAAGGGCGTTAGCTTTAAAATCAAAAAAGGCGAGTCCATGGCACTTGTTGGGGCAACAGGTTCTGGTAAAACCACAATCATCAGCCTCTTAAACCGTTTCTATGACATCCAAAAAGGGCGTATTTATATTGATGGCGTCGAAATTAGAGACCTTGAAATTGAAAGTCTACGTTCGCAAATTGGTATTGTACTTCAAGATGTTTTTCTCTTCGCAGGTGATATTAAGGGCAACATCAGACTCAATGATGAAAACATCTCTGACGAACGCATTCATGAAATTTCCAAATATGTAAATGCGGATGGGTTCATTTGTAAATTGCCAAACAAATACGATCAAGAAGTGACCGAAAGGGGTTCTACCCTTTCAGCTGGCCAACGTCAATTGCTTTCCTTTGCACGTGCTCTAGCGTTTGACCCTAAAATTTTGATTTTAGATGAAGCCACCTCAAACATCGATACTGAAACAGAACTCTTGATTCAAGATGCCATCAACAAAATCATTCATGGCAGAACCACTGTTATCGTTGCCCACAGGCTTTCAACGATTCAGCATGTGGATAAGATTATCGTCATGAGCAAGGGTGAAATCGTAGAAATTGGAAATCATCAAGAACTCCTTGAAAAAGGTGGTATGTATTACGATTTATACAAACTACAGTACAAGGATAATTAAACAAGGGGCATTTACGAAAATAACATCTTGTGCTATACTGTAATCGAAGTTAATAATGATTCACCTAGGGGTGCCAATTGGCTGAGAGCGTATGTATGTGCGTAACCCTTTGAACCTGAACTGGTTAAACCCAGCGGAGGAAAGCGTGGAAGAATGACAATCAACCATATCCTTTCCGGATATGGTTTTTTTATTTCCACCATTTTTGAATCATCCAAAATTATAATTCTTGGAGGTAGTAAAATGGAAAGAAGTGCAAACCAAAATGTAAAATTACTGGTTGAAGGGGCAATGATGATTGCCATAGCAACAATTTTAAGTTTCATCAAGATAGCAGAAATGCCTTACGGCGGATCTGTTACAGCAGCAAGCATGGTGCCAATCCTTATCTATGCTTACAGATGGGGGGCTTCAAAAGGCTTCTTGGTTGGCGTTGTCTACGGCATCATTCAATTTTTAATCGACCCCTATGCAGCCCACCCTATATCGGTCATCTTGGATTACCCCTTGGCATTTGGTGTGCTTGGCATCATGGGACTTTTCGCACACAAAAGCACCAATGTTGCTAAAATCATTACAGGCATTGTCGTGGCAATCGGTCTCAGATTTGTCTCCCACTACCTGTCAGGCGTCATCTTTTTCGGTATGTATGCACCTGAAAATATGTCACCCTACTGGTACTCCTTTGTCTACAATGGCGCTTACCTATTGCCTGAAATGATCATTTCCATCGTGTTTTTCATGTTGCTCCACAAGCAATTAAAGCAGTTAAAACTATAACGCACAAATTCGCACATAGAAGCATAATGCTAAGCAGCAAAGGTAATGTTATGATTAAGATGCGTCATGTAACATTACTAAATTATTATGCCAGATGGGGGAGGATTTGTTATGAAAAAGAACTCTGTTAACTTTGCTGTAATGCTCTTATTTTTTGCTATGATGGTATGTTCCAGTACAATTGCATATTCTGAAAGTCACACGTTTGATATCGTTGATAATGAAGGTGAAAAAGTCTTGTGGCTAGATATGGACAATCCGTATTCAAAAATTTGGTTTTATGAAAACGTTGAAATGTACATGATTTCCTATCCGGATGGCGGGGATTTTACATCCTTTATCACCGGTCTTCAGTTACCGGTTGGCACACAAGTTACGCTGAAATCAGAACTTGAAAAAGCATCAAGTAATATGGATGTAAGTTTTTCTGTTAAAAAAAGCAGCTCCACGCAATCAAATTTAACACATGAATACGATTTTACGCTTGAGGCCTACGTAGAAATTCCCATTTATGATGAAAATGGTCAACTATCAGCTGAAAATGATGCACGGTATACAATGAATCCTACTGGCATAGATGAAACCTCTGTAGTGTTTAACGAAGAGGGCTACTATATGCTTAATTTTACGGTTACTAGTTCCAGCAAAACGCCTGGTATTGATATTGGTAGCGTCGGTTGGTATACTATTTTCTTGTCAGTAGGTGATAACTTTGAAACGGATGTACCATCTGATTGGGCAGAAGAATCTCTTGTAAATGTCGTTCAAAATTATGGCAGTTTTGGCGTTGAAGATACTTTTTTTAGTGATTTTGGAAAAGAAATTACCCGATTGGAATTTGTTAATCTCGCCTTATCTCTCTACTCAATTATTGGCGGTCCCTATCAAGATGTAGAGTATGAAGCCTTTTCAGATTGTAGCGATTATAATGTCCAAAAGGCCAAGGCATATGGCCTAATCAATGGGTATGAAGATGGTACATTTAGACCTGAAAACAAAATGACACGTGCAGAAATTGCAACGCTACTCATGCGAGTCCTTGATCGGGCACAGATGACTTATGAGAGAACAGATGTCAACAGATTTGTAGATTTAGAAGAGTCTCATTGGTCCTATCAATCAATTCTAGATGCTCAAGTCAACGGATTTGTTTCAGGGGTATCTGAAAATCATTTTGATCCCTCTGGAACGGCAACTAAAGAGCAAGTTTTAGTGATTATTCAAAGAATAATAGATATTCATCAAACACGCTTGTTCGATAATTAAAAATACCAAAAATAAAAGTCCAATCGGTTAATACCGAATTGGACTTTTTTGCAGCTCATTAATTTTTGATCTTATAACTGCATTTTTATCGACATAATCCGTTTTGTTGAAAATTGAAATTGCTTTATCGTAATGTTCTTTTGACAATTCCTTGTACAAATCTGACCCTTGATGTTGATAAAGATTTGAGTAAACCATACCATAAAATATATTTAAATTTCCAAATTTAATCGGAGAACTCAATGCGTTAAAAGCGTCAAACAACTGATCCTTATATAGCAAACATGCCTCAAGATATTCTTTCGATTTGCTTTTATTATAAATATTTAATAGCGCATTACATTTGCTATTTATACAATCTGCCAAATGAATAGGATACAATTTTGATTTGTGGTGATTTATAATTCTGTCGAACGGCTGCAGTACAAGGTCAGGACTTGATATACGGCCAACTTCATAAAGAGCCGAATTATAGAGACCAAGCAAAGTAAAATAACTCATTGATTTAACATTTAAGTCACTATGTGCAACTGTTTTTTCTAGATAATCGATGGATAATTTTGCATAAATTAAATATTCTTCATTTGTTGTAAGAATAAACAAGTCGATATATACAGAAACTAGATTGTTATGAACAATAAACAGAACCCTATGATCCTCATGCTTACTGTAGATCCATAAAACTTCTTTTAAAGCATCCAAGGCTTTTAAATTATTCTTCTTTGCATCAACTATGGTTGCGATGCTCGTATATGCCATCCCAATGGAATTCTTAATAATAGCGTAGTAATGAGGGTTTCTTTCAAGCGTAAAGTAGTTTAAGGCACTATTCAAATAACGCAAGGCATTTTCAGCACTTTCATTACTGAATTTAAGTTTAATTTTACTGCTATAAGCCAGACCTATGTTCATCTCACATTGGGCTTTAAATTCATGCACTTCAGTTAGGTCATTTTCAAATATTAGATTGAATAATTGAATTGATTTATCAACATTAACAAGTGGATCAATATTTATTGCCAACCGTGTATATGCCAATGCAATATTATGGAGGATTTTAAGTCGTTCAATATTACTGTTTGATAGTTGTGCATATTTAAGCGCTTCGTTATAGTAGTGCAAGGCTTTTTCGATATTATGTTCCGAATCAAAAAATTCTGATTGAAAAAGGTGTAGGCTCCCAAATTTTTTTAGAACAATTGCATATTCTAAAGGATATTTCAATTTATTGAAGTCTTTGATACACAGCGTGTAATATCTAACCGTTTCATCAAAAAAGGAAGAATCTTCAGAATTCTGTAATAATATAAACCCAACAAATCCAATATATGAGTATATAAGCGCTCGCATATGGGGGTCTAAAATAGACTTATACGTCTCTAAAATTTCTAAATACTTATTTTTAGCAGATTCAAAATCACCGCTTGCCTCAAAGGCTTGAGCAAATCTTACATCTAATTCAAGTTGAGCTTGATTAATTTGACTAGAACCGGAATTCTTTCTCTTATGTATATTATGCGTTTTATTGTCATATGAATAACTGATATGTATAAGCGCTTTAATAAAGGATTCAATCGTATTTTCCGAATTTAACGCAGCCAATAGAGAATCAGAATCCACAGTGTTAAATTCAATAATCTGAATAATATCGTCCATAAATATTTTATTTTTTGAATCGTCATTAATAAATTGAATTTGTTTTATGAGTGCGTTTGATAGGGTGTCAATTATGTATTTACCCGGTTTCGAGTCAGTTTTCCAATGCCTAATACGACTTGGATGTCGATCAATTTCCATAGCAAACTCATCAATATTAATGTAATAAGTGTCTAATATTCTAGAAAAGATTTTATTAAATAACGTCATTGTGACGACCTCCTTATGTGTTAATATCTTTATAATATATTAACACATATATATCAAAAACACACCTACGCGCGATATTTCGGCGCAGCCGAAAATCGTGAGAGGAGGTTTTACCTTTGCACCTTACACAAAAAAATAGCCCCCCTTCGACGGTCGATCCACAGGCGCTTTATGCCGAGGACTCTCGACCCGAGAAGGGGGGCCATTTTTTTTTACATCATACCACCCATGCCACCCATTGGCATTTGTGGTTCATTTTCTTGTGCGATATCAACAACACCTGCTTCAGTTGTGAGGAACATTGCTGAGATAGATGCTGCATTTTGTAAGGCTGATCTTGTTACTTTAGTAGGGTCTACAATACCAGACTTAATCATGTCCACGTAGATACCCTTATAAGCATCAAAGCCAATTCCAGAATCAGACGCTTTCACCTTTTCCACAACGACAGACCCTTCAAGACCTGCATTTGTAGCAATTTGGCGAACAGGTTCTTCAAGCGCTCTGGCAATAATCATTGCACCTGTCTTTTCGTCCCCTTCAAGGGTTTCAAGCAAGTCATTTACCTTCTTAATAGCACCTATAAGCGCAGTACCACCACCAGGTACAATACCCTCTTCAACAGCTGCACGTGTTGCATTAAGAGCATCTTCAATTCTAAGTTTCTTTTCTTTCATTTCAACTTCAGTTGCTGCACCAACCTGAATCACCGCAACACCACCTGCAATTTTCGCAAGTCTTTCTTGAAGTTTTTCTTTATCAAATTCAGAAGTTGTCTCTTCCATTTGCATCTTAATTTGATTTACCCGCTCATCAATAAGGGCTTTATCGCCTTCACCATCAATGATTGTCGTTTTATCTTTATTGATTTTAACCGATTTTGCACGTCCAAGCATTTCCATTGTTGCAGACTTAAGGTCATACCCAAGTTCTTCAGAAATCATGGTGCCACCTGTGAGAATCGCGATATCTTGAAGCATTGACTTTCTTCGATCTCCAAATCCAGGTGCTTTAACTGCGATACACTCAAATGTACCCCTGAGTTTATTTACAACAAGTGTTGTAAGCGCTTCGCCTTCAATATCATCTGCAATAATCAAAAGCTTTCCACCCGATTGAACAATCTGCTCCAAAATCGGAAGAATTTCTTGAATGTTATTGATTTTCTTATCTGTAATTAAAATATATGGACTTTCAAGATTGGCTTCCATTTTTTCAGGATCAGTCACCATATAATGTGACACAAAACCACGGTCAAATTCCATACCTTCCACAACTTCAAGCTGTGTTCCAAATGTTTTGGATTCTTCTACCGTAATAACGCCGTCTTTACCTACACGGTCCATCGCTTCAGAGATAAGCTCTCCAATGTTGCGATCTGCCGCTGAAATGCTGGCAACATCAGCGATATCTTTCTTATTTTCAATTAAAACACTCTCAGACTTAATTACATCTACAGCCACTTCAACTGCTTTTTCAATTCCAGTTTTGAGAATCATTGGATTTGCGCCTGCAGCAACGTTTTTCAAACCCTCTTTAATAATAGATTGGGCCAAAAGTGTTGCAGTTGTCGTTCCATCTCCAGCCACATCATTTGTTCGTGTAGCTACTTCTTTAACAAGTTGAGCACCCATATTTTCAAAAGCATCTTCAAAATCAATTTCACGGGCAATTGTCACACCGTCATTTGTAATAAGGGGGGACCCAAATTTCTTTTCAAGGATGACGTTTCGTCCTTTAGGTCCAAGTGTTACTTTTACCGTATTGGCAAGTTTATCTACGCCAGATTCCAATTTTTTTCTTACGTCTTCACCAAACTTAATTTCTTTTGCCATAACGCTATACACCTCCGATTATTCTACCACTGCTAAAATATCTGTCATTTCACAAATCAAGACTTCGTCATTGTCCACCTTAATTTCGGTGCCCACAAACTTCTTGAATACTACTTTGTCGCCTACCTTAAGTTCTTCCACATCTTTACTTACAGCGACAACTTCTGCCATCTGTGGTTTTTCCTTGGCTTGAGACGGCAAGACAATCCCACTAGCCGTTTTCTCTTCGGCTTCCAATCTTTTGATAATTACGCGTTTTCCAAGTGGTCTTAACATTCGATTTCCTCCTTTAAATGTTCGTATTCGTATTCTGCCCCTAAAGGCTAAAGAGTTTGTTTTACGATATTATGATAAACCATCTGACAACAAAAATCAACAATTTTTTAGCACTCATAAATGATGAGTGCTAACAATTTGTCTACATCTGTTCCATTCGGTGTGTTGCTTCTGAAATGGACTTCATATAAAGTTCGTTCACATAATCATAATCAAGTCCAAGCAAGTCGCAAATCTGGATAACCATGTCCCAGTTGGCCACTTCGTAATATTTAAGCATTTTTAAAATTAAATGAAACGTGTTGTCCCCACCCAGTAGAGCACCCTTGATGTCTTCACTTAAAGGAAGATCTTCCAAGATATCATATAGGGGTTTTTCCATCAATGTGTCAATCACAGAAAAAAGCCCCATCAAAAAAGCTTCTGTTTTACGGTCTTCAATAATCAAACATTTAGCAAGCTTTTCTGCAAATACCGCCCGAACAAGAGAAATTCGAATCACTTCATTTGGTTTCGCTTCACCAATCTCTCTTAACATAATGAGTGTTGTCCACTTCCGAATTTCCTGTATTCCTAGGAGTGTTAAGGCATGTTGAACACTTTTAATCTCATTAATTGTATAAAAAGCAGGTGAATTTATAAGCCTAAGCAATTTATATGTTAGAGACAAATCACTTTCAATAATATCTGTTAATTTCATAAAATCCGCCTCTTCATTAACGGTTTCTTTTAAAATTTCCAGATATTTATATGTAGAAATACTAAGACCTTTCCCTTGGTAAACCACAGGTCTTTCAAAGAAAAACCCTTGAAATAGTTTATACCCTAATTCCAGCGCTTCATTATAATCTTCAATTGTTTCAACTTTTTCAGCCAACAAAAGCACATCACTGGCCTCATATTTCTCAGCCATATACTTTCTACCCGCTGTCTTCAGAACCATGAAATCAACTTTCAGAATCTTTACATACGGCATGACAGCATCAAATCCATGACCACCAGCAAAATCGTCAAGCGCAATCTGATACCCTGCATCACTGAGCTCTCTACATTTTTCAACCAAAGTACGGTCTACCGTAGCTGTTTCTAAAATTTCAATAACAAGCTCATCCGGTTTAAATAATTTAGGTAAATCCTCTTTGATCAATGTGTCTGTAAAATTAATAAAGGCACGCTTGCCCCCAGTTAATTTGTCAAGTCCAAAACTCGTCAAAGCGTCAGTTACAACCGAAACAGTTGCAACATCGGCATCTTGATTTACATCATAAACATTTTTAAAGTTACTTCGGTAAAGAATTTCATATGCAACCACTTGCTTTCGAGTGTTGAAAATAGGTTGCCTAGCAACAAAAATATTCATAGTCTCTAAAGCCTTCCAGTTTTATTTTCATTTCTAATAAAATCGAAAAGATACTGCTGTGCATAACCAGCATATTCAGAAAAATAAGATTTGGCAAAAGCCTCCACCTGCTTTTGACTGCCGTCAATGCCGTAGTAATTCAAAAGCACCTTTTTCATCCATGTATCAATTGGAAAAGCGTTCTTATGCCCATAAGCAAAGAGCAAGACACAATCTGCAACTTTCCCGCCCACGCCATAAAGGGTCATCAGCCAAGTCTTTGCGTCGTCAAAAGACAAGTCATAAGGAGTCTTTAAATCAAGATTTCCAGATGTGATTTGCGCAACAGCTTTATAAATAGATTTTGAACGATACCCCATGCCTTTTACCTGAAGGTCTACAACCTCAGCCTTTTCAAGTGCCTCAACCGTAGGGAAAGCATAATAGGGTCTTCCTTTATGTGTCCCAATATAATGGCCAAACTTCTCAGAAAGCGCTTCTACAGCCATCTTGATTTTAGGAATGTTGTTATTTGCCGAGATGATAAAAGTAATTAAAGTTTCAAAAGGGTCCTGATTGAGGAGCCGAATACCACTGCCTTGTTGCGTGGCCTTTTCTAGCCATTGATCTTTATGTGCTAAGGTGCCAATCACATCTGCATAACTCACAGACATATCAAAGTAGTCATACAACCTGTCTTCAGATAAATCACCTGCTAAAACAGTTACGCGATACGACGCCTTATCATGTGGCGTAACGGCCAAAAGCGCACCGTCAACAACACCTAAATAAACTTCATCTATTAGGTGCCACCGAAAACATTGCCCACATTCAAATGTTTGTTTTGGATCAAAATATGTACGTTCTATAATCATATATCCCTCACGGTTATATTATACCTCATTTTTAAGCTTTACATTAATAAAACCTCGTAATACACCTAAATGTATCACGAGGTTTGAATCAAAAGTCCTATATTTTTTCTAGACCAAAAGTTTGACGACAAAGAACGCCGCAACAATCCAAGTCAAAAGATGAACTTCTTTAAATCGACCCGTTAGAGCTTTTAAAATAACATAAGACAACATACCAAACACAATACCATCTGAAATAGAATACGTGAGCGGCATCATGAGGAGTGTCAAAAATGCAGGTATTGCTTCTGTAAAATCTTCAAAATCAATTTCCTTAATTGGACTGATCATAAACAGACCTACCAAAATAAGAGCAGGTGCTGTTGCAGCTGAAGGAATCATGATAAAGAGTGGCGATAAAAGCAAGGCAATTGCAAACAGGCCGGCTGTCACAAGAGAAGTAAGACCGGTTCGACCACCTTCAGCAACACCAGATGCAGACTCCACGTAAGTGGTTACAGTCGATGTTCCAAAGATTGCGCCAACAGTTGTGCCAACAGCATCTGCAAAAAGTGCTTTTTTTGCATTTGGAACTTTCCCATCTTCAGTCATCATACCCGCTTTTGTGGAAACACCAACCAAGGTACCTACAGTATCAAACATATCTACAAATAAAAATACAAACAGCACCATTAACATATCAAAAGAAAGAATTTCAGACCAAACAAAGTTAAAGAAATAAGGTGCTGTTGGTGCAGAAACAATTTTATCTGGTAAAAGTGTTTGTCCCATTGGAATTCCAATAAGTGTTGTTGCAATAATCGCAATGAAAAGCGCACCCTTAACCTTAAACGCCAATAAGACACCAGCAATTATAAGACCAATCAAAGCAAGAAGCGGTGCCCCTGTTGTTATATCCCCAAGCTCAAGCGGGGTGGCGCCTTGAATGATAATACCTGCGTTGGCCAAACCAATAAAGGCGATAAACAGACCAATGCCCACCGATATCGCTTTTTTAATATTAGATGGAATCGAATTGATAATTGCCTCACGAACATTTAAACCTGTCAGTAATAAAAATATAATACCCTCTAAAAACACTGCCGTAAGTGCAAATTCAAATGATTTCCCCATGCCAATTACAACGGTATACGCAAAAAAAGCATTTAGGCCCATACCTGGTGCCAAAGCAAAAGGTAGCTTTGCAACAAGCCCCATAACAAGTGTTGCAATTACAGATGAAAGCGCTGTTGCTGTGAAGACTTTCATGAAATCCATACCGGCAGCTTCCAACGTCAGCGGATTGACAATTAAAATATAGGCCATTGTCATAAAAGTGGTAAAGCCAGCAATAATTTCAGTTCTTACATTGGTTCCGTGTTCTTTGAGTCTAAAAGTTTTCTCAAAGAATCCAATATTCTTTTCCATACATACCTCCATTCAGTATTCTCTACCTCTAAATTTTAGCAAAACAAATCCAAAAACACAAATAATTTTTATATTTATCCAAATAATCTTCGTCTTTAACTGCTTGTTTTTGTAATTATTCATATGTATTGTTAAATTGTTCTGTTATGAATCCCGATTATTTTGTTAAAAGTACACAAGGGGTATGTAGTATCCATAAAAAAGCCGGGATATAATCCCGGCTTCACTCACAGTATCAAATTTTGTATAACATGATAAACAATTGGTAAAAGTACACTTGGAAGCATGTTGGCCACTCTGATCTTTGACGACAGAACCATGGATAAGCCAAGTCCTACAATCAAAAGACCGCCTGTTGCCGACATTTGAAGCACAACTGTTTCAGTCAAAATTTCAGCCGCACCGCCAGCAAGGAGGGTGATACTTCCCTGATAAATCAAAACTGAAGCTGCTGAAAAAATAACCCCCACACCCAATGTTGATGCAAAAACAATAGAAGTGATTCCATCAAGAACTGATTTTGCAAAAAGGATTTCATGATTGCCATTTAATCCACTTTCAAGGGCACCCATAATGGCCATTGCACCAACACAATACAAAAGACTTGCTGCCACAAACCCCTTACTAAAGGTAGAGCCACCTCTTGAAAATCTAACCTCGAGTCGATCTCCGATTTTTTCGAGACGTTTTTCAATGTCTATCCACTCGCCGATTACCGTTCCTATAACAAGAAAGAAAATAATCTCCATTATATACGGCATCCCTTCCATGGCACTCGAGAGTCCAAGGAGAATCACCGCAAGCCCAACACCCTGCATTATAGTGGTGCTCATCTTTTCTGGCAACCCGCCTTTAAGCAGAACACCTGCAAAGCCACCCACTACAATTGCAAGTGCATTTACAATCGTTCCAAGCATGCACTTTCCTCTTTTTCGTTTAAATTAGAACAGCCCTATAATTTCGCCGTCCTCTAATATATCAATATTATTTGCAGCAGGCACTTTTGGTAGGCCAGGCATACGCATAATATCGCCCGCCATTGGGATCAAAAATCCCGCACCTGCAGATACTTTAACATCATTAATCGTAATTTTAAAGCCTTCTGGCGCACCAATTAGGCTTGGATCATCCGAGAAAGAATATTGCGTCTTAGCCATACAAATTGCCAAATCGCCCAAACCATCTTCTTCATGTTTTTTTATGGCCTTAAGCGCCTTGTTTGAAAACTCAACCGCATCTGCACGATAAATTTCCTTGGCAACTGTCTCAATTTTCTTGACAATCGGTTGATTCAACTCGTATAAAGGCTTGAATTTAGAAGTGCCACCCTCAGCAAGTTCAACCACTTTCTTTGCAAGTTCAACAGCGCCATCGCCACCCTTAGCCCAAACCTGTGTCAACACAACAGGAACGCCAATTTCACGACACATTTTATCCAGAAGTTCAACTTCTGCCTGAGTGTCTGTAGGGAATTCATTGATTGCAACCACAGCAGGAACACCAAATTTTCCAACATTTTCAACATGTCTTTTTAAGTTCTCAAACCCAATTTTTAAAGCTTCAAGATTTTCTGTGCCAAGATCATTTTTGCCAACTCCCCCGTGTTTTTTAAGGGCTTTTATCGTTGCCACAATCACAGCTGCACTTGGCTCAAGACCTGCATACCGGCATTTAATATCAAAGAATTTTTCAGCACCCAAATCCGCACCAAAACCAGCTTCAGTGACAACATATTCGCCAAATTTAAGTGCAGTTTTGGTTGCAACAACAGAGTTACAGCCATGTGCAATATTGGCAAAAGGTCCACCATGAATAAAGGCAGGTGTATTTTCAAGCGTTTGTACAAGATTTGGCATAATTGCATCTTTTAGAAGTAACGCCATTGAACCAACTGCATCCAATTGTCCAGCTGTGACAGGTTTGTTTTCATATGTGTACCCAATCACCATTTTGGAAAGTCGCTCTTTTAAACCTCTTATGTCCATCGCCAAACAAAGAATTGCCATCACTTCAGAAGCAACCGAAATATCAAAGCCATCCTCACGGACAACACCATCTCCCTTGTTCCCCAATCCAACAACAATATTTCTAAGTGCACGGTCATTCATATCTACGGCACGTCTCCAGCTCACACGCTTTGGATCAATGCCCAACCGATTGCCCTGATGGATATGATTGTCAATAAGGGCTGCCAAAAGGTTGTTGGCTGTCGTCACCGCATGAATATCACCTGTAAAGTGCAAATTAATGTCTTCCATTGGAACCACTTGCGCATGTCCACCTCCAGCAGCGCCACCTTTAACACCAAAACAAGGTCCTAAAGACGGTTCACGCAAGGCTGTAAATGCTCTTTTCCCAATCTTGTTAAGTCCCATACTCAATCCAACATTGACCGTCGTCTTGCCCTCACCTGCAGCCGTTGGATTTATCGCAGTAACGAGAATCAATTTTCCATCTGGTTCATTTTGCTTTTGCTTAAGAAGATCTAAACTCACTTTCGCCTTATAATTTCCATAAAGTTCTAAAGCCGATTCTGGAATTCCTACTTTCCCAGCCACATCTTTGATAGGCTTCATTGTTGACTCTTGTGCAATTTGAACATCTGTTTTCATGATTGGCTCCTTTCCAATGACACTTTATTTTTCCAGTTTATCTTTCACCAACTTGCCAACAAGGGCATCATCTGCAATATACGGAATTGTGATGTGGTCTGTTTCACGCGTTTCATTATAGTGTTTTGAAGTTTCAACAGCATGGGTATTTCTTGCCCAAGCACGTCTCGCAACACCGCCCATAACATCCCAAGGCATTGCATTTTTTAAAATTTCATCAACACGTTCACTGCCATCTAGAACCATACCAAATCCGCCATTGATAGATTTACCAATGCCAACACCACCACCATTATGAAGGGCAATCATACTCATACCCCGCGCTGCATTTCCAGCAAAAATATGGGTTGCCATATCCGCCATAATGTTTGAACCATCTTTAATATTAGATGTTTCTCTAAACGGCGAGTCCGTTCCACCTGTATCATGATGGTCTCTGCCCAGCATAATTGGGCCAACCTCACCTTTTCGTACCATTTCATTAAACTTAAGTGCTATTTTAAGTCGTCCCATTGCATCTTGATACAAGATACGGGCTTGAGTTCCAACAACCAACTTGTTTTTCTTTGCATCCCGAATCCAAACCCAATTGTCACGGTCTTGGAATCTTCTCTCCGGATCAATACACGCCATTGCCGCTTGATCGGTCTTATCTAAATCATCGGATTTGCCACTTAAGCAGACCCATCTAAAAGGCCCATATCCGTAATCAAAAAGGACCGGTCCCATAATATCTTCTACGTAAGATGGCCAAATAAATCCATCCAACTCATTTCTGCCATTTTTACAAATTTCTTGAACGCCCGCATCATAGACGGCCTTCATAAAACTATTGCCGTAGTCAAAAAAGTAAACCCCACGCTCGACAAGTACCTTAATGGCCTTAAAATGGCGAACAAGTGTCTCATTAACCAAGTTGACAAATCGCTTTTTATCATTTGATAAAAGTGCCGTACGTTCTTCAAAAGAAATTCCAACTGGGCAATACCCACCATCATACACGTTATGACAAGAAGTCTGATCCGATAACAGGTCAATGGCAATTTCCTTATCCACGGCATATTCAAGCAAATCTACAATATTACCATGATACGCAATGGCAACTGCTTTGCCTTCTTTTTTATACGTCTTAGCCAATTCAAACGCAGCTTCAGGCGATTCTGCAATATCAGATACCCAGCCTTGTGTATGGCGTGTTTCAATTCTGGAATAATCAACTTCTGCAATAATGCCAACACCACCAGCAATTTCAGTTGCCTTTCCTTGGGCACCACTCATGCCACCAAGACCCGACGTTACAAACAAACGTCCTTTTAGGTCTTCTTTTTCAGGAATACCAAGTTTATCTCTTCCAGCATTTAAAAGTGTCGAATAAGTTCCATGCACAATCCCTTGCGGTCCAATATACATCCAACCACCAGCTGTCATCTGTCCATATGATGCCACGCCAAGCGCAGCAGCCCGATTCCAGTTTTCAAGATCATCAAACATACCAATCATAAGGCCATTTGATATTACCACTCTAGGCGCAGTTTTAGGTGATTTAAAAAGTCCAAGGGGATGGCCTGATTGAACAACTAAAGTTTGCTCATCTGTCATTTCTTCAAGATATTTCTTGATCAAATGGTATTGCATCCAATTTTGGCAAACACTTCCCGTTTCACCATAGGTTATAAGTTCATATGGGTAAAGGGCAATATCAAAATCCAAATTGTTGTCAATCATAACTTGTATGGCTCTGCCTTCCACCGTTTTCCCTTTATAGGTATCAATAGATTTACCTTTAATGTTGCCTTGAGGCCTAAAGCGATAGCCATAAATACGGCCTTTGGTTAAAAGTTCCTCTAAAAACTCTGGCGCAAGCACTTCATGCCATTTTTCAGGTATATACCTCAGCGCATTTTTGAGTGCCAACTCGATTTCAGAAGGTGTCAGTGTTAACTCACGCATCGGTGCACGTCGAATCCCACTTTTAAACTCAGGGTATTCTGGCAATACATCAAACAAACTTTCAATATTGATTGTATTCATCTCATCCTCCTATTTTTTACTTATCCCTAAGAACGATTATATCACAGCCCCATTACATATTGAATATCTTATGGACCTTAAGTGCCGTGTGAATCGCATAACGATTTTCTTCATCGTCCAAGCTCAGCCCAATAATCTCTTGAATTCTGCTCAACCGGTAAAGTATCGTATTATAATGGGTAAAGAGTACTTCAGACATGCGTTTTAAGTTCCCATTACATTCAAAATAGACCATCAACGTCTTAATAAGTTCCGTATCTTTTCGAGCATCATAGGCCATTAAAGGTTCTAAAATATCTTTTAAAAAGATTTCAAGTTCTGTTTTTATAGCCGTGTTCGATAAGACTTTATAGACGCCCATTTCCTCAAAAAAGACAATGTCTTGATTTAGGTAATCCATAGCCGCTTCAAGCGCCCTACTAGCATCCAAAAGACTCTTGTGAACCATGTGAATTCCTTTATAAATTCGGCCCGATCCAATCCTAACTTTTTGCCGTTTCAATCTGCTTTTTAGGATTTCATGAATATATTTTGTATAGCGCTTAACAACGGATAGCCCCTCACCTTCTTTCAGCATAACCAAGATGTGAACGGTGTTACTTTTATTTAAAATTAGGTAGCTATGCCCTAAATCTTTACAGACAAGATCTGTCAAGTAAGATGCCTTTAACAAGCGTTCTTCCATATCGACGTCGCCCTTTTGTGCCATGCGAATACTGAGGACAACATAACTTGCATTTTCGGAAAACCTAAAATTCGATGCCCTTTCAACCGCTTTCCCTCGCCTATTTTCATCCAAGGAAATCAAATCATCAAAGAATTCAAGTCTGTACTTGTTTTCCACTTCCTGCACAGATATTTTCTTTAGAAACTCAATGGCAATGATGTTTGAAGCAGCTTCAAGGCCTAACTTATCATAGTTTGATATCCCTTGATCTTTGCCATATGCAACAATATGTCCGTAAACTTGATTTTTTACAAAAATAGGGATCACAAGTCGCTCAATCTCCCCACCTCTGTATGCCACTTGATCTCGAATCAGTTTCGATTGCTTGCCGTCAAATTGAACCGTTTCAATATTTTCATATAAAAGGGCATAGATTTCTTCAAATTCAGCCTTCAAAAAATAAGTGTCTTCAAAATAATAATCTCTTATGAAAATTGGTGCAGAAATGGTTTTGCCAATACTTCTCAAGACGTCGTCTATACTGCCACCCTCCATCACCACGCCCATGGTGTCTTTATGTAAGGTTTCTACGCGTTTGAGAATTGCCGTTTGCTTTTGAAACATCAAGTTATAGACAACAGAAAAAATATCTGTAAAAGATACCTCATAATCCAAATCGACAATAGAAAGTCCCTGTGCCTTACAATAGTCCACAATTTCAGGCCCAAAGCCTTCAATATATGGCTTCACCTTAACAAATACGCCCGTCACATTTTTTGAAACCAAGGACTCAAAAAAATTCATAAGCTCAGCTTCAGTTAATTTTGCAAAAACTTGACCTGTTGTCAGTAAGATTTGTCCATCCTCTTCAATCCACTCTATAACTTCAGAGTCAAGCATTACATTTACTGATGACACAACCTTTTCTAAATTTTCGGCCCCAGTTAAGAGCGTTGATGTCTTAAATAGATCAAGCGCCATCACTTCACTTAAAACGACATTGGATTCCTGATTGCTCACAAGAACCTCCTTTATAACTTTTTTATAGTTTTATTATAACAAACATGCCGTTTTTCCACAAAGTATTATTTTTCAATTGTGTCTTTTTGACAAAAAAAGACACCCTCCAAAGAGAGTGTCTTTTTTAATTCAATTAGTAATTGCCTTGTGCCAACATTGCTTCTGCAACTTTTTTGAAGCCTGCAATGTTTGCGCCTGCAACGAGGTCATAACCGAAACCATATTCTTGAGCTGCATAAGATGCATTGTCATGAATTGTTTTCATAATTTGTTGAAGTTTTGCATCAACCTCTTCAGCAGTCCATGAATAACGCATAGAGTTTTGGCTCATCTCAAGCGCTGAAGTTGCTACACCGCCAGCATTTGCAGCTTTAGCAGGTCCAACAATAACACCATTCTTTTGAAGATACTCAAGCGCATCGTTTGTTGTTGGCATATTTGAAGCTTCACACACATACTTAACACCATTTTCAACGATTTGTTTCGCATGCTCAAGTCTAATTTCATTTTGAGTTGCACATGGGATGATTATATCCGCTTTAACGCCCCAAGGTCTTTCGCCTGGGAAGAATTTAGCACCAAACTTTTCAGCATATGGCGCAACAATATCTTTGCCACTTGATCTAAGTTCAGTAAGGAACTCAATTTTCTCGCCCTTAACACCATCTTCATCCAACACATAACCATCTGGACCTGAAATTGTGATAACTTTACCACCAAGTTCAGTAACTTTTGTTGCAGTACCCCAAGTTACGTTACCAAAACCTGAAAGTGCAACTGTTTTACCTTCAAACGTTTCACCTTGAGTTTTAAGCATTTCTCTTGTAAAGTAAGTTACACCAAAACCTGTTGCTTCAGGACGGATTAAAGACCCACCATAGCTCAAGCCTTTTCCTGTAAGAACGCCATTTTCAAACGCGCCTCTAATTCTTCTATATTGTCCATACATGTAGCCAATTTCTCTTCCGCCAACACCAATGTCGCCAGCTGGAACGTCTACATCTGGTCCGATATGTCTATAAAGTTCTGTCATGAAACTTTGGCAAAATCTCATAACTTCTGCATCTGATTTACCAGATGGATCAAAATCAGAACCACCTTTACCACCGCCGATAGGAAGGCCAGTCAATGCATTTTTGAAAATTTGCTCGAATCCAAGGAACTTAATAATTCCAAGGTAAACAGACTTGTGGAAACGGATTCCACCTTTGTAAGGTCCGATAGCGCCGTTAAATTGAACTCTAAACCCTCTGTTTACATGAAGGTTTCCTGCATCGTCAACCCAAGGAACTCTAAAAATAATTTGTCTTTCCGGTTCTGCAATTCTTCCAAGAATGTTAGCTTTAACATACTCAGGATGTTTTGCCATAACAGGTTCCAACGATTTAAAAACCTCTTCAACTGCTTGCAAAAATTCCGGCTCACTGCCATTACGATTCTTAATTTGCTCAAATACCTCTTCAATGTACTTCATTTCAAACATCTCCTTTAAAATGATCTGAGGTTGCCCCCCGCCGATGGCTCCAAAAGATTGTTAAAAAAATACTAAAGTGCCAATCGCCTTAATTTTAACACATTCCACAAACAGTGTAAACCATATAAAAATTTTTATCCAGTTTCTTTTCCAATCATTACATAATATTAATATGCCCTGTGGGCTAATTATTGTCCATGTGTTTATTAATAATGATTATCATTGTAATAGTAAGGGTTTTAAGACTTTTTTAGTCTCTTATCTTGTGAGTCTTCTTTAATCCATATTATAATTAACTGAAGTCAAAAAGTGTTAAACACTTAACAATTATAAGGAGGTCCATTATGTACGTAATTAACGATTCTTGTATTTCTTGTGGCGCTTGTGAGCCAGAATGTCCAGTAAATGCTATTTCTGCTGGTGATACAATCTACGTAATCAGCGATGCTTGCATCGATTGCGGTGCTTGTGCAAATGTTTGCCCAGTAGACGCACCACAACCTCAATAATCAACAAACAGAAAGTCCTCTCAAGTCTTTAATTAAAGATTCGAGAGGACTTTTTTTGTTACCAGTTTTCACCGCTTGTGTCCAAAATCACGTCACAAAATTCAAGCACCTTATTTTCACCAATGTGTTTTTCTTCCAAGGGAATCCACATGGTTTCAAAACGCCCCCAACCCAGCTCGCCGTTTCGCTTAACAATGCGCTGTTTTTGTTTTTCAGGGCTATGCGTCATGAAGACTTTAAGATCATAATAGGGCTGGAGTAGAGGATGAAACGCATACGCCCCTTCTATGATAATCAATCTAGCAGTTGGCAGTTCAATAGGTTTTGTCTCAAAACACGCCAAATCACATCTGAATTTTCGATAGGAAATAGGGGCGTTTTTTAAAATTGGACTTATAACTTCCTCTAAAACCCGCTCGTAATGTACATTTCCACCCGGCTCTTCCATACGTGCAAGTGTCCGCATGTCCTTAGGCAGAAAAAAATCATCCATGTGAATTACCACACCGTCAAAATGGGCCAGCAAGTCCTTGGCAAATGTCGTTTTCCCACTGCCACATCTCCCATCGATCCCCAAAATAACCTGATCTTGTTGGTCGAGGGTACTCCTAACCAACCTAATCACTTGATCCTTATCACTTAATCTCATACTTATCTGTGTGAAATTGAACAATTTTACTAATGAATTTAAGAACCGCTTTCTCTTCATTTACGGTAATTTCATTTAATACAAAGTCAATTTCTTCCTTCTGAATTTCTAAAATTCGGTTGTATAAAACGTCACCTTCTGGAAGTAAAGAAATGCACTGTATGCGTCCATCCAGGACATCTGGATTTTTCTTTAAAAGCCGTAAGGTGCTGAGTTTCTTAACTGTTGTCGTTACAAGATTTCGATCCACTTCCATCAAATCAATTAATTTATTTAGACGAATGGTACCGGCTTCCCCAATTTTTTTAATCATTAGAAATTCCATTAGATTGAGTTTCGGATAGATGGTTTCTTTATAAAGCCCATTACGGTCTTGAGACAGTAACTTAACATAAAGCCTGTCCATCATATGTGTAATTTCTTTGGAATAATTTGCCATGTACCCTCCTAGTCCCTAAACTAGATGCGTTTTACAATCAGCGCTTCACCCATACCACCGCCAATACAAAGTGTGGCTAGGCCGAGATTGACTTCTCTTTTTTGCATCTCATAAAGTAAAGTCACAAGAATTCGGTTGCCAGATGCACCAATAGGATGACCAATTGCAATTGCACCACCATTTACATTTACTTTTTTAGGGTCAAATCCAAGTTCCTTATTAACAGCTAGTGCCTGTGCAGCAAATGCTTCGTTGGCTTCAATCAAATCCAAATTCTCAACTTTTAGATTTGCACGTTCAAGCGCCTTGCGCGTTGCAGGTATTGGGCCTGTACCCATAATGCTTGGGTCTACACCAGCAGATGCGTGAGAAACAACTTCACAAATAGGTTGAATGCCTAGCGCCTCTGCTTTTTCCTTACTCATAAGAATCACGCAAGAAGCACCATCGTTTATACCAGAAGCATTTCCCGCTGTAACTGTGCCTTCTTTTTTAAAAGCAGGTCTTAATTTTGAAAGTTTTTCAAGTGATGTTTCTTTTATATATTCATCTGTGTCAAAACAAACTGGATCCCCTTTACGCTGCGGGATATAGACAGGAACGATCTCATCTTTAAAGCGTCCCGAATCTCTTGCAGCTGCCGCTTTTTTCTGAGATTCAAATGCCAAATTGTCTTGCTCTTCACGTGTCAAATTCCATTTTTCAGCAATATTTTCTGCTGTAATGCCCATGTGGTAATTGTTGAAAACGTCCCAAAGGCCATCCATTACCATAACATCATAAAGTTCACCATTTCCCATGCGTTGTCCCCATCTTCCAGACTTAATTAAATAAGGGGCCATACTCATGTTTTCTGTACCACCAGCCACAACAATGTCATTTGTGCCCGTTTGGATAGATTCAACGCCCATAGAGACTGTTTTGAGTCCTGAGCCACAAATCATATTCACAGTTGAACAGGGTACTTCTACAGGAAAACCATTTTTTAGCCAAGCCTGTCGTGCGACACCCTGGCCATATCCAGCTTGAAGCACAGATCCCATAAGCACTTCATTTACTGCCGCAGGATCAAGTTTAATGCGGTCTAACGCTTCTTTAATAACCACCGCACCAAGTTCAGCTGGCGTTACATCTTTTAACGACCCGCCAAAAGCGCCCACAGCTGTTCTCACAGCACTTACAATTACCACTTCTTTCATTTTTTTGTCCTCCCAATAATTTGTTGCAATCCCTAACTGATATTTTACCAAAAAAAGAAGACGAGGTCACGTCTCGTCTCATAAAAATATCTATTGGTTTTCTTTCAAGAAGTAGGATAGCGTTAGTAAATTATCAATAAGATGCACATTTTCTACAATTACATCTTCATTGACCTTCAAATCAATAGGTGCAAAATTCCAAATGGCCTTAACTTTTGTCTTCTGAACTCTATCGGCCACGTCTTGGGCACCATTCCGACTCGTGCAGATGTAGACAATCTCAACAGCGTTTTCTTCAATAAAAGTCTCAAAATTATCCATGTCTAAAACATCTACATCATTGACTTTAAACCCTCTGAATTTAGGGTTGATATCGAAAATTGCCTTAAGATCAAACCCAAGTCGTCCAAAACTTGTGTAGTTGGCAAGTGCCTGTCCCAAATTTCCCGCGCCCACAATGACAACATTGTAGTTACGAGTCAATCCAAGTATTTTACTAATTTCTTGATATAAATCTTCTACATTATAGCCATAACCCTGCTGGCCAAACCCCCCAAAATTATTTAAGTCCTGTCTAATTTGAGAAGCTGTAAAGCCAATAATCTTGCTAAGTTCCTTTGATGATATACGTCTAATGTCGCGATCCAACAATTCTTTCAGGTAACGATGGTACTTAGGCAATCTCCTGATGACTGCCACCGAAATATTTTTATCTTTCATAAACACCTCACTGATAGAATTAACATATGTTCTCAACTAAATTATAACACTTCTGGGAAAAGATTGTCAAATAAATAACATAAAGTTCAGACAATTCCGCTTCCCCTTTTTATTTTAAAACAGATAAGGTATAATATCTAGTAGTATTTAGCAAACTTTGTTATTTTTTTGAATAAGAGGATAAATAATGATTGCCATATCATGTAAAGACATACAAAAAATATATGGAATTGATGAAATTCTAGCCGGAATCAATTTTACGATTAATACAGGAGATAAAATTGGCCTAATCGGTGTCAATGGCGCCGGAAAAACAACGTTAATTAAAATTCTAACAGGAATTGAATCAAAAGATGCGGGTGATATTTTTATCGGAAAAGACCTCACCATTGGGTATCTTGAGCAAAACACAAGAATTGATTCTGAGATTTCTGCTTTTGATTACTGTGCGTCTGTTTTTGAATCCGTATTTGAACTAGAGCACAAAATGCGGGCTTTGGAGCAAGATATGCAGCACATGCCACCAAATCAACAACACCCTATTTTAGATACTTATGCAGCGCTTCAGACCAAGTTTGAACAACTAGACGGATACACTGTATCCAGTAAAATCAGAGGTGTCCTTAACGGTTTAGGGTTTACTGAAAAAGAACATCAAAAACCCATTAACCAACTGAGCGGTGGGCAAAAATCAAGGGTTGGCATCGCCAGACTCCTACTCACCAAACCCGATATTTTATTTTTAGATGAACCCACTAACCATTTGGACATAGAAGCAATCAAGTGGTTGGAGACTTATCTAAAAGAGTATGAGGGCACTATTGTGATGATTTCACACGACCGGTATTTTCTAGACCAGATTGTGACGCGAATCCTTGAAGTTGAAAACAAAAGTATTCAAGAATACACGGGCAACTACTCCGCCTATTTGACTCAAAAAAAAGCCCGTATAGAATCAGAACTTAAGCAGTATGAACAGCAACAAAAAGAAATTCAAAAACAAGAGGAAATCATACGCAGATTTAAAGGCCACGGCACAGAAAAACTCACCAAACGTGCCAAATCTCGTGAAAAACGTTTGGCACAAATGTCTTTGGTTGAACGCCCAACATTTTTCAAAAATCACTTTAAACTCCACTTAAAATCATTTGCAAAAAGTGGCAAGGACGTTCTTCAAGTTGAAAACCTCTACAAATCATACGGTTCTCACACAGTTCTTAAAGATCTATCGTTTGAAATCTATAATGGAGAACGTATTGGCCTTGTTGGCCCAAACGGTGTCGGTAAAACCACACTATTCAAGATACTCATTCAAGAGATTGATGCCAATTCTGGAAAAATCCACTGGGGCCATCACGTGCATCCAGGGTATTATGATCAAGAACTTGGAAATTTACAGTTAAACAAAACCGTTATCGAAGAAATTCACGATGAAAATCCCACGTTGACACTTACAGAAGTCAGATCTTTACTGGGCGCATTCCTATTTGAGGGAGATGATATTGAAAAACAAATTCGTCAACTAAGTGGTGGTGAACGCAGTCGGGTTTCCCTTTTAAAATTAATGTTGTCTGATTTCAACACCTTATTTTTGGATGAACCAACAAATCATTTGGACATTTACGCAAAAGAATCTCTTGAGGATGCACTTTTGAGTTACGATGGCACACTTGTTGCAATTTCTCACGACCGTTTTTTCCTAAACAAAATCTGTACCAAGATTTTTGAGCTCACTGAAAATGGTCTAGCGGTTTATTGGGGCAATTATGATTATTTTCAGCTCAAAAAAGAAGAAGCGACAGCCTTTGAGACTGCGCCTATAAGTGATTCCAACACAAATAAAACGCGGTTAAAAGAGAAGCAACGCAAAGAAAAAGAGGCACAACAAGCTTTAAAGAAGCAAAAACAAACTTTAAAAGCGTTGGAAACATCTATAGAAACCCATGAAGAAAAAGTACACCAGCTGGAACTCGATCTTTGTGATGAATCTATTTATTCAGATCCTGATAAGTCTGCCGAAGTTCAACGTGATATTAAACGACTCAAAGACGAACTGGTGGAACTTTATAGCCAGTTAGATGAGTATTTGGAAATTTTATAAATTCTTCAAATATTTCATAGTAGACAAATAAGGATTTTACTTTATAATAAAATTAAGCCACGTGTTAAACATTTTAGGAGGGTTTTATGTTTGAAAAAATTAAGTCAATTATTCTCGAGCAGCTTAGCGTTTTAGATTCTTCAGAAATTACTGCAGATACAACGTTTGATAGTATGGATATTGATTCTATTGATGCTGTCGAAATTATTATGGCTATAGAAGATGAATTTGAAATTGAAATTCCCGATGAAATTGCTGAAAAGTTTACATCTATTTCAGACGTCATCACTTACCTTGCCAGTGTTGGTATTGAATAAAAATGATAAGACTTGCCCCTCTTTAGAATTAACCCTAAAGAGGGGCTTTCTTTTTCTAAGCGAAAGTAAATAAGCAGATTCATAATTATGTAACCCATTTTTTTTGGAAGTAATATCCTTTTATCGTGAATACTTATACTCTAAAATAAATTTATCCACTAACTTGTCAACTTATCCCCATGTTTTTACAAGGTTATCCCCAGTTCATCCAGGATGCATTCTCCAATATACAATAGTTTTCCACACTGTCCACAGGTTAATCCACAATTGTACAAATATTAGTACATGAATAGACGAACGTGCTTTCGGTTTACATAACATGAAATTTCCGTCATTTTCGTCTCTTTTAGGACAAAAAAGTAAATGGGACATAAGTCCCATTTTAATAATATTATTCTCCGATTTTTAAATTTGGGACTGCATTCACATCGAGTCCGGAAATATCCCCTTTTAGAAACTTATAATACCCTGCACAACCAATCATCGCCGCATTATCTGTGCACAGATCCAAAGGCGGATAGTAAATATCAATAGTTTCAAGCGATCCCAAAGCATGACGTAGGGCTGAATTTGCCGCCACACCTCCAGCCAAAACAATTTTATGACACCCTGTCTGTTCCATAGCCTGTAGCACTTTCCCTTTAAGCGTTTCTACAACTGCATGTTGAAAACTGGCGCACACATCCTCTACTACAATAGAATCACCCTTCATACGACACTTGTTTAAATAATTCAAAACAGCAGATTTAAGGCCACTAAATGAAAAATCTAAGGTGTCATGACCCATCATGGCTTTTGGAAAATCTATGGCATATGGATTCCCCTTTTTTGCAAGTTTATCCACAATAGGTCCCCCTGGATATCCTAAACCAAGAGTCCTAGAAACCTTGTCAAAGGCCTCGCCTGCAGCATCGTCACGGGTTCTTCCAATTACTTCAAACTCTGTATAGCCATTTACCTTAACAAGGTGCGTATGCCCACCCGATACGATTAAACACAAAAAAGGGGGCTCTAAGGTTTGGTGTGCTATATAGTTCGCCGCTATGTGACCTTCAATATGGTTTACTGCAACTATTGGAATTTCAAGTGTGTAAGCCAATGCTTTTGCGTAAGAAAGTCCCACAAGCAAGGCCCCCACAAGTCCCGGCCCGTATGTCACCGCAATATGATCAATCTCTGACATCTTTTTCCCAGACTGGTTTAGGGCACGGTCAACACTTTCAGCAATTTTTTCCAAATGATTTCGAGAAGCCACTTCCGGTACGACACCGCCAAAAGTCTTATGAATTTCAATTTGTGTGTACACTTCATTTGCCAAAATCTTTCTGCCATTTTCAAGCACAGCACAAGCTGTTTCATCACACGATGTCTCTATGGCCAATGTTATGATTTTATTTTCCATCTATAACTCCCTCCACATGACCAAAGCATCTTCACCTGAATCCACATAATATTTGGGCCGATATCCCGCCCCAACAAATCCATGCTTCTCATAAAGTGCTATGGCCACAGCGTTGCTTCTTCTCACTTCTAGTGTCATATACTTAAAACCATGAATAACACCATAATCCTCCATGGCGTCCATAAGAAAATGCGCAAATCCTTTTCCGCGATAATCGGGTAAAACCGCAAAATTGGTTACGTGAAGTTCATCTACAATTTTCCACATGCCGCCATAACCAATTACAGAATCATTTAATTCCAAAACATGATAGACAGCCAATTCATTTTCATGAATTTCTTTATTGAAAGCTTCCAAAGTCCAAGGCGTTTCAAAAGACTTGAGCTCGATTTCATAAACCGATTCTATATCCTCAGCCGTCATTAGTCGAACAATAGGTTTCATTTAATCAAATCCCTTTCTGCTTGAGATTTTTTCATATAATTGGCCTTCACATCGTTGTATTCAACCGCTTCTGAAACCGCATCTTCTATATATCGAAAATTTGATGCATTGGGAACAGAAGTGCGTTTTCCCGTAATCCTAATGGCCGGTGCTGTCCCTAGCATTTTGTCAAATGCGTCTTGATAAATCCAAGTTGCATCACCAGTACACACCAAATACTGGTCCATATACCGTGTTGCAACATCTTCAAGAAGCATCGTCACATCTTCCACACCCTCTGCAATAGTTTCTAAATGCCCCAACCGCCACCGATACAAACCATAATAAACGGTGCCTCGTTTTGCGTCTAAAGCCGAAAGCACCATGCCTTCATAGTGGGCAAAAGCCGCTGCCAAAAGTTTCATACTGCTAAATGTGCAGACGGGTTTGTTATAAGGTTGCGCAAAAGCCTTCACAGCTGCCAGTCCAATCCGTACACCCGTGAAAGAACCAGGCCCTTCACATACAGCAAACCGATCCATATCTCTAATTTTAAGATCCAAATGTGAAAGCAACTGATCCACCATCGGCATCAACTTTTGTGAATGGGTCTGAATTGTATGCAAGGTATATTCTCCAAGCACAACCCCGTCTTCAATTACGGCAATGCTCGCTGCAGTGGACGATGTGTCTATTACCAAGGTTTTCATAGTGATTTCCTTTCTGACTTTATTGTTTCTCTTAATACTCTAGTACCCATTTCATCCAGTCTTAATTCAATCCATATCGCTTCATCTGGTAAACGGTCCACAATCATGCCAGCCCACTCTATTACAGAGATTCCAGAACCAAATAAAAATTCATCAAATCCGATTTCGTCCATTTCATCGGGATCCGATATCCGGTAAACATCAAAATGATAAATGGGAATTTTTACCCCTTCAACTAGGCCCTCATAAGCATTCATGATACTGAAACTTGGACTGGTAACATACTCAGAAACGCCTAAAGCTTCACACAAAAACTGTGTAAAGGTTGTTTTTCCTGCCCCAAGATCTCCCTCCAAACATACAACCGCACCAGGTTTCAATCGCTTTGCCAGTTCAAAAGCATATATTTTTGTCTCATCCAATGACTTGATTTTCATTTCCATAATCACACCTCATTTTTTCTCACTCTATTTTATATGGAATTCCGAGCGGTGTAAAGCAGAAACAAAAACACCAAAAAAAGGGAATGCCCACTCAGCCTGGGGAACCGAGTGGGTCATAAGGAATGTTACTCAATTTATATTATGATTTGCGATAAACAACTTCACCATTTACAAGTGTAACCGCTACTTTGGCTTGAAGGTCAAATGGATGTCCTTCCCAAATTACGATGTCTGCATCTTTTCCGGCTTCTAAGCTTCCAAGTCGATCTGAAACTTCTAAGATTTCTGCAGCATTAATGGTAATGGCCTTTAAAGCCTCCACTTCTTCAAGTCCAACTCTATGTGCCAGCGCTGCACACATTGGCAAGTACTCAAGCGGAATTACAGGACTATCTGTCATTATTGCAATCTTACAGCCCGCTTCAACCATAACTTTTGGTGTGTCAAAGGTCTTTTTATTGAGCTCAAATTTTGACTTATTTCCGAACGATGGCCCTACAATTGCAGGATACCCTTCTTTTGCCAAATGATCCGCAATAAGATGACCTTCCGTACAGTGCTCAAGTGTGAGCTTAACGCCGAATTCTTTGGCAATTCTAATGGAAGTGAAGATGTCATCTGCACGGTGGGCATGCGCCTTCAAAGGAATCTCACCTTTTACAACCGGAAGCATCGCTTCAAGTTTCATATCATAGGCTGGCATTTTGGAAGCATCATCTCCAGCTGCTTCCTTTTTCTGATTGTATTCAAAGGCTTTCGCCAAAGTTTCTCTAAGTTTTGCAGCTGTTCCCATACGTGTCATAGGTGTCATTTTTTTATCTGCATAAACGCGTTTTGGATTTTCACCAAAAGCACATTTCATAGCAAGTGTTTCGCGAACAACCATGTCATCAACCCGATCGCCATGAAGTTTAATGACTGAAAAAACACCGCCAATAACATTGGCACTTCCTGGACCAGTTGCCGCAGTTGTAACCCCGCCTTGAATGGCATTTGTAAAGGCTTCATCCATTGGGTTAATTGCATCAATCGCACGTAAATGTGGTGTCACCGGGTCTGTCATCTCGTTTCCATCAGAACCTTCAAATCCAATCCCTTCTTCCCACATACCAATGTGACAATGTGCGTCAATAAAGCCTGGAAAAACATTTTTCCCACCAGCATCAATCACCTCAGCGTCCAACGGTGCCACTAAATCAGATCCAATTTCTTTAATTTTGCCATCATCCACTAAAATACAGCCGTTTTCAATAATGCCATTTGTTATCGTGTAAATTTTTGCATTCTTAATAAAAATCATAATACCCCCCAAACTAAAAATGTGTCTTATTTATTTCGGTTAACTAAATAAATTATAACATGATTTTTCACCCATTTCACTAATTTTCTGAAATATTTCGCATGGTTAAAGCAATTTTTCCACGGTTCAAATCAATGCCTTTAATTTTAACCGATACCGTATCCCCTACCGAAACCACATCCATTGGATTTTTTACAAATCGATCTGCCAGTTCAGAAATATGCACCAAGCCATCTTGCTTGACACCAATATCTACAAAGGCACCAAAGTCTACGACATTACGAACCGTTCCTGTTAAAATCATGCCTTCTGATAAATCTTCCATTTTTAAAACATCACTTCTAAAAAATGGTTTTGGCATTTCATCTCTTGGGTCCCGCCCTGGTTTTTTCAGTTCTTCAACAATATCTTTAAGGGTTGGAAGTCCAATTTCCAAGCGATTTGAGAGTTCTCTGAGTCCCTTTTCTCGGTCAAGCCCTGCAAATTGACCAATACGCAAGTCAATGTCCATAAGGGCATTTTTTTCAAGCGCTTTCAGATCATAGCCCAAAAGTGTCAATAATTTTTCCGTATCTGAATACGCTTCTGGGTGGACCGCGGTATTGTCAAGAGGATTCTTTCCATCTGCAATTCTTAAAAAGCCTGCACACTGCTCAAAAACTTTTTCACCCAATCGCTTCACTTTTATGAGTTCCTTACGGCTATTAAATTTACCGTTTTCATCCCGATAAGCCACTATATTTTTGGCTATGGTACTGGTAATTCCAGCAACATAAGCGAGCAAGGAAGGTGTCGCTGTATTTAAGTCCACGCCCACACTGTTTACACAATCTTCTACCACATTGCCAAGTTGTTCTTCTAATTTCTTCTGATTTACATCGTGCTGGTATTGACCAACACCAATGTGTTTTGGATCGATTTTAACTAGTTCTGCCAATGGGTCCTGTAGACGTCTACCGATTGAGATTGCACCTCTAATGGAAACGTCAATATCTGGATACTCTTCTGTTGCCAATTTAGATGCCGAGTATACCGAGGCACCCGCTTCACTGACAATTGTGTAATACACTTCCATATCCAGCTCTTGAATAAGTTCCGCCACAAGTTGCTCTGTTTCTCTTGATGCCGTTCCATTTCCAATTGGAATAATCTGAGTGTTGTATTTTTTTATGAGTTTTGTCAAAACAGCTTTAGATTCTTTAACTTTATTTTGAGGCGCATTGGGATAAATGGTTGCATATTCCAAAAGTTTACCGGTTTCATCAAGTACAGCAAGTTTACAGCCAGTCCGATAACTTGGGTCTATGGCCAAAACTCTAACATCTTTAACAGGTGGAACCAGAAGTAGAGCTTTTGTATTTTTACCGAAAACTTTAATCGCTTCCTCTTCAGCACGTTCAGACAAGTGATTTCTGACTTCACGCTCGATTGATGGCGCGATTAACCTCTTATAGGCATCTTCAATCGCAGCTTCAAGGTAATGTGTTGTAAGGGCGCGGGTATCCATAATTTGTCGCTTTTTGATTTCTTCTACCAAATCTGCATCTGGACTGATCAATTTCACTTTTAACTTTTTCTCTTTTTCACCCCTGTTCAAAGCTAAAACTCGGTGATTGGCAATTTTGGATACACCTTCATTGAAATCATAGTACATCTCATAAACTGTTTGTTCTTCAGCATCAACTGCAACAGATTCAATAACACCATGCCGTAAGTTCGCTTCTCTGATAAAAGCCCTATAATCTGGAGAATCCGAAATTCTTTCAGCGACAATATCCATTGCACCTTGGATGACTTGCTCTACAGTTTCTAGACCTTTTTCTTCATCTATATAAGTGGTGGCAACACTTTCAAAATCGCCATCGAGAAAGTCTTCTGCCCAAATGATATCCGCTAAAGGTTCAAGGCCCTTTTCAATGGCTTTAGAAGCTCTTGTACTTTTCTTCTGTTTATAAGGTCTGTATAAATCCTCAACTTTTTGAAGGACCGTTGCCGATTCAATATCCGCCTTCAAGTCATCCGTGAGTTTGCCCTGCTCTTCAATAATCCGGATCACTTCTTCTTTTCGTGCCTGAAGATTTCTTAAATACTTAAGCCGGTCATCAAAATCACGCAAAACTTCGTCGCTAATCCCACCAGTTGCCTCTTTACGGTAACGGGCTATAAAGGGAATGGTATTCCCTTCATCAATTAATGCAATGGTTGCTTCAATTTGTTTCGTCCCTAACTTCAATTCCTTAGAAAGTTGACGGACGATTAGATCATTCACTTGATTCATTTGCTGTTTCCCCTTTCAAATAACTGTCAATAAACAGGTCTATATCCCCATCCATAACTGCTTGAATATTTCCCATTTCCGCACCCGTTCTATGATCTTTCACCATATTATATGGGTGGAAGACATAAGACCTAATTTGAGACCCCCAGGTGATTTGAGAATAATCACCTGCTAAATCTTCTATTTTGTCTTTTTGCTCCCGTTCTTTAAGTTCAATTAATTTTCCCATAAGCATTCGCATGGCTGTATCTCTGTTTGCTGTCTGTGACCGTTCATTTTGACACTGTACGACCACGCCAGTTGGCATATGCGTTATTCGGACTGCAGAATCTGTTGTGTTGACATGTTGCCCACCTGCACCTGAAGCCCTATAAGTATCAATTTTAAGGTCTACAGGATTGATGTCCACTTCAACCGTGTTATCCAGTTCAGGCATAACATCCACCGATGCAAAAGAGGTGTGCCTTTTTCCAGATGAGTCAAATGGTGAAATTCTAACGATTCTATGAACGCCTTTTTCTGATTTTAAAAATCCATATGCATTCAAGCCTTCGAACAGCATTGAAACATTTTTTATACCCGCTTCTGTATCCCGTTGCAAATCTAAAATTTTTACACCATACCCCCGGGAATCGCCCCATCTTCTATACATCCTGAAAAGCATTTCAGCCCAATCTTGAGCATCTGTCCCGCCTGAGCCTGCATGTATGGATAAAATGGCATTGTTGGCATCGTAATTCCCAGTAAGCAAAGTCTCCAGCCGCATTTTCTCATACGCTTTTTCCACAGATGTATAAATAGAAACCACTTCATCCTCAAGAGAAGCATCTTCTTCCTCAATTGCCAATTCACAAAGGGCCTCTAGATCTTCTACACTGTTCATAAGGCCTTCATATTTTTCTATTTTTGTCTTAAGGGCTTTCTGCATTTTTAGTTTCACTTGGGCCTGATCGTTATCATCCCAAAAATCAGGTGCTGTCATGTCCATTTCAATCTCTTCTATTTTATACTTGGCATTAGCCAGGTCAAAGAGACACCTCAAGCTCAGCGATAGACGCCTTTATTTTTTTAACTTCCCGTTGGTATTTTTCAAGTACAATCATAAAACCCTCCTTTGTATTGTCATGCGATAAAATGCGAACTTCCGCCTAGGCATGCCCGGACGGAAGTCTAAAATTAAGATTAGTCGTTTGTGTTTGCCCCACAACATTTTTTATACTTCTTGCCACTCCCACATGGACAAGGGTCATTGCGCCCAACCTTCTTGTCACTTTTAAATGTCTTAGCAGGTTTTTGATTGCCTGAGCCTAAGTGGGATTCATTTTTTACTACCGCGACGCTTTTATGTTCTGTTTCAGTTCGAATGCTTGCATGGAATAAGGCCTTAATGGTTTCTTCCTGTATCGTAGCAATGAGTTCTTCAAACATTGCAAAACCTTCCATTTTATAGGCTGCCACAGGATCCTGTTGTCCAACTGCTCTAAGTCCAATGCCTTGCTTCAAGTCATCCATTGCATCAATGTGGTCAATCCAGTGGAAATCCACAACTCTTAATAAAATTGCACGTTCCACATCCCGCATTCTTTCTATGCCAATTTCAGCTTCTTTTTCTGCATACAAGACTTCTGCTTTTTCAAGAATTATTTCTTTTAAAGAGGCCTTTGTCAAAGACTCCACGTCACTAAATACAATGGCGCCCTGTGGCAAAAATATTGGATGAAGATAAGCCAGGAGGCCATCCAAATCCCATTCTTCAGGGTATTTATAACCTTCTGTAAACATTGGAATTGCGCGATCTATAACTTTTTCAATCATGCCAACAATGTAGGCCCTAATGTCTTCACCATGCATGACTTTATTTCGTTGCCCATATATAATTTCACGTTGTTTGTTGATAACATCATCATACTGAAGCACATGTTTACGAATGGAAAAGTTTCTGCCCTCCACACGTTTTTGTGCGTTTTCAATGGATTTCGTGAGCATTTTGTTTTCCAGTTGCATGTCTTCTTCAAAGCCAAGTGACTCAACAATTCCCTTTGCCCGGTCACTTACAAATAAGCGCATGAGATCATCTTCAAATGAAATGTAAAACTGAGAAGATCCTGGGTCACCTTGACGACCCGAACGTCCTCTAAGTTGGTTGTCAATTCGCCTCGACTCATGACGCTCAGTCCCGATAATGTGAAGTCCACCTGCTTCTTTCACTTTTGTCGCTTCATCGTCTGTCACTTTTTTATAGGTTTCATAAAGTGTTTCATAAACCGGTTTGGCTTCAAGTACTTCTGGGTCATCTCCCACAAAAGGACTGGAAACTCTATGAATAATGGCTTCAGAATACCCTTTTTTAAGCATGTCTCGTTTTGCTAAAAATTCAGGATTTCCCCCCAAAACAATGTCAGTCCCTCGACCTGCCATGTTTGTTGCAATGGTCACCGCCCCAAAACGACCAGCCTGTGCTACTATTTCAGCTTCTCTTTCATGTTGTTTTGCGTTGAGGACTTCATGCGGTATCCCACGTTTTTTAAGAAGTTTCCCAAGGAATTCTGATGTTTCAATGCTGATTGTACCCACTAGAACCGGCTGTCCCTTTGCATGACGCGTTTCAATGTCATTTAATACGGACTCAAATTTCCCTTTTAGATTTTTGTAAATGGCATCGTCCAAGTCTTCTCTCACCACTGGCTTATTGGTTGGAATTTGAACAACATCCATGTTATATATGTGTCTAAATTCGTCTTCTTCTGTTTTTGCAGTTCCTGTCATACCCGCTAATTTTTTATACATTCTAAAGTAATTCTGAATGGTAATTGTCGCTAAGGTTTGAGATTCTTTCCGAACTTCAATCCCTTCTTTCGCCTCAATTGCCTGATGCAAACCATTTGAATATCGACGTCCGTGCATTAGTCGTCCTGTAAATTCATCAACGATAATAATTTCGCCATCTTTTACAATGTAGTCCACATCACGTTTCATTAAGAATCGTGCTCGGATGGCTTGGTTAATATGATGCGATATTTCAATATTCTCAGGATCGCTTAAGTTTTCAAGGTTGAAATATTGCTCTGCTTTGTGGACGCCATTCTTGGATTCACTGCCCTCTTCAACCTGACCAAATTTATCAACGACTGCGCCATCTGTAAGTGATATGGATCTGGCTTTTTCATCTATTTTAACGTCTGTTTCTTTATTAAGCGTTGTTGCAAATCTATCCGCCACTCGGTATAAGTCGGTAGATTTTGCACTTTCACCGGAAATAATAAGCGGGGTCCTTGCTTCGTCAATGAGTATGCTGTCCACTTCATCTACGATTGCGTAATTAAGTGGTCTTTGTACGAGTCGTTCTTTGCGCATTGCCATGTTGTCACGCAAGTAGTCGAAACCAAACTCATTATTGGTTCCATAAGTTACATCAGCCAAATAGGCATTTCGCCGATCTTCACCTTCAACACCATGTACAACACACCCAACGGTCATCCCCATGAACTCAAAGATTTTGCCCATCCATTCTTTATCCCGTTCTGCTAGGTAGTCATTGACTGTAATAATATGTACGCCTTCACCAGTAAGTGCATTTAAATAAGCCGCCAGTGGTGCTACTAAGGTTTTACCTTCACCTGTTTTCATCTCTGCTATACGGCCTTGATGCAAAACAATTGCACCAATCAATTGAACCCTGTAAGCCCGCATACCCACTACTCTTTTTGCTGCTTCTCTTGCCGTAGCAAGCGCTTCAACCAAGATATCATTCAGACTTTCACCCTTGTTCAGCCTGTCTCTTAATAGTCCTGTCTGTTCACTGAGTTTTACATCGTCATATGATGCAATCTGTGGCTCCAGGTTCTCTATTTCATCGACGATTTTCTCGATTTTTTTAATTTCTTTTTGATTAATATCGCCGAATAAAGCTTTCATTAAATTCATAACACTCATCCTTTCGTGCTTAGTCACTTGTCTTCTATTATATCATAGTTTTATTTGATAATTTTCAAACAATTTGTGAATGAAAACACATGGCAAAACCCTCATAGATTACCTTGTAAAAGCAACCAAAGAGGGCCTATTCACAACTTATATTCTAGATTTGTAAGAGAAACGTACCATGGATCCTTTAACGCGCATGGAATGAAGCATCATCTCGTTTTGTATGGTCATAACCATGCCTAGGGACACTAAAATATCCCCTATACTAATAACGCTAGCCAGTGGATATACTTTAGGCAATCCAATAATTTTCCCAAGATAAACACTCCATGATACTGCATTTGTACTGTCCATATAATTAACGACACTGCCATTTACAATGGATTCAACAAATGAGTCATAGCCCAATCCCCTCATCATTTCCAGATCAATGGGCATAAAAAATCCATTTATAGCCGTTACAATTAAATTCAAAGCCACACCAGTGAAAAAGAGTTTCATTCCTGTTTTTTCAAGGTTCAAAAGTGCGATAAGTGCTACAAATCCCATGGCTGCAAAAGGGAATATTTCGGGTGTATCAAACGGAATGTCAAACAAACCTAAACCATACGGCACTAAGTATGCTAAAAAAGCCGGTATAATCAACGCCCAACCTTTAAACCTAGCATTGTTAAAATTTGCAATCCTTCCATTTCGTATAAAGCCAATCAGCAGTCCAATTAAAATAGCTTCAATATACACACCATGCACCTCTCTCTCTTTCACTTCCCCTTATTCTAACATAACCCGCTCCCATCTTCAATTGGGGACGGAGGAAAAATGGACCCCTGTTAAATGGGGACGGAGGAAAAATGGGCCCCTGACCTGTCCCCAATTGAAGATGATTTTTCACTCGTCATCGATCATCCCTAAATAATCCCATGATATATTCATCATAATATCTGCCATCTCTAAAAATTTCAGCTTTCAATGTCCCTTCTACTTTAAAACCACATTTTAGATAAGATTTATATGCACGTACATTGAATTCAAAAACGTTTAGTCTTATTTTTCGAATATTCATTTGATCAAATATAAAGTCAATAAGCACCTCCATGGCATCAGTCCCGAAACCTTTTCCCCAATAATCTTTTCTTCCTATAAAAATTCCTATAACAGCAACACTGTTTTTCCAATCAATACTATTAATCCCACATCCACCTAGATAAACTGAGTCTTCCAAAGTTTCAATTGCGAAATTATAAAGACCTGTACTGTTTCCTGAAATCGATTCATACCACTTGTTTTCATCCTCTAATGTATACGGAAATGGTATACCAGGTGTCAACAACTTTTTAACATCAGGATCATTAATTAAAGTCACAACTGTTTCTAAATCTTCCTTATGATAGGCGCGCAATCTTACCTTTTTACCATCTAGCATAAAACCCTCCTTTCAAATGGGGACGGAGGAAAAATGGACCCCTGACCTGTCCCTATTTGACTTCTTTTATTAATTATAACTTGTATTCCAAAAATGTCATACTTTCTTGTTGCAAATTCTTTTAATAATTCGCTTTGATATACCTGTTAACCTCTCAATATGTCGAATTTTTATTCGGGCATCAAAGTATAATTTCCGAATATGCGCGTCACGCTCTTCATTTTCCATAGACGCAATTTGCTTGATATTGCCATCATAAACCGACTCGATTTGTTCAAGCAAGTAATTTCTCTCACTCGAACTCAAGTCGTAGCCTTCAAAGAATATCGAATCCAACGTTTCCGAATGTTCGTGCTTTGATAGAAACCACTGCATGCCTTCTTTGTTCTGTCCATATATGTTTTGGAAGTTTTTTATCAATTGAGTGGCATCAACCAGCTTACGTTCTCTTGGGAAAATAACTTCACCGTAGCTACTCCATGGATATTCATGAGGAAATTCACATATTTTTGATCGAATTGGGTTATAATGAATATACTTCACCAAATTAACATAGTGAGTCTCATTTTCAACAGGGACACTAAAAAATCGATTCCCAAATAAGACGCCGGATCGATCATACACAAGATTGAAACGTGTTGCATGATAACTCAATAACACTTGCATAGCCTTCGAAATTCGTCCCAGGTCATCATGGACCATTAAAAAGTGAAAGTGATTCGTCATTAAACAATACGCATGGATTTCAATTCCATACAACACTTTTACTTCATATAATTTGTCTAAAAATGCTATACAATCACGATCTGATTCAAAAATATTTTGCTTTCCATTTCCTCTACTATAAATATGATACATACAAGTTTCACTAATTTCTCTTGCGCGTCTTCCCATAAGTCACCACCTAACTTCGAATAGTATCATTGTAGCATTTTTTGCATTAATTTACAATTTATTACAGTTATTTCCGCTTTTCCTCCGTCCCCATTACCAAAATGGCAATTTTTGAATTATTTTCTACACGATTTGGCATTTTGCATGCATCCATATTTCTATTATGCTAAAATTTATCTGTCAACAAATTCCGAAAATAAAACAGACAAAGGGGTATGGATATGTTTGATGGTAGCAGACTTAAAGAAATCAGGGTTATTAATAAGCTTTCGCAAAAAGAAACCGCCAAACTACTTAATATAACGCCATCTACATTGAATCGATATGAAAAAAACGAGCGCATTCCATCAGTTGATTTTCTAGTCGATTTTTCTTTGAAATTTGGCGTTCAAATTAAATGGCTCATTAATTTTCCAGAAGTGGATTTAGTAGAAGAAGAATACGATCAATATGGAGAGCCTGCCTATACAAATCCATGCTACAGAGTTCTCTCAAAAACTGAATGGGACCGACTGACGTCAGAGTCTATTGATTATCTCTCCAAAATGGCCCATTTTATATTAATCGAACAAGAAACTGAAAATAAAACAAATAAAAAGAAAATCCTTTAGGCATAGATTTGGAAATTTATGCCTAATATTTTTGCAAATATGGTAATAAGTTGCAAAAAGTTAACTATTGTTTTGACCTTCTATGACTATCATGATATACTTTATTTGGAATTAAAACTAATAATTCCCAAAATCAGAAGGGAGAAACAAAATGCATATCAAACCACATATTATTAATCCAAACCAAAAAAAACCTTGTAAAATCTGTAACTCACCCGACAACACTTACCCTTTCAAAGATTCCTACATCTGTGATGAATGCATTGAATACATCAAGAATTTTATTTAACGACATAAACCTATACGCACAAAAAGCCCTTGGATAGAAACACATCCAAGGGCTTTAATAATTTTTAACCATACTACTACTTATAACGACCATTTTTCAAAATGTACACGAGACCGATTAAAACGTTCACGCACCTCACGTGACTCATTTGGATGTCCCACAGCAATTACAGAAAACGGAACCATATAATCAGGTAGTCCTAAAAGCGCAGAAAGTTCACGCACATAATTTTCCTTAGGATACACACCACACCAACACGTTCCAAGTTCGCGAGCCGTTCCCTCAAGCAAAATATTTTCCACACATGCTGCCATATCCTGAACCCAAAAATCGCCATCATACTTAAGATCACGCATATCTGCACACGGTACAATCGCAACGGGCGCTTCCTTTAACATTTGCGTAAACGGGTGAAACTCAGTGATTTTCATTAACTTCTCGCGGTCTCGAATCACAACAAATTGCCATGGACGTTCGTTTCCAGCTGAAGGCGCGTACATTCCCGCACGTAACATACCCTCCAAATCTTTTTCAGAAACGGGTAAATCCTTATACCGCCTGATGCTCCTTCTATCAAAAATTACACTCATTCTCGAAACTCCTTTCGCTCACTTTTATTCTTAAACATCAAATCATCCGAACGCCGCACCGCCTCATCAAGCTCGATATCATTCTCTGGGTTAATTCGCAATACCCCATATGCCAAAGAAGGCAAATCTGTTTTTTGGGCAAAGGCCGCGTCCAATGAAAATCCATCATCACCATGCGCATACCAAGTTCATGAAGTTCGCCACCCACGCAAGCACCCACAAAAACCCCATCGTGTTTCTGCTGACTGAAAATTTCAGGGTAAAACTGGCCCATAATCATCTGGGTAGACGCCGTACAATAATGTTCCTGTGCAACTGTAATCTTATCAAGATAAATCGATTCAAAATTTCCTTATCAAATATTTTCGATATATAACTATTTTATCAAATAAACAGGCAAATGTCCTGTTCAACTTGCACGAAAAAAGGACATGCTCCTGATTTATCAAGAAACACGCCCTTAGTAACCCTTAAAAATATTATATCTTGAACTTCATTACTGCAGATTTAAGACCTTGAGCCAATTCCGCCAAACTCTCACTTGCAGAAGCAATTTCATCCATTGAACTGGTCTGCTGTTGCATAGAAGCTGAAACTTCTTCAGAAGACGCCGAATTCTCTTCGGCAATTGCTGCCAGATTTTGAAGGGCATCAATAATTTCATTCTTCATTTCTTCCATGTCTTGACCCGAAACATTGAGTTTTTCCACCGCTGCTCGAGTTTTTCCAATTGCCTCAGTAATTTCATGATACTTTCTTCTCGTTGTATCCACGCTCTCCATTTGTTCCTTCATAACATCCAGAACATCTTGCATAATCACAACCGCTTCATGTGAATTTAATTGAAGTTCTTTAACCACCTCATCAATGGTGTGTGTCGATGACATAGATTGTTCAGCTAACTTTCGAATCTCCTCTGCAACAACAGCAAAGCCTCGACCAGCCTCACCCGCTCTAGCAGCTTCAATTGCGGCGTTAAGTGCAAGTAGATTTGTTTGATCTGCAATAGACGCAATCATCTGACTTGCTTGGTCAATTTTCTGAGTGCTGTTGTCGGTTTTAATAATTTCGGATTGCACCTTATGCGTCGCAGCATTGCTCTTGTCGGCAATACTCGAAAGTTTTTCAACTTCGCTAAGCCCCTCGTTTACTAGACTTCCAACAACTTCCGAAACTGCATTCAGTGCTGAAAGTTGTGTTTGATCTTCCTCTATAACCCTGCCAAGTTCAAGTCCTTTCTCAGAACCTTCCTCTGAATTGCGTGCTTGATCAGTCGCCCCAGAAGCAATCTCTTCCACAGCCCTTGAAACTTCTTCAACCGCAATTGAGGCTTGTTGAGAAGATGCTGTCAACTGCTGAGATGACGCTGCAACTTGATCTGCTGAAGACATAATGTCTGAAATAACGCCTCGTAAATTTTCTATAACCGTTTGATAGGCAGTACTTAAAACGCCCACCTCATCCTTACGCTTTCTCAATTTCTCAGGAATATCAGTGGTAATATCCAGCTCTGCAATTTTCTTAGAAGATCCCGCCAATTCTTTTAAAGGTTTTGCAATAGAATTTCCAACCAAATAAACAATCACAACACTTACTGCAACTGCCAACAAAATCATATAAAAAATTTGTTTCTGCATGGCTGTCAAAGTGCCAAGCACCTCAGATTCATCCGCCTGAAGTACAAAAATCCACGGTGTTCCCTCAACTGGCTCATAAGATACCATCAAAGGTTTTCCATCATAAGTATAACTATAGGTCCCCGATTTTTCATCAATCATCTTTTGAATCGCCTCAGCTTGAGAAGCTAGAGCCGGTGTGCTTTCAACTTCAATGAGGGTATTATAAAGTTTATTTACACGATTTCGGTCAGGATGCGCGATTGTTTGTCCAATCGAATTGATCATATAAGCATATCCTTTTTCACCGTAGGTCACTGAATCGGTAATATCACTAAGTTTGCGCGCATCCAAGTGCGCCACAAGAACCCCTCTAACCTTATCAATGTCAATGATTGGGGCCACAAAAACCACCTCGGGCATATCATTTAGCGGATTAATAATCACATCTGAAATTGCGGGTTTCCCTTCAAGAGCTTCCTTGAAATACGGCTCTTCAGCAATATTCATCTCACGTTCATCTGTATAGCGCACATCGCCTTTGAGATTTGCAACCCCAAGTGTCTTAAACTCTGTTAATTTAAGCTGTCTTAGTAAAATAGGTTTCTGTGCCAACCAGTTCATCCCTTTAATGTCACTGCGGCCGCCAATCAGCTCAATTACCATAGAATTTTTTTCAATTTCCGACTTTGTCATTAATGATGATTGATGGGCTAAACTGCTCATACTTTGCGTTGAATCATTTGTAATGACACTAGTCGTTTGCATCAACGCTGTGAAGCCTACAGCCATTAAACTGACAACCACCAAAAGCGAAAAATAAACAATTAACTTACCTTTAATACTCTTCATTTTATATCTCCATTCAGAAAAATAATTAAATAATTAGAACATTTACATTCTATCACGTCAGTCCACTCTTTCACAACACATATTACAGATATTTAGTGAATCTTAACATAGAAAATGAGCCCACATTAGCAGACTCATTTTTTTAAAATCATCGTATTAAATTTTCTTATAGATAAGGCTCAATTAAACCGAAATCGCCATCTTTTCTTCTATAAACCACATTGACATCATCTGTCTCACCATTTAAGAATACAAAGAAATCATGGCCTAGGAGGTCCATCTGAAGAACCGCCTCTTCTGGCATCATTGGCTTGATTCCAAAACGTTTGGTTTTTACAATACTGGAATCTGGCGTCGTTTCAGTTGATTCAGGAATTGCCTCAAATCTAATGGAATCTGAATCATGGAACCGTTTCTCAATTTTGGTTTTGTGCTTTTTCATTTGCCTTGAAATTTTATCAATGGCTTCATCAATGGATCCATACATGTCTTCAGTTCGACTCTCTGCCCTGAAGAACGCCCCATTTTTTAGAGGAATGGTCACTTCCACGATGTGCTTGTTCTTTTGTGTGCTAAAAGTAGCGTGTGCTTCTACATCGCTATTAAAAAATTTGTCGAATTTGCTGAGTTTTTTCTCAACTTGCTCTCGTATTGCATCGGTGATTACTAAATTTCTACCAGTCACGATTACTTTCATAAACTCAACCCCTTTATCTTTGATACTGGTTATATACCCAAGAGGAATGCCTATAAATCGTATTTTACAATTATTTTTTACCGTAAGTTCGGTCAACCTGTTTCTTCTGATGGGCTTTTACAGCATCTGCTTTCAAAGACTCTTTAAACCCTTCAAACTGAGCCAGCATTGGGTTGATTCTATTTTGAAAAGCATCAATTTCCTTAATATGCCTCTGGGCCGCTTTAAGTGGCGCCAAAGATTCCTTGGGCAATTCCCCAAGTGTTCGCGCACTGTTTGCCTTTAAAAATTTATCAAGAACCGACAGAAATAAGACATCTCCATTTAAGAGTTGCTTTTGCAATGTTTCAATGGCGTCCAGCGAAGACCGCATTAAAGCAGGATGGACAGTATCATCTAGATTTTCCAATAAAATTTCCAGTTTTTCCAATCGTTCAAGTTTTTGAAAAAGCATCCGGTTTAAGCTTTCCAACAAATCTTCTCTGATCATATTGCCCCCAAACCAATAAAAAGTTGAGTCAGAATCGCCAACTCAACTTTAAATACCTTATACTTTCAAATCAATAGACTGTCCCAGATGGGGTGATACTGATTTTTCCATCATTTTCACAACTGCATCCACAGACTGTTGATCCTGATTCATGGCTTTTTGAAGGTTCGCCATGCCAAGTGCCTGTTTGACACTGGTTAAGTTTTGAACTTGAAAAGCTGAAATTTTCATATCCATAGGGAAACTCCCTTCTATCTCTTTTTAATCCAATTCAATAACAGTATAAAGTGATTATACCCCGAAAACCAGGTTTTATCCATCAAAATCCTTAAAGAAAATGTGAACTTTTATTTAAGGTCAAATGCCTTGCGCCAAGTTTCTTTGAAGTCTTCCGCAATTTCAATTGCTTCGTCAAAAAGCGCTTCATCTTTATCAATGTTGGCATTTAAAAGTTTATAGCCCAAGTATTCGTAAAGGGCATCCATGCTTTCTGCCATTGGAATTTCCATATTTAAGGTGCTTCTAAGCTCATCTACAATCGCCTGAGCACGCTGAGTATTTGCGTTCACCTGGTCATACTTTTTTGTCTCAAGGTTCATCTTTGCTTTCTTAATAAACTTCACAAGACCTTCATAAAGCATGTACGTCAATTCTTCAGGTTTTGCAGATATAATCTTATTTTCAAGATACTGATCCATAGATGGATTGCCGTTTGGTTTCGGGCCACCATTTCCACTGGGAACAGCATTTACTGGTTTAGCCATATTCAAATGATTTCTCGGTTTCGAATAGTTGTATGGGTTCATAATTGCCATTTCACTTCCTCCTGTTACTTTCTCTTATCAATTGACATCCCAGACATTTGACCGGGCAGATTCATCTGGTACCGATCATACGCCTTTTTGCTCTTCGTAATTTGGCTCTTCTCACTTTTAACAGCGTATTGTTCCTGCTCAAGTGCGGCTTTAAGCTGTGAAATGCCCACCTTACAAAAGTCATCCTTTTCTCGAATTTTTTCAATAATCTGTCCAATTTCAGAAGACGGCTCAAAAGGTGCATACGTAGCCAAGTCATCAATCAACTTTTGTCGCCTTTCCAATATGGTGTTCACAATTTCAATATCCTTTGCTTCTACGGCACTTTCTATAATCTCAGTTTCTTTTAAAATTGCCTGTGCCAATTCAGCGGGTTTGCTCATTAAGCGCCTCCTGAGAACATGCCTGATAACGATGCCGATTGACTCTCAAGTTGAGAAAGGGCACTTTCCATACGCGTAAACATGGTGTAATAATAATCCTCTCTTGACGTCAAATAATCCATCAAAGAATCAATTCGTGTATCATAACCTGCAATCCGTTTTGACAAGTCATTTTGTAAAACGCTGGTATCATTTTCCACACCAGCCTTAACCAAAAGGATGCCCTTGTTACCGTTAGAGTCACGTGTGGTTCTCACATAATCCTTAAGAATGTCCCCGAATCGATCCCCAATTCCACTTTCTTTGAACCGTTCGGATCGATTGGCTGACTCTGTATAAGCCACATCTGATTTTGCCGTAAAAAGTCCAACCACATCATCATAATTGTTTTCAAGTGCAAGATTTAACTTATCTTCATCAATTGAGAGCTTTCCACGGTCTTGATAACTGGCGCTGGAGATTCCTATATCGTTCATAGAAAGGCCAACACCTTCAATTGGCTCAATAACGGCATTTCTAAGTTGGGTCAGCATGTTGTCAAGTTCAGACGCCCCTTTTAAAATACCGAGTTTTGCACGGTCTTCCCAGCGTTCAATCTCTTCTTCTGATAAGGCTTCGCGTTGCTCATCTGTGAGCGGTTTATAATCATAATCTCTTTTTTCTTTTAATTTTCCTGAAATATCATCAATTAATTTATTGTACTCTGTCACAAAACTTCTTATGTTGTCCACAACAGATTCTGTGTTAACGCCCACTTTTACATCAATAGCGGTTGTTGATGTTGCCTTCAAATCAAATGTCATCCCATCCATTTCAAAAACATTGCTGGACTGAATCACTTGCGTTCCATCTATCGTCATGGCCGCATTTTCACCTGCGGTTCGGGTAACACCAGCACCAAACAACTCAGTCACAAAAGCTTCTGTGTTTGCATCATCCAGTGTGATGTTGTTTACAGACCCTTCTTGAGAGGCAACCATGGTAAAACTATCCGACAACTGGCTGTAACTGATTTCAAATCCAGCGCCTGCATCATTGAGTTTTTTGTTCATTTGGGTAAGTGTATCTGTTTCGCTAAGGGCAATGGTTTGTCCATTGATATTTAGTGCCGTAACATCTATACCAGCGGCAGTAAAGTCAAACAAATCGCCTATAGCTTGCGTTTCATAACCATAACTGCTTGCACCACTTGCTACACCAAAAGCATCTAAAGTTTCCTGATTGTCTCCTGATTTTAAAATTTTAACTTCACGACCTGCAAAATCAAATTTCACTTCTGTGCCTGCAGAGGAGGCCACAGCATTATAGTCTGATCCAAAAGCAGCTTCAATTTTTGTATTAAGGGCTGTGGTAAGTTCTGCAGAAGTGTTTATCCCAGCTAGATCTGCGCTGGAAATATTAATGGTTTTTGCATCTGACCCAATTGCAAGTGAAAATTCAAGGTCCTTTCCAGATGCTTTTAAATCTGTTAAATTAAGGCCTGAAATCTCAATGCCACGGAGTCCAGAAGCCTCTCCTTTCCAAGTGTCTTTGGTTGCCAACCGGTCAATACTTTCAATGGTTAAAGACTTTGATGCCGCTGCTGTGGCGGTTACAGAAAGTGCTGAACTTTCAAGCCCACCACTTGTAACGCTGTAGCTAAACTTGGCAAAAGAAGACGCGGAACTGATATTGGTACTTGGTTTAAGCACATCAAAAAATGTCGATTGAAAATCGCGAATATCCCCGATAATCTCACGATAGGCTTCTTGCTGCCACTCAACATATTGTTTGTCTTGTTTTACACGATCCACTTTCATATTTTCAGCTTTCATTAGGTCTTTGATCATTTGCTCAGTATCAAGTCCTGAGAAGCCAGATATTCTAAGTGTTGACATAAAATCACATCCTATTCTCTATCGTCCCAGCTGTTAAGCCTTCTCATCTACAAAAAGTCCTGCAAGTTCCCACATTTTAGCAATCATATCTTGAATTTTTCTCGGTGGAAACTCTTGAATAACTTCATTGGTCACTGTATCTTTTACAGTGTACATCACTGCATGTGTTACTTCGTGAACCGCACGCTCTATCCGCCTGTTATAAATTTCAAGAGACTTATTTGCCTGCTCTACTGACTTGTCCAGCATGTCCTCATCAAAAAATTCTTTTACAGGCTCTTTGCCAGTCATTTTGTCCACATTGATATTTTCTTTGACGTCTTGCTTAATCCGTTCAACCGGTTTAGGATTGGTACTCTCCTGACCCGTTCTCCTAATTTGGGCATCCGTGCCCGGTGCAGCCGCAGCAACATTGCCTGCGTTTAGATGGTTAATCTTCATAACACTTTCTCCTCTCCATGGAATTCTCTATCTTATGTATCGGCATCTCTCGTAAAATTCTTTAACGTTTTTACGCATCAATTCAATAAACACAAAAATCCTGCTTTGTAAAACAAACACCTACAAAACAGGATTGAAATAAAACTTCACTTTTGCTAACTAATCTCTGCGGAATCCAGCCTAATTCCCTTCACATGACATCTATGTATACCCATTACATGCTCATCCACAAATTCAAGGGTATCTGATTCAGCTTCAATTTCTTTTTCAACATAAACTGTAATCCCATCCACCTCGTAGACATCGAATCTGTCTTTGTGTGTTGGATCTTTAAATCGAATCTTTGGGGTCAATGTGTTGATGTTTCCAGTGGTATAATCATTGTGTCTTACCCTTAAAGAAATGGTGTCATGGTGGTGTGTATGAAGGTAGGTTTTTAGGTCATCCTGAACCCTAACGTTCAACATTCCACTCACTTCCTTTCGGCATAAATGCCTATTCAATATATACCCAAATTAATCGGATTAAAACTGGAACTGTTCTCGGAGTAAAAAGTTAAAAATTTTCAAATACTCCATCACAACCCGTTTGGCGTCTTCTCGGTTTTTCCACCAATTTTCTGCGTTAAAACTGTCATATCTGCTGGAACTTGAGTATACTTTCACTTCTTGATCCAAACTTTTCACCATTTTTGAAAATATTTTGTGCGAGCGCATGGAATGATACTTAGATGTAACCACCAGGATTGATTCAATTTCTGGGTTCGCCTCTAAATAGTCTTTCACAAGAATCGCTTCATCCTGGGTACTCTTTGCATCCCCTTCAATAATTTCAAGGGCCTCACTAGGCACTCCAAGTCCAAAAGCTGCATCAAAACTCAAGTGGGCGTCTGTGGGAATTTCATATCCCCGTTCCAGTAAAATCTCACTGCCCTCCATGTGGCTTTTAACAAACACAATCTTGTCTGAACGGCCCTCATGATAAAGGTCTACAGCCTCCAATATACGGTCTGGAACACTCCCCATAAGAACCACAATAAGATCTACATTTTCATCATCTGTTTCTGCTACAAGCCAAACTCCAGCTTGGGATGCAATTAGAATTCCCACAGAAATTATAAACACACTAATAATTAACCAAATAACCGGCTTCTTAAACATAATCTCACCTCAATTGGGGACGGGGCAAAATCGGCACCCCTCCACCACGGGTGCCGATTTTGCCCCGTCCCCAACTTAAATTTTCATTAAAGATTGCTTAAATAACGCTTCATTTTAAATATCCAGTCCCTCTAAATGGTATAATTCACATAATTAGAGCATTATAAAAGGAGGCTCCACAATGAAAGCAAATTTACTGTACGGACTGAAAAAAATCGCAAAATTGTACCTAATCACTTTACTTATTGGCGCAATAATAAGTCTACTTCTTATCTATTTTACAGATTTCCAACCAACCAACATCTTGAAAATCATTGGTGGTGTGATTGTCTTCATTGGTTTTGCATCTCAACTTGGCTCTAACAACATCAACCGGGACTACAACTACAACATGGCGCGAATGACCAACCAAAATTTTGCCGATCACGAAAACCGTGCTGGATTGGCTGATGGTAGCGTGGCTTTTATGCTGATAATGGCACTGGTTGGGCTCACCTTGTTTGTTGTGGGGTATTACTTGGTTTAGTGGACTGAGTTTTAAATATTTGCTCTTTTAATTATATAGGTAAGCGTGAATTCTTTTGCACATTAATGGCATAAAATAATCGCAAACTATAAATATTCAACTAAGAAAAAAACATCAAGCACCAAAATTAGTATGCACCAGTTAAATTTCGCACGAAACACCGTTAGCATACATGATTTAACTGAAAATCAACTTCTAACTGAACTAAATCGTAACATAATTCGTTACAAAATAAAATGAGTTCAAAAATTGCTCTTTTTTAACACTCTGTCCCAACTTTTCAGCGATTTTCGGCGTTGACTAGTTGGGATTTTTACAGGAAGGTTATACTCAGGTTTGAGTAAAATGAATTTCACTGATTTTCGGTGTCGTCCATCTCTAGCAATCGTACCTCAGCCATCAACTCATCAATCTCTCGCTGCAGGTCTTGCCTCTGTCCATCAAGGACTTCTACCTCTGTGGACTTCATGACCAGATCACGCGCTCTTAAAAGACGCTCCTCGATGGCGTCTAGCATTCTGATTTTCTGTTTGACTTCTTCCAGAAGTTCTATGAGCTTATCGCGTTCGGTCATGATGGGGTCCTTTCAGTCTATAATATCCGTTCATAATTTAGTTTATACTCTTTCGGGTCCAACTGAGATCTATAGACAGATAGCCTACGTAAACTGTTATTATTAACTCTTTTAGCAATTTCTTTAAGATGCTCAACTTTATCGTTTTCTAAGTTCGCACCACAATAAATTGACGTGATACAATCAAAATCTACATTTTGTGAATCAATCGTATACAAATCAGAAAGTGACTCATCTGAATATTTTGGCTTTTCATTCATCTGTGTGAAAGTCACAGCGATGCGCCATTCTTTTTCATATCCCCAAGATTTAGACTTGATTAAAAACAACATCTTTATGTCATTATGCCATTCAACATCATCATGATGATTCTGATTCTTCAAGTCTAATTTGTATTGATTTATGCTTTTGGATGCATATATCAAATTATTGAAAGCTGCTTCATCATTGATTCTATTCTCTAAATAGACAACAGGGAAAAGGTGAAACAAAATATTTGGATTGCTTTTTTTATCATCTATTTTGCTGATGAGATAAGTCAAATCATACTCAATACATATTCCTTTATGGTTATCTGCATAGTGACTCCACATTAGCAAGTTGTCCTTTTCCTCACAAAATGATTTAAGATAGATCAAGTCATTCAAAGTATTGAAACTAATATTCTTATTTGAATGTGTCAATGTTAACCCTTCAAACACATCATTCATTTTTCCAACTTCACTAAGATAGATACTACCCGTTTCAATGGATCGAACACTATTATAGTTAAAAGGCATGTAACGATACAGTTTCACTGAATTTGAATTTTTTAACTTCTGAATTAGTTTTTTTGAAAACTCCATAAGATCTATATCAGACAAACCTTTATTACCATTTTCTTCTATTCTGTGAGCAAGTTCTTTTCTAAAATCCACGGTAAGTGTCAACATAGTCATCCCCCATTATAATTCTCCACAATATGTAAAAAAAAGAGCCAGGAGAATAATCCCCTGGACTCCTTAATGGCTTTAATTTGCGTCCAATTATCTGAGTAACTGGAGAACGCCTTGAGGTGCTTGGTTTGCTTGCGGACCATCACATACCTTTCAGTATATGCCAGACTATATCTTCAACCGGATTAGTTGGTTAGTTGGTTAGGGGTTAATTGATTAGGAAGGTCAAGTGCTTTTCCTAACGGCTAACGCCTTTCGCCTATTCACTAATTTGGTTGTTGGGCACTTCGGACCACCTCTGATCCTACGGATTTCATCATCATGGCTTTCGCTTTAGATGGTCTATCCTAGTCGTTGAACCTTCTCCAACCTTTCGGTACAGGAGCTTGGCTGCTGATTATCCAATCTCACCTATTTTCAAACCGTCACGTTTGCCGTTTCCAGCTGCGTTGTGGTTAGCTGAGCTTAAGGAAGTTCCAGCAATTCACCCAATTATCATTTAGAGATTACTCTCCAATGGACCCTTAATCAACTATCTCAGAAGCTGCAATACGCCTTGAGGTTGCTGATTTGCTTGAGCCAACATAGCTTGAGCTGCTTGTTGCAAGATGTTATTCTTAGTGAATTCCATCATTTCTTTCGCCATGTCTACGTCTCTGATTCGAGATTCAGAAGCTTGTAAGTTCTCAGATGATGTATCTAAGTTCTTGATTGTATGCTCTAATCTGTTTTGGACCGCACCAAGTTTTGCTCTTTCATCAGATACAGATGTAATTGCATCATTGATTGTTGTGATCGCTGTTGCAGCATCTGCCTGAGTAGCAACACTTACACTACCAACTCCAAGAGCATCAGCTCTCATATCACCAATTGAAACACTCATATCTTGAGTTTCATTTGCACCTATTTGCATTTTTAAAGAATTGTTAGTCCCTACAGTAATTGAAACATCAGCATCTGCAGTCAAAGTAAACTGAAGACCTTCATAAGCGCCAGATGTTACTTCTACTTTATTACCACTTGCGGAATACGAACCACCTAATTCACCAACACTTAAGATTGCATCTGCGCCAGCATCACTCTGTGCTCCGCCAGTAAATACACCTGAAGCTGCTGTAACATTAACACTATGAGCAGAACCTTCATTAACTTGTGTAAAAGTAAATCCAGTACCATTAGCCCAAGTTGCAGTGACACCAGTTGTAGCTGTCTGACCATTAAATGTATCTAAAGCTTCTTGAACTGTATCTGTTGCAGCAAAACTAAATGAAGTTCCATTAATAGTGATTGCACCAACACCACCTAAAGCAGTTGAAGCATCTGCTAACGCTGTAGTTCCAGCATCAACTACAGCACCTTTATCAGCCAGTGTTGTATTTGCAGCTGTTATAGAAATCACTCCAGCTGTTGTATCAGCAGTTCCTGATAAAGATGTAACTGAACCATTGCTTGCAGAAATTGCAACGCCAGCTCCACCATTCAACAATTTTCTTGTATTAAACTCAGTTGTTGTTGCTATTCTATCAATTTCAGTTGTTAATTGATCAATCTCATTCTGAAGCGCTGTACGATCAGCATCAACATTTGTATCGTTCGCAGATTGAACTGATAACTCTCTCATACGTTGAAGGATTGCTTGTGTTTCATTTAAAGCACCTTCAGCCGTTTGAACCAATGAAATCGCATCTTGAGAGTTTCTTGAAGCCATATTAAGACCTCTAATTTGTCCTCTCATTTTTTCAGAAATCGCAAGACCAGCAGCGTCATCGCCAGCACGGTTGATTCTGTAACCTGATGATAATTTCTCGATTGATTTTGCACCATTTCCTGAGTTGATCCCCAATTGTCTGTGGGTATTCATTGCCATTAAGTTATTGTTAATTCTCATAATAATCCTCCTTGAATTTTTAGGGTCGGAATCCTTTCCAACCACGCTATAAATTTATAGGACAACCCTTCATTCTTTCGGCCGCAAGTTTGAATTAGGTTGTCTATGTAAAGTATCGGCAAAGTTGTCAGATACTTTAGCACCTTTAGGAATTTTTTTATTTTTTTGTTGTGGTAAATTTTGCGCCAAGTGCTTCTAAGTTTGTATTTCTAACTGTTGAAGCCACATTGGATTCTTTTATTTTTTCAAAAATTTCACTCCGGTGGATGGTTACTGACTTGGGGGCACTTATTCCAATTTTCACTTTGCCTTCTTCTATGCCAATGACCTGTATCTCAATGTTGCCGTTAATGATGATACTCTCGTCTTTCTTGCGCGTGAGAATCAACATAACTAGGCCTCCTCTTTTTTGAAGATTGGATGTTTAAAAGCATCGTACTCATTTAAAACCAGTTGAATGCCTTTTTTGCTTTCAATATTTATAAGTATTGGCGCTACAATATTGATGGTGGTGTCATCCACATTTTCAGGAATTGTGGCAATGGCATATACAATCAATTTTTCAGCATCTGCTTCAGAAGCGACACCCAGTTTTTCAGCATCTGCATCGGGCAGTTCAAAATCATAGTTTTCAACAAATAAAAAAGGATCGGTTACAATAAAGGCAAGGTCTGCTTCTTCTACGGACTGAAGATAGTGAAAGGGCAGCTCTGCATCCCCTGATGGAATGATAATGTACTTGTGGAGTTCTTCAAATCCAGGAATTGCATCATCAAAGTGAATCACGTCTACTTCCTCATACTCAAGTTCACCCAAATGTTGTGTGGTTAATTTCATTATTACGCCTCCTATACCATAGTTTCAAATTTAGACGGTTCAAAACTAAACCGAATACTCGCGTACTGTTTCATATAATAGCTAATTTGCCAAGGTGTATAGTCCATTTGAACGCGCCTAGGCATTGTATTGTTAATCACTTCACCAGGATTTAGTGTGGTTGTCACCTCGCCGGGCGTTACATTTATCTCTGGTCTGGAACTGGGCACAAGTGCAAAATTAAAAGTCTTTTCAAACAGGTCATAAGCATTGTAAATGGCTTGATCTGGTATAGGGTCTACACCTGTGTGAATGTCCTTCATTTCGTTTCCTTGAGAGACAATCCTGTCTATACCTTGTGAAACAACTTGTTTGGCATAAGAAACTGAATCTGACATAAAAGCCTGTATATTCTTAAGACCTGCTTCAGCAAATGGTTGAGACTGGTCTATGTTCATTTGTGGCCTTGTGGTCCTAATTTCAAGCTTAGGCTTTCTAGTCTGAATGTCCAAACTCTGCTGATTGTTCCCACTTTGATTCAGTTGTGCTTTCTTGGTATCCCAGCCAATTTGAGCGGACTGGGATTCAATTTTAATAGGCACTTAAAACGCCTCCTCATTTACCTGATAAAATCCACCAAGGATGGTTGGATAACTTTTGAGCCAACAGATAAAGACGCCCTATAGACGTTTTCTAAATTCTTAAAGTACATAATCGCTTCTGCCATGTCCACATCTTGAACCTTACTTAAAAGGCCTGTAAAAGTGATCTCATTCTCTTCTACCCTATTTTTGATGAATTCAACCCGATTTGTTTTCCCGCCAATTTCACCCATAACGGACAAAAGACGTTCCATATTTTCATCTATTTTACCAAGTGCCGTTTGTATCCCGGCATCGTCCCCTGTTTCTAATGCGTCAATTAAATTGTTCATATCGCTCATGAGTTCACTCTCGCGGCCAACTGTCGCTTCCACCACAACGTCTGCAGGTCCATAGGTTAAAGTTTCTGGCGGACCAACATTGCCTGTAACCGTCACAGCCCCTGAGCCGAATTTAGCATCAACGGCCGTTTGGACAGCTGTCTCCAAATCGTTAATAGTTCCTATAGCAGAAGGATTTCCAAAATCAATATCAATTTGGTGACGGGCCTCTCCAAGTTGAACCACCATAGAATGAACGCCCGTATAGGTTGCTATATCACCTGCTGGAACACCCGCCCCATTTATATCTTTTAATGGATTAGGTTCTTTCACAATTCCAAAGATGTCCAGCGGGTGCGTGCCTATGTCAAGGGTTGTTCCCACAGACACTTCAAATTCCACGCTTCGCCTGTTTACATCCCGTTCTTCCGTCATGGCAACGTTATAGGTACCATCTTCATTAAAAAGTGGCACATTGGTCTCAAGACCTGTGAAAATATATCGGCCGGCATTGGTGGCATTTCCTGCCGCAATAACCTCTTGCTTAAGTTGTTCCATTTCAAGCTGTATTTTCTGGCGGTCTTCTGTGGTGTTGGTCCCGTTAGCTGCCTGTACAGTAAGTTCTCTGGCACGCTGAAGGACATCTTTTAAATTTGTAAGGGCGCTTTCTGAAACTTCTAGCCAGCCCAGTGAGTCATCAATATTTTTTTGATATTGGGCCGCTTCCCGAATATCTGTTTTGTACTTCATTACCATAGTGGTTCCAACAGCATCATCTGAAGGCCTTTGGATTTTTTTGCCTGAAGACATCTGGGACTGATAGTTTGACATTTGAACCATGTTGTTGTTGGCATTCCACAGCATGTCTTTTATAAGCATTGAATTCGTTACACGCATTGTTTTACTCCTATTCTATCACCCTATCTGCCAACCGTTCCCAAACGATTGACGACTAAGTCCAACATTTCGTCAAAGACATTAATCATTCGTGCATTGGCATTGTAAGCCGTTTGAAATTTAATCATATTGGCCATTTCTTCGTCTAAAGAAACGCCCATAACAGAGTCCCTGGACATGCTGTACTCATTGGTCAAAAGATCTTGATTATTTTTGACCCGGTTGGCCTCTGCAGCATCAACGCCTAAATTGGATACCAAAGATTTAACAAAATCTTCTGGAGCACCCCAATCGTATAACTTTGTATCGTGTCTGGTTTCAATCATTTTTAAGATATTGCCACCATCCCCTGGTATATCTGCAAGATTTGTGGCTGCTGCAATTTTATTAAGATCGTCTAAGTCACTGGCTAGGGATAAACGATCGGCTTTTACTTTTTCTACCAAAAGATATTGATCATCCACCAGTTTAATGCGTTTGCCTGCCTCATCTGGATTGGCAATAAAATATGCTTCAATATTTGCATCAATTGCCGCCTTGTCAGCTGGATTCGTTGGGTCAAGTGTACCACCTGCTGTGATCGTTGCCGTAACATCTGTTCCTGAGGCTGTCAAATAAGCCTTATACTCTGCTGTGCTCATGCCATCCATGGTGAACATATAATTTCCAATACTGCCATCGAGGCCAAAACCAGTTTCATGAATTCCATTCATGGTGTCGTGAAGGACATCCACAAACTCATTAAGTTTATCAATATAATAAGGAATTCCTTTTGATAGTTCCGTATTGTTGTCTCTTACATCTCTTAACCCTTTGATTTTTCCTGTAGCAGCATTTAAGGTATTGCCGTTAGACCACTGAACATCCCAAATGCCCTCGGAGTCATCTTCATTAATTTTTGAAGTACGCTCTACTGTTTCCAGTTCATCCGCCCTAAAGTGGGACACGATTTCTTGCCCACCTATGGACACATAAAAACGATTCTGAGAATCTTCATAATAGTTGATGTTCACAAACTCTGAAAGTTTGTCTAAAAGCAACTCCCTTTGGTCTCTTAAATCATTGGCTTTGCCACCTTCCAGTTCTGCCTTGAAGATGGTCTCATTTAAGGTTGCAATCTGGTCTGCTATGTCATTTACTTCACCCACAGCTGCTTCAAATTGCATATTAAGGTCTTTTTGAAGTTCTTTGAGCATGGTAGAAATCCGCCCCACCCCTTCTGTTAGGGCAATGGTGGTTTGACGCACCAATGTTCTGGCAGTAAGGTTTTCCGGATTCTTTTGAAGGCTCTGTAAAGACTCATAGTATTGATCTAAAAGTTCAGCGACACTGGAATCTGAAGGCTCATTAAAAATCCCTTCAACTTCTTGCAAGACGTCTGCTCTTGCAGTCCACTCGCCTTGTGCGCTGGTTTCATCCCTAAATTTGCTGTCAAGATAGGCATCTCTTATTTGCTTTACAGCTGTTACATCCACACCAACACCAAGTGCACCCATGCCGCCGGGCAGCATTTGCGGTTTATATGCTTTAGTATTCATCACTTGTCGAGAGTAACCTTCTGTATTGGCATTGGCAATATTATGACTGACAATCCCCAAAGATCTTTGATTGGCAAAGAGGCCTGACAATGAAGTTGTTAATCCTAAAAAACCTGATGACATGGTTCACACTCCTATCTATACACGCGCATCAAACAAGTTCTTGCGCTCATAACTGTCGTTAACTGCTTTTTTATCATACTTACCGCTGGTATCCGAAACTTCAGTTAGGACATTGATGTTAAACTCTATCAGTTCCAACTTGTCCTGAATCATCCGGTTGTTAAACCGATTTTCATCGGCAGCATTTTTTACAAGTACCACCAATTGATCTTTGGCGGCCTGCACCTTTTTTCGGTCTTCAGGCATCAAAAACTGAGTAAGTTGTGAAACGGTATCGATGTTGTCGAGTTTAAGTTCCCGCATAAGGTTGTCTAAAACCTTTTCCCGAATCTCTTCAAGTTTAAAAAGCGTCACAACAAGTGCCTGCTCTTCACCTGCAAGTTTTTCCAAGGTGTCAATTTCATTCGCTCTTATGGCCGTTCTTTTTTTTGTAGAAAGTTCCAATACATCTCTATAAATTTCGGACTCTTTGTCCAAAGTTAAAATCAATTGTTCCACACTTTTAGTCATAGCAATGGCTCCTTATAATGAATAACCGGACACTAAGTCCGGCAAGGGTAATCTGGGGGAAAAGAAATCGGCAGCTCTATTTTACGCGCCCAAGTCCCGAAAACAGTTTGTCTACAAGTTCATCTGCTGATGGTTTGTAGGTTCCTTGACTGATTTGGGTCTTGATGGCTTCCACCTTTTCACTTCGACTCTCTGGGATTTCACTAAGGGCCTTCATCGCCACTTGAATGTCCCGTGCTTTTGAGGATATCTCAACTTTATCCGCTGCGACTCCTGTTTTACCAACTGCTTCTGGTTTTTTTGCCGTTTTGTTATAGGCCTTAAAGGCACTTGCGACACTGTTTAAATTTGTAATCTTCATAAATACACCCCCGTTCCTGCCGACTTCTCTATAACATATATCGGCACAAACGGGGGTTTGTTTAGTGGGAATTTTATTTTTTTGTAGGTTCTTTAATGTGCATTCCTATGTTGTCCTTCTTTGGTGTCTCTTTTGACTCGAGTCCCGATTTAAGGCCTTGGGAAAGTTCTCTTGCACACTTAGGACAGAAACGACTGCCATCTGTGGGTTCATCACACCGTTCACAAAATGAAATGCGGGCACCTTCACCAAGTACAATTTTCCCTTCGCGAATCCATTTTAAAATCGCTTCTGATTCAACGCCAGTGCCTTCAGCCACATCTTTGACACTAGAGGATGGGTTGTCGTAGATATACTCTCTAACACGTGTAAATTCGTCATCTATACTGTCGCTGCATCTGGAGCACAAATACGAGCCATTTGTAGACGAGAACAATCGTCCACACTTTTTGCAATTCCTAAGTCCCTTTAATTTATCATCTGTCATATTGAGCCTCCTCATTAATAACCCATTGCTACGGTAATGGCATACACAGCTGCACATCCAGATTCATATAAAACTTTTGCACATGCCTCTAGCGTTGCACCAGTGGTATAAATATCGTCCACAAGTAGGACACGCTTGTCCTGTAGATTAAGTGTATTCTTATTACTTAATATTATAGCACTATGAAGGGCCTTCTTCCTAGCCTCTTTATCAAGTATTTTTAGTTTCGTGGTATGCCTATGCCGAATTAATATGCTTTCACAGGGTATTTGCTGAAGCTTACCGGCTAACCCAGTTGCTAAAAGTTCAGCTTGATTATATCCCCTAGACCACCGCCGTGCCCAATGACTCGGGACAGGTACAATTAAGTCGGCTTCCATAAATTCTTGTGTACAACTTGTGACTTCATAGAGTTTATCCACAAAATATGCCACATGAAACGTTTTCCCTTTATATTTAAGTGCCATAAGCATTTGCTTAATGCCACCTTCATAATGGGCATAGGATCGATGCTTTTCAATATATGAAAAATGCTCCTGACAGTCTACGCATTTTCCTCTATAATGACCACTTTGGGCCTCTGGGCTTTCAATGGGTTTCCCACAATGGGTGCACACCAAACCTTTTACTGGATAAATGGTTTCAAGGCACATCTTGCATATAGGGGGCTTTTCATTTGGATCTAAATCTTCACCACACACATGACATTTAATATTTTGCGGAAAAATTAAATCTTCAAGTGCTTTTGCCACATTAATCATTCTGAAATCCCCCTGTTGATTTGCTGATAAAAGCCAAGCCTTTCTTTGAAGCCAGACCGCCTGTACTGTTCTTGGTCTCTTGAAATCATAGCCTGCATAGCCCGTTTATCGCCAACAAGGACGACCAAAGTTTTCGCTCTTGTAATCGCTGTATAAAGTATGTTTCTGGTCATCAGCATTGGTGGTCCATAAATCATTGGCATAATCACAGCCTTGAATTCACTCCCTTGACTTTTATGGACAGTCACTGCATAAGCATGTACCAACTCATCCAGCGTCGGAAAATCATAAACCACTTCACGCTCTTGATCAAACAAAACTGTAAGTGTCCTAGAAGGTTCGTCAATTTCAGTAATTCTGCCGATGTCTCCATTAAAGACCCCTGTACCTTCTTCTCCCCACTTGCTGACCCAGTCCAAATTATAATTGTTTCGAATCTGCATGACCTTGTCACCTTCTCTAAAGGTGCGTTTGCCAAGTCGTTTCTCAATCTTATTTTTATTTGGTGGATTAATAACCTCTTGAACCATCTCATTTAGAGCATGCACCCCAACCTGAGTGTTCTTCATAGGCGATAAAATTTGAATGTCTTCAATTGGATCCAGTTGATAATAATCAGGAAGTCTTTGACTTACAAGATCCTTAATCACTGCCATAATACCGCTTGGGCCATTGGCCTGAATAAAAAAGAAATCCTTGTCCTGTCGATTTAGTGTCGGCATTTCACCATGGTTAATTTTATGGGCATTTATGGCAATCAGAGACTGTTCACTTTGCCTATAAATTTCATCCAGCCGTATACTGCCAATAAGCCCACTGTCCAACAGATCTTTCAAAACCGATCCCGGTCCAACCGAAGGCAATTGGTCTGCATCTCCAACAAAAATCACATGTGTCCCGGGCTTAATGGCATCCAAAAGACGGTATAGAATCACAATGTCCACCATAGATATTTCATCTACAATAAGGACATCCGTTTCAAGGGGGGTCTCTCCGTTTCTGGCAAATTGGTTCTCACCTTGAAACTCCAGCAATCGGTGAATGGTTTTGCTTTCGCGTGTTGTGGCTTCGGTCATCCGTTTAGCAGCCCTACCCGTTGGTGCACACAAAGTTACTTTTTTTTCAAAAGATTCATAGGCCTTTATAATGGCATTAATAATAGTGGTTTTCCCCGTTCCCGGTCCACCTGTTATAATAAATACCCCATGGTCTAAAGCCGCCTTTATGGCATGCCTTTGTTTGGTTCCAAGCAAAATACCTCGGTCTGATTCAAATTTTTCAATAAAATCTTCCGAATCAAATGGCGACAGGGGCTCAGCATTTACAGCAATCTGATACAATTTTCCAGCAGCCTGCTGTTCCGCATAATAAAGACTGGGCAAATAAATCCGGACTTCACCACTTGCCAGTCTGTCCACATAAATTTTCCCCAAAACAGCCATGTCCCGAATTTGATGCGCCACTTCATCTGCATCCACTGAAAGCGTCACAGCTGTTTTCTGGATTAAATCCGATTCAAGCATACACGTATGGCCTGCCATAGACTCTTGATTGAGCAAAAAAACAATCCCTGAATCTATCCGAAAAGGTGCATGAAAATCAATCCCCATGGTCATGGCAATCTGATCTGCTTGCTTAAAGCCAACCCCAACAACCTCTTCTGCTAAAATATAAGGATTTTCCTGAACTTTCATTACCGCATCAAGTCCAAAATGCCTATAAATCCGCATGGCCATATTAACAGACAAATTCAGAGACTGAAAATAAATTATAAAATCTCTAAGTTCAAACTGTTCTTTATAAGAAAGAATAATCTGTTCAAGTTTCTTAGGCCCAATTCCTGATATTTCCAAAAGTCTTTCTGGTGTTTTCTCTAAAACCTCCAGTGCTTTCGTCTCAAAAGCCTGCACAATCAATTCTGCAGTAGCAGGCCCAATACCTGTAATTACGCCAGAAGAAAGATACTTCAGTATATCTTCACGTTCAGTTGGCTTCAAATGCTCAGCGTACCGAATCACAATCTGCTCGCCATATACAGGGTGCAAGTCAACCTCTCCTACAATCCTAAGACGGTCTCCCTCTTGAACAAACGGCAAACTTCCTTTAATGCTAACCAGTTCCTCGTCTGTCCCAAAAGTAGCAATCAAATAGCCATTCTCTTCATTATAATAAATGATATCCTCAATAACCCCTTCAAGGGTGATTTTTTCCATAAGACCTCTTATCATATTTATAATCGTTATCTAATCATATCATTTTAATCAATCTTTCGGCAAGGAGATTTGGGGCTAAAGTCGTGGGGCGTGCACCTTCGGTGCGTTGAGTGCTGCTCCGCAGCGGTGAATGCGACTGATGTCGCGTTGGGAAATTGTAGATAAACCTAAAAAAAGCCTTAATCAAAGGCTTTTTTTTAGTCGTATTAGTGGTTGTTTTATGCCACGAGGCGCAGCCTCACTTCCACGCGACGTTAGTCGCACCCCACGTCAGTGAAACTGGCATTCAACGCTGCGAAGCAGCACTCACCGCACCGAAGGTGCAATCGCCCTTAACGTAATCCTGCAGCATTTCGAAGTGTTTCTGCTTTATCTGTTCTTTCCCATGGTAGGTCAATGTCTGTTCGCCCAAAGTGGCCATACGCTGCTGTTTGCTTGTAGATTGGACGTCTTAGGTCAAGGTCTCTAATAATTGCACCTGGTCTAAGGTCGAAGTGCTTTCCGATAAGGTCTTCGATTAATGCTTCATCTACTTTTGCAGTGCCAAAGGTTTCTACCATAATAGATACGGGATAGGCGACACCAATCGCATAAGCCAGTTCAATTTCACATTTTTCTGCAAGTCCTGCTGCAACAACATTTTTTGCCACGTAACGTGCAGCATAGGCTGCAGAACGGTCTACTTTTGTTGGGTCTTTACCTGAAAACGCACCACCACCATGACGTGCATAGCCACCGTATGTGTCTACGATTATCTTACGTCCTGTCAACCCTGCATCCCCTTGAGGTCCTCCGATTACAAATCGACCTGTTGGGTTAACAAGATATCGGGTGTCTTGAAGTAATTCAGCTGGAATGATTGGTTTAATAACCTGTTCAATTAAGTCCCGTTCAATTTGGTCTCTTTGTGCTCTTGGACTATGTTGCGTAGAAATCAATACCGTATGCACACGCTCTGGTTTCCCATCTTCGCCATACTCAACAGTTACTTGCGTTTTACCGTCAGGTCTAAGGTAAGGGAGGGTTCCATCTTTACGAACTTCTGAAAGTCTTCTTGCCAAACGATGTGAAAGCGCTATAGGGAGTGGCATAAGTTCTGGTGTTTCATCACAGGCAAATCCAAACATAATCCCTTGATCACCTGCACCAACCGCTTCAATATCATCAGCCATATGGCCTTCTTTGCTCTCAAGCGCCTTGTCGACACCCATAGCGATGTCATCTGATTGCTTATCAATTGCCACAAGTACACCACATGTCTCGCCGTCAAATCCATATTTTGCACGTGTATAGCCGATTTCTTTTATGGTTTTTCGTACGACACTTTGAATGTCCACATAGCACTCTGTGGTAATTTCGCCTGCCACCAGTACAAGACCTGTTGTTACCGAGGTCTCACAAGCGACACGCGCATTTGGATCTTTGCTAAAAATTTCATCCAAAATTGCATCTGAAATTTGGTCACACACCTTATCAGGGTGTCCTTCTGTTACCGATTCCGACGTAAATAATCTCTTTCTTGCCATTTTTTAAGTACACCTCCTATAAATTTTGGGCATATAAAAAGCCCTTCCATAAGAAAAGGCTGATCGACTCAAACCTCATCTTCCAGATCTCCATTGCATCTGTAGGATTTAGCACCGACTTGATACCGGTTGCTGGACTTCACAGGGCCTATTCCCTCCATCGCTCTTGATAAGGACTACTATTAAATTTGCTTATTCATAATAGCACATCACTTTTACAGATGCAACCCTTATTTTAAAAAATCAAACAAATTGTCATAGCCACTATTAATATAGGTATACAACACAGGGTCATCTGTTTTAAGTTCACAAATAAAAGAAAGGCTTTCTTCATAAGCATGCCTATTTTCAAGCATTTGATCAATCTCTCCAAGTGTTTCTGGCGTCATTGTACATACAATCACTTGTCCAGAATAGCCGAAAAAATAAAGGGCGTAGATGTCCCCATTTAAGTAATAGGGATTTTCAGCCACGTGGGCATTGTCTGGATTAAATTCAATATAAAGATTGCCCTGAATGTAAGTTTGCTTCATTAATTCAGGATTGTCTCTTACAAAGCGACGTTCAAAAAACGAATCTTGTGCCTGCATCACCATCATATACTCTGGTTTGCTAAGATTAAAAGCAGCTTCTGTGCTGCTAATGGTGAGTGTTTCAAGAAGTTCAGCAGACAGTATCTGGCGGGTATCAGCACATACCTCTACCGAGATAACTATAAGTTTATACTTGGTCTCAAAATCCACAAGGGCTTCCACCCTATACAGTTTCTTACCCGATTTCACCTCAATTAACGCACATGTGTTTTTAATCAAAGTATGGGGTGCATGCATGAGTTCAAACACCGGATCAATGGCTCCATCCTTCCACAAAAGCATTGCCCCTGGATAATCGCACCCCACATACCGCATCACAAAATAGTGAATACACATTTCATCGTTAACCATTTCAGGCGTCAATTTACGATAGAGGGCAATCTCTTCAGACTCAGATAAGTCTACATATAGAGTCTCAAATATCTCTTCAAAAGATTCAAAGTCAACAAGGGCATCTAAACACCCTTCATCCACTACATACGCTGATTTTATTAGAAAAACGAATTCAGACTCTGTGATTTCTACAAAAGTTCCGCCAAGTCCACCGGTAACACCTAAAACCACTTGGCTCAGTTCATCGGGATCTGGATTGATAAAATGATGGAAGCCGTCAATGCCATAGCTCTCATAATCCAAGTGATAGACCTGTACAACCTCTTGTCCCTTTAAATCCTGCCACGTAGCAACAAGGCCAACAACCCCCATTAGCCGCGTGGTCGTAGCCCGAGCCCTTACGAATTTCATTTTTCCAATCATTAGGACAGCACCTTCTCCACGATTGCTTTCTTGTAATGATCCAATTTTTCCAAGGTTTTTTCACGATCCGCCCCTTGTATGGAGAAATAAATTTTCAGTTTTGGTTCAGTGCCAGACGGCCTAAGGACCATCCATGAATTGGCATCCAGATAGAACTTTAGAACATCTGCCTTCGGCAAACCTGTGTTGTCATTTTTATAGTCAATCTTGCGGTCATACGCCAAAATACTTTCAGATTCTGCTCTAAATTTAGCCATAATTCGGTTCATATCTGCTTGTCCATCTTTGCCTTCAAACTTCTTGGCTATGGTTTCCTCTACAAAGTAACCATGTCGTTCATAGACTGTTTCTAGGACATCAAGAAGCGAAAGACCTTGTCTTTTATAATATTCTGCCATTTCAACCGCTATCAGTGTTCCCATAACAGCATCTTTATCACGCACGTGAGGGGCAAACAAATACCCAAAGCTTTCTTCATACCCCATAACAAAATGCCTTGTATCTTTTTCAATTTGCTCACCAATAAATTTAAAGCCTGTAAGGGTTTGTATCAGTCTAACACCATAGTGCTGGGCTTGAGCCCGTGCCAAATCGCTGGAAACCACTGTATTGACCACATAATGATTCTCTGTAAGGTCCTTTCTAGACGATAGAATATATTCCATATAAAGCGTTCCAATCTGATTGCCGTTTAAAATTTCATAGCCGCCTTCTTTTTTCACCAAGAGGCCAATACGGTCACAGTCAGGATCTGTTGCCACAGCAAGGTCTGCATCGTATTTTTCTGCGTACTTGAGGCCCACTTCAAAAGCGCTCTTATTTTCTGGATTGGGTTCTTTACAAGTTGGAAAATCCCCATCAGGTTCCATTTGTTCTGCCACTGGAATCAAGCCTGAAAAAGCCAATTCTTTAAGAACTCTTGAAATCGTCATGCCACCAGTCCCATGAAGGGGGGTATATACCACTTTTAAACTTGAATCCCGCAACAAGTCAGGTCTCGGCGACACCTGTTTTACCATCTCAACATAGGGGGTATCTACTTCTTCTGATATAAGTTTCAAGAGACCGTGTTCAATAGCGTCTTTTTTACTGCTAATTTTCACTTGCTCAAATTCTTGAACACTTGTAACATGGTCTACGAGCGCCTCTGCAAGTGCAGGCACTAACTGACAGCCTGTTTCGTCGTATACTTTGTAACCATTGTATTCCGGCGGATTGTGACTGGCTGTAATCATGACGCCACCGATACAATTGAGCATACGAACCGCAAAGGACAATTCAGGCGTGGTTCGCACACCGTCAAACACATAGGCTTTAACGCCGTTCCCTGCCATTACAAGGGCGGTCTCCATGGCAAATTCAGGTGAAAAATGTCTGGAATCATATGCAATTACAACAGCTTTTTCTTTACTGTCATGTAAGACAGTCTCCTTGCGTTTCAATAAAAAATTTGCAAATCCCTGTGTGGCTTTGCGAACGACATAAGCATTGATTCGATTTCTTCCAGCCCCAATAATCCCCCGCATACCAGCGGTTCCAAATTCTAAATCTCTATAAAAACGTTCTTCTATTTCACTTGTGTTTGTTTCTATCGCTTTCAATTCAGCTCTAAATGCGTCATCAAAATAAGGGTTTTCAAGCCATTTCTTATAAATCTCCATAGCGCGCATTAGGTGTCTCCTTTCAAATGATCCATCAATTTCAAATAACTTCAAAATTATACCATATTTTCTGTAGATTCTGTAGAGGGTGCCCAAAATCCTTTTTGAAACAAAACTCTATAAATTTGGATCAACAAGTGATCTTTTGTCTTTTGAGGCAAAAGCCCCATCCCTTTAAGTGGAATTAGATTAATCAAATGCTTGCCAAATTCATCAGAATCCTTCATAAGCGTACTGGAATTTAAAAATTCCTTGCGGACGCGGTCTAAAAAAACTTCAAACGTGAAGATTTCAAATCGGTCAATTTCAAGGAGTTCTGCCAAGTGTTCATAAAAATTAAGCACCAGTTCTCCATAGGTATGCCCCTTGTCTGCTTTTACAAGATCGGCCAGCAAGGGCAGTAAATCTTCAAAAATCATACGTTTATGGGGTTTCTCACTTTTTATGATCTCAGCAATTTTTCGGGCAGTCTCTTCCGGCATACGTGCCATCTGATCCGTTAATCTTTGCTCTTCTGGTAGGTCTTCAATATAATATCTGTTCCCTTTTAGTTCTTTCATTACGCGCATGGTATCAAAATATCCGAGTTTCATATTGTGTTTGGCACGCTTAGGATCCACATCCAATGTTCTTCCAAGATCTTCTGAGGGTTCAATCATGATAATTTTTGCTTTGGTATCTTTGGGTGGCTTCCGAATACGGCCAAGGCTATTGAGACGGACTGCAATTACTTCATCACATCCGCGCTCTATGAGCATATTTACGGGTAAATTGTCAAAAAAAGCCCCGTCTATCATTTTTTTGTTGTCAAACTTCTCATCTTTAAAAGCTGGATAATTAGATGAGGCAAGTATATAATCATGGAGTTTTCCTTCGGGAATATCTTTAATAAAAATCTCGATGGGCTTTAAATCTGTCAAAGATAAAGTTACCAATCCATAATCCACTTTGGAATTTCGAATCACAGATTCGTCTATAGAATCACGCAATCTCATCCGAAAAGGGGTCACATCAAACCCGCCTTGCTTAAATGTATTTAAAATTACTTCTCTTAATTTTTGGATGTCAGACTTAAACTCGAAGCTCACGATTTCTTGAATCACTTCCGAATCTCCATTGACCATGTCTGCCATTTCTGCGCCTTCCCAAATGGCTTGCATCCGTTCCAAATCGTCCATTACAATTAAAGCGCCATTTATTGCGCCGACAGAAGTCCCTGTTATTGCATCGAATTCAATGCCCAATTCTTTAAGTGCTTTTATGGCGCCAACCTGAAATGAACCTCTTGCGCCACCACCTTCAAGTGCCAAACCTCTCATATGTGCCTCCCAATATCATTCTGATATGTATATACCATTCTTATTTGCTTTTAAAACGTAAAAAAACCCATTGCCAGATGCCACGACAATAGGTTTATCCCTTTTTTGTTACACTTTTAAATCCAAAGGTTCATAGTCCTTTTCAGAGTCATCCTTGCCTTTATCATCGGTTGATGCATATGCTTTTTTTAAATTATCAAAAAGCATGTCTGCTATACCAACGCCTCCAGACTTTGTCATTTCTTTTGAAAGTTCTTCATCCAACATCCCCTCAAAATATTCGCGCGCCTGACTCTTGTCTTCAACCGCTCCAATTGTACCACTAGACCGCATTTGCTTAAATAACGTGTTTATAAAATAAGATTCAAACTGAGTACACGCTTCCTTAAGTTGGTCCATGTCACCACTTTGTGCTGCTTTTTCCAGAGCAGTTTTAAAAGCGTCGGTTGATTCCGATTCTTTATGTGTTTCAGCCTGTAACGCATAAGTTTCAGAACTGCTAATGCCATCAATTTTCATATAGGAACCCACTTTCTATCGCTGTCAATTTATCGCTTCAAATTGTTTGCAATTTCAAGCATACGATCTGCTGTCTGAATTGATTTGGAATTAATTTCATACGCACGTTCTGCCGTTATGAGGTTTATCATTTCATCTACAATTTGAACATTGCTGTTTTCAATAAACCCTTGCATGATTTCAGTCGTATCCCCTTCTTCAAGACCTTCAATTGCAACGCCTGAAGCTACTGATTCTTTGAAGAGGTTTTTACCCATAGCTTCAAGTCCAGAAGCATTTATAAATTTCACAAGTGTCATCTGGCCCATATCTTCATAGGTTTCATCATCCAATCGTTTGATGCGCATGTTTCCTTCACCGTCTACAGCAAAATCTGTCACATCTTCACCCAGAACAATATTGCCTTGTGACCCCTGAACATAATAGCCATCAGAAGTTACTAAAACAGCCCCTTCGTCAGTAGCCGCTAACTTAAAGTTACCATCTTTTGTATACCTTTCATTGCCATAAGGATCAATAATTTTAAAGAAATGGTCCCCATTAATTGCAAAATCAAATTGACCTTCTGTTTGCTGTAGGTTGCCCGTTGCAAAACTTCTAAGGGTCGCAGACACCATCACGCCATGTCCAACTTCAATAGGCACTGGACGGCCTTCGTCTTCTAATTTATCTGATGTAAACAATCTTTCATACATAATATCCTTAAATTCCACACGTTGATTTTTATAACCAACTGTATTCACATTCGCGAGATTGTTGGAAATTGTGTCTATTTTAAGTTGAAGATTTTTCATGCCCGATGCGGCTGACCACATTGCTTTCATTGCATTGCCTCCTATACTCTACCTAATTCAGTTGCTGCTTTTCCAAGCATCTCATCAATGGTTGTCACAACTTTCTGGCTGGATTCATAATTTCGATTCATTTCAATCAATTGAATCATTTCAGTAATGGAATCTGTGTTGGATCTTTCCACAAATCCTTGGATTACTTCACCTTCAAATTCCATCTCCTCGCCAGTCATATCTTCTTTAACTTTAAAATGAGACGTGCCTACTTTATACAAATCGCCTACATTGGAATAGGCTGTGATATTAAGTTTGTCCGTAATTTCACCATTTTGAATCAATTCACCAAATTCATTTATTGTAAAATTATCGCTTTCTATTAAAATTGGACCGTCAAGTCCCAAAACATAGTCACCATCAAGTGTTACAAGTTCATTATACTGATTCACTGTAAAGGCACCATTTCGAGTGAGATAATCCCCATTTTCTGTTCTAATGTTAAAGAAACCATCTCCCTTTAAGGCCACATCAAATTTTTCATTGGTCATTTCAAGCTGGCCCTGTTCAAAATTTGTAAGGACATTGTAGCCTTTAATCCCTGCGCCCATTGTACCTATCGCATTTGGAAATCCTTGTACCACTAAGCCATCTACTTCCTGTCCATCCACACTTACTAGGCCACGATCGCTAATTTCAAGAGCGCCATCTCCCACAAAAATCGCGCCATTGTGCCCAAGAATTAAATTGCCCTGCATAGGATCAAGCGTGCCACCAACGTTCTTATATGGCGTTCTCAAATACCCATCTTGATCCACAATAAACTTCATGCTTTTATCAAAATGTATGCCGTCTTCAGTATTGACACGAAAATAACCCTTGCTTGTGTTCAGGGTATAAACATCACCGTCCGTACTCTGACTCACCTCAGCAACGCCTACTTCACTAGGCAAAAGACTGCCATTCATTCGATTAAACAACCTGCTATTAAAAGACTCCACTTCAAAAGTCTCTTTCTTGAATCCAGTTGTATTGACATTAGCCAGATTATTACTGGTTACATCCATTTTATAAATATTGGCCATCATGTTGGTTCCGGCGACGTACAATCCTTTAATCATAAAAATCCTCCATAAAAACTATCAACAATTGTATCGTCATAATCAATAAAAATCTTTAGCATTAATTTTAAACTTAAATGATTCTCATTATCTTATAATACATAACACGCTAACCATTCGATTTTTCTATTGGAATTCCAACGTTCTCTCATTGAAACCTCTTCTCAAGTATGGTATATTTGAGGTGGTTAGAAATACCATACCCTTTATTAATTTCAATTTCCTCATTTTTGGGAATGCCAATTCGCTCTTGGCATTCCTTTTTCTTTTTTGAAATCAACCAACCCCTATCCCCTAACCCCTATCCCCTAACCCCTAACCCCTAACCAACTATCCCCTAACCAACTATCCCCTATCCCCTATTCACACCAAAAAAACGCTTCATGAAAACTTAAGGCCTAAACCCACTAAATCTTCATAAAGCGCTCTATTCTTTTCCACACGGCGTAAGCCGTACTCTCAGGTAACTTTGTTGCCACTCCCCGCACCGTAGGTGCACCCCACGCTGCAAAGCAGTCCTTAACGCACCGAAGGTGCACTCAGCAAGGCGTCAGCCGAAAAATCATACATACTTTTTCCGCTGAGCAGTCATCATATTTTTTTCAAGAATGTCCAAGTGTTCCAAACTCATACCTGTTCCTTTTGCCACACAACTTACAGCATCATCGGCAATATAAGTTGGAATTCCTGTGCGCTTTTCAATAAGCTTATTAAGTCCATTTAGCAATGATCCACCGCCTGTGAGGACAATGCCTCTAGAACTGATATCTGAAGCCAATTCTGGTGGCGTTTTTTCAAGAACAAAATGAACGGCATCACAAATGGCATTTACCACTTCACTTAAAGCTTCTAACATTTCTTCACTTGAAATGGAAATATTTTTTGGTAGACCGGTAATCAAATCCCTTCCCCTGCAATCCATCTTAATGGATTTTGTTCTAGGATAAGCTGTCCCAATATTAATTTTTAATTCTTCAGCAGTTCGCTCACCAATTAAAAGATTATGTCGCTTCCGCATATATTTGATAATTGCCTCATCAAATTTGTCGCCAGCAACTTTAATCGATGTGCTTACTACAATTCCCCCTAAAGAAATAACCGCAATATCAGAGGTACCGCCACCAATATCAATAACCATATTTCCGTCCGGTTTTGTAATGTCAAGGCCAGCACCAACTGCGGCTGCAATCGGTTCTTCTATTAAAAAGGTTCGTCCGCCACCTGCTTCCATTGTGGCATCGAGAACTGCTCTTTTTTCAACTTCAGTAACACCGCTTGGTACACAAATAATAATTTTAGGTTTGAAAAGTCTGCGCTTGCCACAGGTCTTATTTATAAAGTACCGAAGCATACGTTCTGTAACGTCATAATCTGAAATAACCCCATCTTTTAGCGGACGAATCGCTATAATGTTGCCAGGTGTCCTTCCCAGCATCTTTCGTGCCTCATTTCCTACAGCAAGTACACGGTCAGTATTTTTGTCAATTGCAACCACTGAAGGCTCTCTTAAGACAATCCCTTTCCCCTTTATATAAACAAGTACACTGGCTGTACCGAGGTCAATTCCAATCTCTGCGCCTAGTCCCAACATATTGTTCCACCTTCCAGAATATTTTTAAGCTTAATCCCCTAGTCAATTCGTTTGATTGCCGCACCAAGCGCCAATAAATCATTTTCTATTTGCGGATAACCGCGATCAATATGATAAATTTCATCAATCTCTGTTTCACCTTCTGCAATAAGACCAGCTAGAACAAGCGCTGCACCAGCTCTTAAATCTGTTGCTTTCACTTGAGCGCCTTGAAGATTAGTAACCCCTTGAATCACCGCGCTGTGGCCTTCTATCTTTATATTTGCCCCCATACGGTTAATCTCCGAAACATGTCTAAAACGGTTTTCAAAAACAGTTTCATTGATTACACTCGTTCCTTCAGCAGTTGCAAGAAGCGCCATAAATTGTGCTTGTGCATCTGTGGGAAACCCAGGATAAGGCAAGGTTGTAATGTCCACTGCTTTTAAAGGCCCATTTGAAATGACGCGTATGCAATCATCATCATCTTCAACTGTGACGCCCATTTCTCTAAGCTTTGCCGTCACAGGTTTAACGTGACTTGAAACCACATTTTCAATTGTGATGTCTCCTTTTGTAATTGCAGCTGCAACCATATAAGTCGCCGCAATAATACGATCTGGTATGGTTTGATGTTTAGAGCCTGTCATTTTCTCAACGCCCATAACACGTATTGTATCTGTTCCTGCACCCTTTACACTAGCCCCCATTTCGTTTAAGAAATTGGCCAAATCAATAATTTCAGGCTCTTTGGCTGCATTTTGTATCACCGTCTGGCCTTTTGCCATTGTTGCCGCCATCATGATGTTTTCAGTAGCACCAACACTCGGAAAGTCCAAATAAATTTCAGCACCCACAAGTCCATTGTCTGCTTTTGCCTCAATATAACCATGGCCAAGGGTCACTTCAGCGCCTAAAGCCTGAAACCCTTTTAAATGCAGATCAATAGGTCTTGCACCAATCGCACAGCCACCTGGCATGGAGATTTTAGAAATTCCCTTCTTCGCCAAAAGAGGTCCCATAACGAGAAAAGATGCCCGCATCTTTTGTATAAGTTCATAAGGGGCCTCACATAGAAGTTTTTCAGCAGGCTGAGTCACGATAACTTCAGCTTCTTTATCATAATGAATTCTCAGACCTAATGACTCTAAAAGGGTTATCATCACTTCAACATCCAAGAGCTCTGGAACACTTTCTATTGTACAAGGCTCATCCGCCAAAATGGATGCAGCCATTAATTTAAGAACTGAGTTTTTTGCACCTTTTATTCTAACGCTCCCTTTTAAAGGGCCACTTTTTTTAACCAATAATTTTGACAATTTTGTCCTCCATTCAAAGTCTGATTGTTCTCACATACAGTAATCAGTATTTTCATTTATTTCAACTCGATTTAGTAAACCAGTTAAAAGCCAAGTTTCCATTTATTATTATATATAAAAACAACAATAGGTGCTACAGTAAATTGAAATTTTTTTAAAAAAAGTGTTTAAAAACCAAAAAAAGAACCCAATCGAAAAATTTTCGATTGGGTTCTTTGAAATTATTTCCGTACGTCACGCATTTTAATACGATTTATGGCACGTTCAAGTGCAGCTTGAGCTCTGGCAATGTCAATTTCTTTTGCATCGCCTTCGCGAATTCGTTCTTCAGCACGCTTTTTTGCTTCAAGTGCACGATCCATGTCAATTTCTTCAACCCATTCAGCTGAATCCACCAACATTGTAACATCCGAGTCATTGACAGTGATGAATCCTGATGAACATGCTGCCCACTTAAACGATCCATCTTCCATTTTGATGCGCATGCTGCCAATACGCAGCGGCGCCACAAGAGGTTCGTGGTCATATAAAATTCCTAAATCGCCTTCAGTTGTACGCACAATGGCCATTTCAGTTTCACCTGAAAAAAAATCGCGATCGGGTGTTACAACATTAAGCTTGAATTTACTGCCCATCTAAACACCTCCACTACGCCTGGCTATTTTTGTATTTTTCAACAACATCTTCTATCGTTCCACAATACAAGAACATTTGCTCTGGGATATCATCATGCAAGCCATCCAAGATTTCACGAAAACCTCGAACCGTATCCTTAATCGGTACATAAACACCTTTAAAGCCTGTAAATTGCTCAGCAACGTGGAAAGGTTGTGATAAAAATCTTTGGATTTTACGTGCTCTTGCAACAACCAATTTGTCATCTTCTGAAAGTTCATCCATACCAAGAATCGCGATAATATCTTGAAGTTCATTATAACGTTGAAGAATTTCTTGAACGTCACGCGCTACCTGATAGTGTTCATTTCCAACAACATCTGGTGTCAAAATCCTCGATGTTGAATCCAAAGGATCCACAGCGGGATAAATACCAAGTTCTGAAATTTTTCTGGAAAGAACTGTTGTTGCATCCAAGTGAGAGAACGTTGTTGCTGGTGCTGGGTCAGTCAAGTCATCAGCAGGTACATAAACGGCTTGAACCGATGTAATGGAGCCTTTAGTCGTAGATGTAATCCGCTCTTGAAGCGCACCCATATCTGTTGCAAGCGTTGGCTGATATCCAACTGCACTTGGCATACGGCCAAGAAGGGCTGATACCTCTGAACCTGCTTGTGTAAATCTAAAAATATTATCAATAAAGAGAAGGACATCTTTCCCTTCCTGGTCTCTAAAGTATTCTGCCATCGTTAGTCCTGTAAGGCCAACTCGCATTCTTGCGCCAGGAGGCTCGTTCATTTGTCCAAATACCAAAGTGGTTTTGTCAAGAACACCTGATTCCTTCATTTCATGGTAAAGGTCATTTCCCTCACGTGTCCGTTCACCGACACCTGCAAATACAGAAAGTCCCCCGTGGTTTGTGGCAATGTTGTTGATCAACTCTTGAATAATAACAGTTTTACCAACACCTGCACCACCAAACAAGCCGATTTTACCCCCTTTTGCATAAGGTGCAATCAAGTCGACTACTTTAATTCCAGTTTCCAAAATTTCAGCAGAAGTTCCTTGCTCAACAAAAGCAGGTGCTTCTCTGTGAATCGGCCAAAATTCAGCATCTTTTGATTCGATTTGACCTTTTTCGTCTATCGTTTCTCCAAGTACGTTGATAAGTCTGCCCAGCGTTGGGTTTCCAACCGGTACAGATATTGGTGCCCCTGTCGATACAGCTTCAATTCCTCTTACAAGACCGTCTGTTGAACTCATTGCAACAGCTCTCACCGTGTTATCGCCAATGTGTTGTGCCACTTCAGCCACGACTTTAATGTCATTATAATCAATTTTGATTGCATCGTTAATATTAGGAAGCTTGTCCGCTTCAAATCTAATATCGAGTACAGGTCCAATAATTTGAACGATTTTACCAATCGCCTGATCCATACTCTCACTCCTTTTCATTTGTTATTTTAGTGCCTCTGCACCGCCGACAATTTCAGAAATTTCTTGAGTAATCGCCGCTTGTCTCGCCTGATTGTAATAAAGTTCCAGTTCTTCTATAATATCTTCAGCATTATCTGACGCATTTTCCATCGCTATACGCCGTGCAGCTTGTTCAGAAGCTGACGATTCCACCAGACCACCGAAAATTGTACTTTCCACATATTTTGGAATAATATACCCCAAAACCTCTTCCGGCGAAGGCTCATAATTAATAAATTCCTCTTGAACCGTATCCGAAAGTTCTGGACGCTCAATTGGAAGCAATTGAAGCATAGTCGTCACCTGGGAAATGGTACTTGCAAATCGGGTATAGACAAACTGAATGGCATCTACTTCACCTTTTTTGAAGAGATCAATTGCTGTTTTGGCAATTTGAGATGCATGAATATACTCTGGATGTTCAGAAATATACATAAACGTATCCACAAGTTCAAAGTCCAATTTGGCAAAAGCATCATATGCCTTTCGTCCAATTGTAATGAACTTTGACTTCTCCTTAGGCCCCATATGCTCAAATGTCTTTTTTATGGCATTGATGTTATAGCCACCACAAAGACCCCGATCAGAAGTCACAACAATGTAAAGTGTATTCTCAATGGGTTTATCGGAAACATATTCAGTGCGGATGGAATGATCTGCACTCAAAATATCTTGAACTGCAGTCTGAACAGTCTCAAAATAAGGCTGTGTTATATCCATACGTTCTCTGGCTCTTCTAAGCTTTGCTGTAGAGACCAATTCCATGGCTTTTGTAATTTGCTTGGTGCTATTGACACTTCTAATTTTACGCTTTATATCGCGCGTACTACTTGCCATTTTATCCCTCCTATGCGGAAGTTTAGTCTACTTTAAAGCTTTTTTTGAATTCAGTAATCATGCTTTTAAGTTTCTCTTCCATTTCTTTTGTCAACTCACCATGTTCTAAAACACTCTTGCCAATTTCAGGTGCATTGAGATCCATGTAGTCAATGAGTTCAGCCTCAAAACGACGAATTTCAGAAACAGGAATGTCTGTCATGTATTTGTTAACAATGGTGTATATTGATATAACTTGATGTTCTACCTTCATTGGTCTATACTGCGGCTGTCTCAGAATTTGTAACAATCGCTCACCATGCTCAAGTGTTGCTTTTGTGTCTTTATCAAGTTCCGATCCAAACTGTGCAAATGCAGCAAGTTCTCTGTATTGAGCCAACTCGAGCTTAATCTTACTGGCTACTTTTTTCATGGCTTTAATTTGAGCAGCCCCACCAACTCTAGATACCGAAATTCCCGGATTTACAGCAGGTCTTTGTCCTGAGAAGAAAAGTTCCGATTCAAGATAGATTTGACCATCTGTAATGGAAATTACATTGGTTGGGATATACGCAGATACGTCTCCCGCTTGAGTTTCTATAATTGGAAGCGCTGTAATTGAACCGCCTCCTAATTTATCACTCAACTTTGCAGCACGCTCCAAAAGACGACTATGCAAATAGAATACATCTCCTGGGAACGCTTCACGTCCTGGTGGTCTTCTTAAAAGCAAGGACATGGCTCTATAGGCCACGGCATGTTTGGAAAGGTCATCATACACAATCAAAACGTGCTTTCCGTTGTACATTAATTCTTCAGCCATGGCAACACCTGAATAGGGTGAAATGTACTGAAGTGGGGCTGGATCTGATGCCGTTGCCGCAACAACACATGTGTAATCCATTGCACCATTATCTTCCAACTGTTTTACAATTTGTGCGACAGTAGATTTTTTTTGGCCAATGGCAACATAGATGCAGTAAACATCTGTATCTTTTTGATTGATAATTGTATCAATTGCAATTGCTGTCTTACCAGTTTGGCGGTCACCAATGATGAGCTCTCTTTGACCTCTACCAATTGGAATCATGGAGTCAATCGCCTTAATCCCTGTCTGAAGGGGTTCAAAAACTGATTTACGTGCAATTACACCTGAAGCCTTTGCTTCAATGGGTCTAAATTTGTCAGATGGGATTGGGCCTTTTCCATCCAAAGGTTGACCTAAAGCATTTACGACGCGGCCAAATATGTTCTCACCTACGGGTACTTCTACAATACGTTCCGTACGTTTGACCAAATCGCCTTCACGAATATTTTCGTCTGAGCCGAATAGAACGACACCGACACTGTCTTCTTCGAGGTTAAGGACCATGCCATATACCTCGTTCGGGAATTCAAGGAGCTCCCCAGCCATACACTTTCGAAGGCCGTGAACCCTTGCAATACCATCACCTACCAGAATAACAGTACCTGTATCTTCTACCTGAAGCTTAGACTCATAATTTTTGATCTGCGATTTGATCACAGAACTAATTTCTTCTGGTCTTAGATTCATGTATAACACGCTCCTACTATATTATTATTTGAGTTAAACCGTTAAGCATTCCTTCCAGCTTGTATTTCACAGATCCATCAATAATGTGATCCCCCATTTTCACAGTCATACCACCGAGCAACTCTGGTTTGATTTCCAGTGTAACCTGGATGTTCTTACCCGTTATTTTCTCGAGGTTTTTGCGAAGGCTCTCTATCTGATCCTCTGTAAGTGGCACAACTGATTCAACGGTTGCATGAATCAAATTGTTATGTGCGTCCACAAGCTTGTCAAATTCTTTTTTGACATCAAGCAGTTCGGAAGTTCTTTTCTTGTCTATGACAATTTGAATAAAGTTCATCATTTCATTAGAAAATGTGTCTCCAAACGTCTTCTTGACAAGGGCTTTCTTCTCGTCCACACTGATTTCCGGTGTTATGAGTAACTGGAAATAGTCAGGGTTTTCGATCAAAGCATTGGCAAGCGCATCAAACTCCTTTTGGATCTGCTCCAAACGGTTTTCTTCCAGTGCATATTCAAAAATAGCACTTGAATATCTGCTGCTCACTAATTCTGCCATTGTGATTCACCTACTTCACTGATGAACTTATTGATCAGTTCTTTGTGGTCGGCTTCATTCAGGTCTTTTTCCACAACCTTAGAAGCAGCCATAATCGTCAACTGTGAAATCTGATCTTTTAACTCATTAACGGCTTTAACGCGTTCTCTTTCAAGTTCTCTATGTGCATTGAGTTTCATGCTTTCGATATCGGATTCAGCGGCTTTTACAATCTCAAAAGCTCGATTTTCAGCGCGCTGAGTATGCTTTTTCACAATTTCCTTGCCTTCTTCTTCTGCATGGGTCAGTTTTGCCTCATAGCTTTCTTTAAGCGTCATGGCACTGTTTTCCATTTCTTTAGCATTTTGAATTTGGCTTTTAATTTCATTTTCACGATTTTGCATGAATTTCGTAACAGGTGCAAATAGAAACTTTTTAAGAATCAAATATAGGATGAGTGTGTTGATCAGCTGGAACACAAAAGTCCAGTTAAATTCCACAAGTCCCAATCTAAGACCTGCAGTTGTAAGGTCCATACTCATTTAAAATCCTCCTTTTAGGGATTGATTCCTATATTTTTTATAACATGCCAACAAGTGGGTTTGCAAACAACAAAATAAGAGCGATTACAAGGGCATAAATACCTGTTGTCTCGGCTACAGCCGCACCAAGAAGCATTGTTCTAACGATATCACCTTGTGCTTCAGGCTGTCTACCAACACCTTCTGCACCTTTACCCGCAGCGTATCCCTGTCCAATACCAGGGCCAATACCTGCGATCATTGCGAGGCCTGCGCCAATTGCCGAAGCAGCAAGAATAAGAGCTTTTCCTGTAATAGGTTCCATAATATGTTTCCTCCTTAAAAGATTCTTTTGATATTAAATATAATTTTTTTCCATTACAATCTAACCAATGGATTTGCAAATAATAATACCAGCGCAATTACCAGCGCATAAATTCCCGTTGTTTGAGCAACTGCCTGTCCCACAAGCATAGTTCTCACAATAACGGATTGAAGTTTTGGTCGTTTTCCAACGGCTTCAGTTCCTTTACCAGCAGCATAACCCTGTCCTATTCCCGGACCAATACCGGCAATCATGGAAAGGCCTGCGCCAATTGCAGATGCCATAATGACAAATGCGGTACCTTCCATATCCACAAGTGGATTACCGAAGAGCATAATCAAAGCCACAACCAGTGCAAGAATTCCGGATGTTTCCGCAACAGCTGCACCAAGTAGCATGACCATTGTCGTTTCCCTTTGACTTTTTGGGTTTCTCGACACGGCTTCTGCACCTTTACCTGCTGCATACCCCTGGCCAATACCTGGGCCAATGCCAGCAATCATGGCAAAACCTGCGCCAATTGCTGTGGCTGCCAAAATAAGTGCTTTTCGGTCAAAGGTCATCAACCATTCTAGAAAACGCATAATGAAATTGGTTGAATCCATGAGTTCACCCCTTCTTTGATTTCTTTACCACAGTGGCTTATTCCATAGCGCCTGAAATAAACACCATTGTTAACATTGTAAAAATAAACGACTGCAGCAAGCCTGAAAACATGTCAAAATACACATGTAGCACTGCCGGGACGCCCGCTTGTAAAAACGGGACGGCAAATCCTAGAAGAGATTCTGTGAAAATGCCAAGTGCACCATATAAAAGCGCCATAATAATGACACCTGCCACTATGTTCCCGAACAAACGAAAACCAAGTGACACTGGATTTGCAAGTTCTCCAATAATGTTCAATGGCAATAGAAAAGGAATTGGTTCCAAAAATCCTTTTGAATAGCCTCCAAGCCCTTTTTGCCGAACCCCAAAATACTGGGTTAAGACAAAAGTGGTGATGGAAAGACACATTGTGGTGTTCAAATCCGCAGTAGGTGGCCTAAGTCCCAGAAGACCTATAATGTTAGAAACGCCAATAAAAATTAATAACGTCCCAACAAATGGTGCAAAATTTGCGTTGTGCTCTCCCATATTCTGCTTTGTCAAATTATTAATGACTTTGACAATTGTTTCGACGACGAGTTGCAACCCTTTTGCTTCTTTTTGCAAATTCCGAGTGGCGATAATGGAAAATACAAGCAAAATGGCCATAATCAACCAAGTTACCGTTACCGTTTCCGATACCGGTATGTCGCCGATGTAAAACGCAACGCGTGGTCCAAAACCTTCAGTGCCCATTCGATTCATCCTCCTTTCTCTTAAAAATGTTTTTGTAGTACGTCTTGTCGTTGAAAAGATGTGTTGCCAAAATAATAAATTTTATTGATACAAGTCCTAACACCGTCCCTAAAACATTGATGTAAGGAGCTTTTATGGATAAAGCAATTACGACTCCAGAGATCAGGAACCGAATAAAATACTGGGTAGTGGTATAAGCCTGTGCCTGTTTTGGCGGCAATGTCACAGCCCGGGTAAGTGTATTCCCAAGTTGCAAAAAATTAAGTGCCGCAATTGCAGAGCCAAAAACAACGCCTATAATGAAAGCCCATGGTTCTTTAAAAAACAAAAGGCCGATCCCCACCAAAACCAGATCAAAAACACCCATGATTTTAATGAGTCTAAATTCAAGTTGTCTTACCGAATCCATTCTGTCACTTCCGTTTCTTATCCTCATCTACTTTTTTATTGAATTTTTTCACATATGAAGCTGGAGATTCTGAATCCTCATAGTCTTTGCCTTGTCTAACTGAAAGCATATAAAGGTTTCTAAATGAAGCCCCAACGCCTAAAATCAAACAGATAATCAAGAGAATATGCCCTGTTCCAAGCTTGTTGTCCAGCCAACTCCCTAAAAGAACGCCACCAAAAATTGGGACAAGCATCATAATACCAACTTGAGACAAAAGTGCCAAATTCTTAAGAATTGCATTTTGATTCTTACGCATAAGTATTACCCCCATTCTCGGCTACTACGCTATTATATCACAATTATATCACATTTTAACCCTTTTCTTGTATGTGAAATGACTATAGAAATACACATAAAAAATTCCATCCAAGTCACCACACAGTGGCTAAATCGGATGGAATCACATTCCTATTATACCCTTAATTTATAGATGGATCTGATAATTTTTTCACACGCAGTGCCATCTCCATACGGGTTTACTGCCCCGGACATTTGCTTATAATGGGATGCATCTTGAAGCAACCGATTGGTTTCAGTTACAATGGCGTCTTTTTCAACCCCAGCTATAACCACAGTGCCAGCTTCAACCGCTTCAGGACGTTCTGTTTCAGTTCTTAAGACGACAACCGGTTTTCCAAGAGCGGGAGCCTCCTCCTGAATCCCACCAGAGTCTGTCAAGATTAGGTATGATTTTCCGATGAGATTGGCAAAAGGTTCGTATTCAAGTGGCTCTATCAAGTGAATCCTAGAATGGTCTGATAAAAGGGTCTGTGCCAAATCTCTTACTTTTGGATTCAAATGCACCGGAAAAACCACTTCAACATCTGGATTTGCATCCACCACCTCCCGAACAGCTGTGAAAATATTAACCATTGGCGTCCCTTGATTCTCTCGCCTATGGGCTGTTAAGACAATTACTTTCTTAGCGTTATAGTCAATTTTATCCAAAATTGAATGCTTAAAAACATATTCTGGGGTCACAACTGACATCAAGGCATCAATGACCGTATTGCCAGTTTTATAGATGGTTTGTGGATTAATCCCTTCTTTTATAAGGTTGTCCACATTTCCTTCTGTTGCTGCAAAATGAACCGTTGCCAATTTTGAAGCCAGCATCCGATTCATTTCTTCCGGATAAGGACTATAAGGGTTCCCACTTCTAAGACCTGCTTCCACATGACCTACTGGAATTTGTTGATAAAATGCAGCTAGGGCTCCTGAAAGCGTTGTCGTTGTATCCCCATGTACCAATACCAAGTCTGGTTTTTCATTTTTTAAGATAGATTCAATGCCCACAAGAGCTCTTGATGTAATCTGAGAAAGGGTCTGTCCATGTTGCATCAAATTCAAATCATACTGAGGTTTAATTTGAAAGACCTCTAAGACTTGATCGAGCATTTCTCGATGCTGAGCCGTGACACACACAACCACTTCCATATCCTCTTCTCTTTCAAGCGCTTTCACAAGCGGTGCCATCTTTATGGCTTCTGGCCGTGTTCCAAATAACACTAGTATTTTCATTTTCATCTACTCCAAACTATTTTTCCGTTCAAGCCATAAGGACCGGTTAATCGGTATGATGACCACAATAATGGCAATCAACAATAAAATTCCAGCTGGAATCCAGTTTTCTTTTAAAAGTTCAATTGCGCCACCACCTAAAAGTGCACTAATTAAATACATGGCTAAAACAGCTTTTCTCTGATTAAACCCTATCGATAAGAGCCGATGATGCAAATGACCTCGATCTGCTTCCATAATTGGTTTTCGATTTATCTTTCGTCTCAATATGGCAAAGGTCGTATCAAAAATTGGGACACCAAGTGCTAAAATTGGGACCACAACCGTTAGGGCGGTCGCACCTTTTAAGGCGCCGTCAATAGAGACCGCTGAAAGGACCAAGCCTAAAAATAAAGCGCCGGCATCTCCCATAAAAATTTTTGCTGGATTAAAGTTAAATGGCAAAAAACCTACCGAACTGCCTGCAAGAATTAAAGTAATAAGGGCTGCATCATAGCGATTGTTAATCATAGCAATATAACTCAGTGTAATCGCGGCAATTGCTGATATGCCAGCTGCTAGTCCATCCAGCCCATCTATTAAATTCACTGTATTGGTTACTGCAACTACCCAAAGTATAGAAATCGGTATTGAAAAAATACCAAGCATAATATAGCCTTCTTCGGCAAAGTAATTGGTAAAATACTTGATTTCAAAACCAGATGCCACAAGTACGGCTGCAGCAAAAATCTGCATTAACAACTTTGTTTTTGCGCCAATTGGCTTCACATCATCCACCATTCCTGTAACCAGCACAATTAAAGACGCCACAAAGAGACCTAGAAGTTTTAAGGTCTCTATGTTGGCAAATAGTGCGATGCTTACGAAAAAGCCAATAAAAATTGCAACGCCACCCCAAAGTGGAATCGGTTGTGAGTGAACACGCCTTTCATCTTTGGGAATATCTATGGCGCCAAACCGATGCGCCAATCTAATAATAAGAGGCGTGAGCAGAAAGCTAATAAGTCCTGCCACAATTGCAGGTATATACATAAAAGGTCATCCCCTTGAATAAATCTTATTTTGTGCCATATAATCTGTCACCAGCATCACCTAATCCTGGAACAATATAGGCATGATCGTTTAATTTTTCATCTATTGCCGCTATATAAACATCCACATCTGGATGCATTTTTTGAACCGCCGCAAGGCCTTCTGGACAGCCAATCAAGCAAACGAGCTTGATGCTTTGAGCACCTTTGTCTTTTATAAACTGAATTGCTGCATTGGCAGATCCACCTGTTGCAAGCATAGGATCCACAACAATCAAATCTCTTTCATTGACATCAGAGGGCAATTTACAATAATATTCCACAGGAATTAAAGTTTCAGGATCACGGTAAAGTCCAATGTGGCCAACTTTTGCAGCCGGCAAAAGGTTTAAAAAGCCATCAACCATTCCGAGTCCCGCTCTTAAAATTGGTACAATTCCCAATTTTCTCCCCGCAAGTATTTTTGTTTTAGCCATACACACAGGGGTTTCAATTTCAACTTCCTCCAGTGGCAAATCACGTGTCACTTCAAAAGCCAAAAGCATTGAAACTTCTTTTACAAGTTCTCTAAATTCTTTAGAACCTGTATTCTTGTCTCTGATTAAACTCAACTTGTGCTGAATTAATGGATGATTCAATTCATGTACTTTACTCATTTTGCACCCCTTTACAAATTATCGGCTTCAATTGCCTTGATTTTGCCAACACGCGTTTCATGTCGTCCGCCTTCAAATGATGCATCGAAGAATGCATCAATTATTTTAAGTGCCAAGCCTTCACCCACAACACGTCCACCAAGCGCAATAATGTTGGCATTGTTGTGTCTTCTAGCCATTTCAGCACTAAACGTATCACTCACAGGTGCCGCAATGATGCCTTTAACCTTGTTGGCCGCTATTGAAATTCCAAGTCCTGTACCACAGACCAAAACACCGAGGTCATTTTCACCTGAAACAATAGAATTGGATACTTCAAGTGCATAATCTGGGTAATCACAGGATGTTTTTGTATGCGTTCCAAAATCTTGAACCTCAAAGCCCCGACTCTCCAAATGTGCTTTTATGGCAAGTCGCAAATCGTATCCGCCATGGTCTGACCCTAAAGCGATTTTCATTTGACACCTCCTAAAATATACAATTATTTATCTAATACATTATAATAAACATCCTATACAAACACAAATTAAATTTTGAAAACACGTCCCTCTGAGGCCTTTTCAAGGCGATTCATAATGGCACGGCCAAGGTGCGTTTCTTCCACCCCATGTATATAGATTGATTGGCAGCCTTTACCATCTAAGTATCGCATATCCCCAAAAAGTTTTCTGGCGAATTCTGATAGATCCGAGGGATTTCCTTCCAAACAAATTTCAACATGGGCTTGCCAATTCTCAGGCCAATCTTTTGAAAGATTACGTAAAACCAGGTCGTCTGCTTCAAATATCATAAGCCCAATTCTATACCCATTAGAAATCGCATCCAGGCACTTGGTCTCAAGCATCTGAATGATTTGCGTACCATCGCCTCGATACACCGTTACTTGAGCTTCAGGGGCATAGTGTTTGTATTTCATCCCCGGAGATTTTGGTGCAAATTCTGAAGAAAAATCGCGCAAAGCTGGATCAACTTCACAAGAACCCACTACAGATTCAATTTGTTCTTGTGTCACACTGCCCGGTCTTAAAATAACTGGATTTTCTCCCGTCACATCCAAAACTGTTGATTCTAGCCCAATTTCACACGCTTCTCCCGCTACAATACACGCAACCCGGCCCGTCAAGTCTTCAATCACATATGCTGCTTTTGTCGGGCTTGGTCTCCCTGACAAATTGGCTGAAGGGGCTGCAACCGGAACACCGGCTAATTCAATCAATTTTAAAGCCACAGGATGATTTGGCATGCGGACTGCAACTGTGTCAAGTCCTCCTGTTACTCGGCTGGAAACCGCTTGTTTTTTTTTCAAGACAACTGTCAAGGGCCCTGGCCAAAATGCTTCTATTAAATGCCAAACATAAGGTTGAATCTCTATCGCTAAGTCTTCCAACATTTTTTTGTTTGAAATATGTACAATTAACGGATTATCTGATGGCCTACCCTTAGCTTCATAGATGCCCAAAATGGCCTGTTCATCAAAAGCGTTTCCACCAAGTCCATACACAGTCTCGGTTGGAAAAGCAACATTTTCACCTTTTTTTAGTAGGGTAGCCGCCCGCTCAATATCTCGATCAAATTGCGGGGTATCCACCTGTATTATCATCGTATTTTTTTTCATAGTTACGCCTCACACCAACTCAATAAAAAACCCTCTTATCAAAACCAAAAATTAGGTTTCAAAGGAGGGTTCAAATTATGCGACAGATTTATGAACCCGATTAAAGGTCCACTTTAACATGGACGGTGTTACCAGTGTGGTTACAAGTACCATAACAACCGTTGCCGCCATGTCTTTTTCTGAAAGAATTGCCATCTGAAGACCTAGATTGGCAACGATAATTGCAACCTCAGCCCTAGGCACCATGCCAACACCGATTTGTAGAGAATCATCCAATGTAAATCCAGACAATCTCGCGCCCAGTCCACAACCTACAATTTTCCCAATAATCCCCATAACAATCAAAAGTGATCCAACACCAACAGCAGTTGCTGCGGCACTTAAATTGATGTCCATACCGATTCCAACAAAGAAAATTGGTGTGAACAGTAGATTTGAAACCTTATTGACGTCGTGTGAGACTCTGTGTTTGAAAGAAGTCATTGAAAAAATAACCCCTGCAAAATAAGCGCCTGTTATGGCAGCTACACCAAACTCTTCTGACATAAATGCCAAGATAAAGCAGAGTATAATCGAAAAAACTATAATTTGTTCATCACCAACTACATCATCTTTGATTTTACGTAAGAATTTCACAACGACGAAGCCTACTGCATAAAGAATTGTAAAAAATGCAACGATTTTTAAGGTTACAACGCCAACAGAACTAGATGCGCCAGGCTTTACAAGTCCCACCAATAAGGTGAGCAATATAATACCTGCAATATCATCAATTATAGCCGCCCCAAGAATCATAAGGCCTTGTTTCGTTCTGAGTTGATGTATTTCCCTTAACGTTTGAACCGATATGCTTACCGAAGTGGCTGTAGAGACGATTCCCAAAAATAACGCCACGAGCATGGACTGATTTGGAAATACAATCATCATCCCCGCAAAAACCAAAAATGCAGGAAATACAATGCCGCCAAGCGCAATCAAAGATGAAGACTTGATCGATGCCAAAAGTTCTTTCACATCTGTCTCAAGTCCAGCAATAAACATCAAGAACACCACACCAATCTGTGCGAATTGTTCTATAATTTCTGTTTTTTCCATCAAACCGGCTCCTAAAACAAGTCCAATAAGAATTTGCCCCATAACTGCCGGTTGCTTAAATTTTTCGCTCAGTTTCCCCGCAACATTCGCCGCTAACAAAATCAAGGCAAGTTGTACCATAAACCAATAACTTGATTCCATATCTTCCCCCTGTTCTAATGCTTAAACACTCGACAAGTATACTCCTGCCAGTAAAATATTTCAAGGGGAAACCTGAAAATTGTTAATTTTCAAGGGATTTAAGGTCTTCTGCTTGATAAAACGTTGTCAATTCGTCAATCATCTCATTGATTTCGCCATCCATAAATTGATCCAACTTATAAATGGTAATTGGAATTCGATGGTCTGTAATACGCCCTTGCGGGAAATTATAAGTTCTAATTTTTGCGCTTCGATCACCTGTTCCAACTTGACTTCTTCTTTGTTCCGCAATTTCTTCGTTTTGCTTACTCAATTCCATTTCATAAAGTCTTGCACGCAGAACCTGCATCGCTTTTTCCTTGTTACTGAGTTGTGATTTTCCATCTTGACAGCTTACCACAAGACCTGTCGGCAAGTGTGTGATTCGAACAGCTGAATCTGTTGTATTTACACTTTGTCCGCCATTACCAGAGGATCTAAACACATCAACCCTAAGGTCATTTTGTTTAATCTCTACCTCTACATCATCCACTTCTGGCAAAACTGCAACAGTTGCAGTTGATGTATGAATTCTACCTCCGGATTCAGTTTGAGGAATTCTTTGAACCCGGTGTGTTCCACTTTCATACTTCATACGAGAGTAAACATTAGATCCCTTAATTAAGACAGAGGCTTCCTTAATACCACCAACGCCAGTTTCACTGGTGTTAAGCACCTCAACCTTCCATCTATTTCGCTCTGAAAACCTTATATAAAGTCTAAGAAGTTCTGCTGCAAATAGTCCCGCTTCATCACCACCAGCACCTGCCCTAACTTCCAAAATAACGTCTTTACCATCATTGGGGTCCTTTGGCAGAAGGAGTTTTTTTAGGTCAAGTTCAATGGTCTCCATAGACGCTTCCAATTCAGAAAGTTCCATTTTTGCGAGATCTTTCATTTCATCGTCATTGGTTTCATGAATAATTTCTTTTGCATCCTGAATGCCCTGCTTAACCGCCTTATATTCCTTGTACTTTTCAACAATCGGTGTCATTTCAGAGTGCTCTTTCATAAGCTTCTGCCATAACTTTTGATCGTCAATCACATTGGGATCTGAAATCTTCAATCCCAACTCTTCAAATTTTTCTTCAATAAATTCCAATTTATCAAACATGTTAAGCCTCCATCATGTTTTTTTACCATAAATAAATCGTGGAATGTCACACAAATCTTTAAACGTACCAACATCCACATAACCGCTTAAAAGCATCATTTTAACAATTTGATCTGACTGGTCATGACCCGCTTCAAAAACCAATAAACCGCCAGGTTTTAAACACTTAAGCGCTTCCGGTATTAAACGCCTATAAAAATCTAAACCATCTACACCACCAAAAAGTGCAAGTCCCGGTTCATGTGCAACCACTTCTCGCATCAAAATTTCAGCATCTTTTTCTGGAATGTATGGGGGGTTCGATACAATAAGATCAAACGTTTTTTCCTCAATAGGCTCAAGTAGGTCTCCTTGATAAAACTCTATTTGACTGGAAACCTCTAATCGGTCTGCATTAAGACGCGCGACTTCAAGAGCTTTCTCTGAAATATCCACAGCATAGACTTTTTGTACAGGGGATTTTTTTGCTATGGAAATGGCAATTGCACCACTTCCAGTTCCAACATCTAAAACAGTGTCACTTGGTTTAATTTGGTCTATAACCCAAGCCACAAGCACCTCTGTTTCAGGCCTAGGAATCAAAACACTATGTGTAACCACAAAAGTTAGTCCCATAAATGCCTGAGTTCCCAAAATATATTGAAGGGGCTCGCCCTCTAATCGCCGTCTAACAGCTGACTCAATTGCTTCAATATCAGTTTTAGCCACCTCTTCTTTCCCATTAAAAATCAAATCTAAAAATGAGAGTTTTAAAAAATGGCACAGTAACGTTTTTGCTTCAAATTGCCAGGATTCCGTAACATGCTTCAGCTGGAATTCAACTTGCTGATGCAATGCCTTGATGATCATTTTTCTTCATCCTCCAAAACACGTTTAAAAGCGGCAATTGCGACTTCTAATTGGGCATCATCCGGCTCGTTTGTGGTCAACTTTTGAAGCCAAAGTCCCGGTGCACTTAACACTTTAACTATGGGATGAGTCGATTTTCCGGCCAACTTAATCAACTCATATGATAAACCGGCTACGACTGGCAAAAGAACAATCTTTGATACAATTCTAAGCAGCAGATTATCCCAACTTAAAAAGCTGAACAAAATAATGCTGATTGATAGCACATAAAACATAAAACTTGTTCCGCATCTTGGGTGCAATGTTGTAAATGTTTTTGCATTTTCAACGGTTACCTCTTTTCCACTTTCGTAACAATGAATGGTTTTATGTTCCGCGCCATGGTATTCAAAAACACGCTTTATTTCCTTCATTTTAGAAATCACAACAATATAGGTAATAAACATCGCAAATTTTAAAACACCTTCCATAGCACTTAGAACCCAAGCACTCTCTACAAATCGCTTAAAGAATCCTACAATTCCAGTCGGTAAAACGCCAAACAAAAGAAGGGCAAAGGCAAAGGCGAATACTATTGAAAATCCCAAAAGCACATCGTCTGCCTTCTCTCCAAATATTTTATCAAGTTTCTTTTCAAACCAATCCTTTTCTTCCGCTTCATCCAAGGCGTAAAATTCAGCGGAATAAGTGAGTGCACGCACCCCTACTACCATTGAACTAATTAAAGAAAATACGCCTCTAAATATAGGAAGTTTTGTAAGCTTCATTTTTGAAACTGCAGAAACTGATTCTGTTTTCATTTCAATCTCACCATCAGGCTTTCGTACAGCTATGGCGATGGTTTCTTTGCCGCGCATCATAACGCCCTCAATTAGGGCTTGCCCGCCAATACTTGTAAATCCATTGGGTTTATAGTCACTCATGATTTTTTTCCTTTTCTTTCAGTTCGAAATAACAATTGGCACACAAAGATTCGTATTCAACTTGATCTTCGCCATCAATTGCCACTTGTTCACCTTCAAACACAAATTTTCCGTTTACTTTACGACCGTTCAATACTGCCTTACGTCCACAACGACAAATGGTCTTCAGTTCTTCCAAACTATGGGCCAACAGCAAGAGGCGCTCAGAGCCCTCAAACCCTCGAGTGGAAAAATCCGTTCTTAATCCATAGCAAATTACGGGCACATTACGCTTTACAGCAATCTCAAAAAACTCATCTATCTGAGATGCTTTAAAAAACTGAGCTTCGTCCACCATAATACAATTCACTTCACCATGCCTAACACGCCAGTCGTCTAGCATTGCCTTAACACTTTCATCCGACTTGATAATCAAATCTGCTTTTCTTACAATTCCAAGACGTGACACAATTTGGTCCCCGCCTTTTGTGTCTGTATAAGGTTTGATTACCATAGCGCGCATGCCACGTTCATGATAATTGTGAACCACCTGCATCAGCGCCGTTGACTTACCGCAGTTCATGGCGCCATATCTAAAATACAACTTTGCCATTTCGACCCCCTATAAACAAAAAAGGTTAGGATTACCCCATCCTAACCTAATCACAGCAACTTATTTAAGATTGTATTTCTCTTTAAACTTCTCTGCTCTACCGCCACGCTCTACAGACTTTGCAGTGCCTGTGAAAAACGGATGACATTCTGAACAGATTTCAACTTTAATCTCAGATTTTGTTGAACGGGTCTTAAAGTTATTGCCACACGCACAGTGTACGTCTACTTCCTTGTAATTAGGATGAATTCCTTCTTTCATTTTTTTCACCTCACTCTTCGTTATTGTTTATATCAAATTAGATAATCAAATTTCAAGCCTTATCATTGTAACATAAAGCCTTTTTTCTTTCAATAACATTTTGTTAATTATTTAAGTCTTTGTTGATAAGATCAATTAACTCGCGATTAGATTTCGTGGACACCAACGTATCAATAAACCGTTCAATAATTTCCATGTTGTTGTATTTATCAAAGTTCCGACGTATATTCCAAACTGCCTCAAGCTCATTTTTTTCAAATAAAAATTCTTCTCGGCGTGTCCCCGATTTCCGTAAATCAATAGAAGGGAAGATACGTTTTTCTGATAATTTTCGGTCTAAAAGAAGTTCCATATTTCCCGTGCCTTTAAACTCTTCAAAAATCACATCATCCATACGAGAACCCGTTTCAACAAGCGCTGTTGCTAAAATTGTCAAAGACCCACCTTCTTCTGTGTTTCGTGCGGCTCCAAAAAACCGTTTTGGTCTGTGGAGGGCATTGGGATCCAAACCGCCTGAAAGTGTTTTACCACTTGATGGCATCACAAGATTATAAGCTCTTGCCAACCGTGTGATACTATCAAGCAAAATCACAACATCCTTGTTTTGCTCCACAAGTGCCTTGGCCCTGCTTAAGACCATTTCTGCAACTTTAATATGATGAGATGGCAGTTCGTCAAACGTTGAATAAACCACATCCCCATTTATCGAACGCTTCATGTCCGTCACCTCTTCAGGGCGTTCATCTATAAGCAATATAATCAATTCAACTTCCGGATAATTTGCAGATATTGCCTTTGCAATTTTCTGCAATAATATGGTTTTCCCTGATTTAGGCGGCGCAACAATGAGTCCCCTTTGACCCTTCCCAATGGGCGAAACAAAATCAATAATTCTAAGTGCATGTTCATTGGCACTGCGTTCAAGTCTAAATCTCGATTTTGGATAGAGTGGCGTCAAATCTTCAAATTTTGGCCGTTTGTAATTGGCGATAGGCTTATCACCATTAATTTTATTAACCCTTAAAAGGGCATTAAACCGTTCACCTGCATTTGCTTGTCTGGTAATTCCAGTAATTTTATCGCCTGTTCGCATCGAGAATTTTCGAATTTGAGAAGGTGACACATAAACATCACGGTCACTGGTAAGAAAGTTTTCAAATCTTAAAAACCCATAGCCCTGGTCAATGATTTCAAGTACCCCCTCAACAACTTCTTGAGTGGCTTCAGGTTTTCTGCGTTTTTCCTGTGGCTCTTCCAGTGTGCGAACCACTTCTTTATAGGTTGAATCCGATTCAATTTCAACAGGTTTTTCAGAATCCACTTCTAGTTCGGTTTCTTCCTCTGTGTTGCCATTGACAATTAAATCAATCAACTCATCTTTCTTATACCGCGCCACGTGTGGGATTTTCATTGCTTTTGCAATTTCCCTTAAGTCGGCAACTTTCTTCACCCTTAACTGATCAATTTCCATTCATGCCTCCGATATATTAAATCCGCGCAACAATTAACAATTGCGTGATTGACGCCCCTCATTTTGTGATATATTCTAGATGAAAGTTTAGTTTAATACTACCACAATCAATGTTTGAATTCAAACGGTGAGGCTTATGTTTAAATATTCAAAATTCTTATTTACAATTGGTTTGGCTCTTCTTCTGTCATTCCTTATAGTCGTGTCTAATCAGACCTTTGCAAACACCTTGTCACCTTCCAGAAGTGGTGACGTCAAAAAGGTCACACTTATTCTAAACCAAAAACAAATGGCTTATCCTGAAGAACCCTACCTATTAAAAGGCCAAATCATGGTCCCGGCCAAGTGGTTCATGGAGAGCATCAGTGCCCAAGTTTACACCTATGAGGCACATAACCAATTGGTTGCTTATAAAGACAATGTGTTTGTAAAGTTCACAGCTGGGAAGGATACATATACCCTTAATGGTTACCCTTCTGCGATGCCAATTCATGCGCTTACGCACAAGTCTCAAATTTATGTGCCTTTAAGTGTTGTTGCAAACGCCTTTGAACTCAATTATTCCTATGAAGAATCAACGAAAACAGTTTATCTCAATTACAGGGAAGAAGTCCATCAATACCGCCAAATAGGGTACTATCATTATAAACGTGTAAAGCTCTTGGACTGGGGCGTTAGTTTTTATGTTCCAGAATACTGGGAAACGATGTCGGATGCCTATGGGGCATATGGCTTTATTGCCGATTATGAACACTACAGAATTGACAGTAGAATCCTACCACTTGATGATACGTTTACCCGAGTTTCACTTTTAAAAAGTCTTCAGGAAAATTTGCTTTATGCCCATGATAAAGCCATTGAAATTACTGGAACAAAACTGATTCAAGTTGGCGACAGCTATGCTTCGGCCCTTTACTACACGCTGGACAATCCCGACCCTAAACGCCGGACGCATCACATATTATATGTAATTTTCGAAAACAAAACCGGCTATCTGTTTACAGCTACTTATACAGATTTAAATGACAACCCTTTGAGCAGGGAAATATTTGATACAATTGTTTCAACTTTTGAAATCAACAAATTATCCATTAACAATTTGTCTGAACATTATGTAGAATTCAACACTTTTTTCAATGCTGACATTCATTTGGACACATTACTGTACTCAAATATGGTGGTAGAAAACCAACTGCACTTTAAGGGGAAGGTTGGTCTAAATGACGCACTTCTTGGATTCTATGTCGAAATTTCCAAAGACAACGATGCGGTTATGATGTATGTACCCGTTCGAAACAATTCATTTGACAAATTCATTTATACCCCTTTTGGACTGGGAAAACACAATATTAAAATCTATGCCCATATGAATGATACCCCCACCGATGACGGAACTGTTCAGATCAATCCAACCATTACATCATTGGGAGACTATATTAAATTAACACTTGCTGAAGATAGCAAGATCAACAGAGACAAACCAATTCTAAACATGAGTGTCGTCAATCTTTCAAGCGACCCGATTAAGGATTTGTTGCCTTCGCAATTTGTTGATTTTGACAATCCGGATATTTTTACCACCAGCAGTCGGATTACTTATAACTTAACCAGTTCCTATGCTAAGGCACTTGGAATCTATGAATGGCTGTATTTGAATTATACTTTAGACACCACTTCATTTGATGGTGATTTAAAATCAATTGGAGATTTGGTACAGTTAAAATCGGCCAATGTCCTTGAGTTGCCACTCCTTTACGTTGGACTTTTGCGTGCAATTGATATTCCAGCCAGAGTGGTCCAAGGGACTTCAGGTGATTTCACTCATTTTTGGACTGAAGCCTATATCAATGGCAAGTGGCTTGTTGCAGATATTTCTGGAGACTTAAAAATCAAGATAGATGGTGGTCCAAGCAATGGTTTTAATGCATCAAAACTCTCATTTTATGAAAAATTTACTCAAATCGAAACCTTACCATTTTAAAAAAATCCCAAGGGTGCTTCAAAATGCAACCTTGGGATTCTCATTTTATTTAATATTTAAAATTGCCCTTGCTTCATCTGGCGTTGCAACTTCACGACCCATTTCAGCCGCCAATCTTACAATCCGCTCTACAAGTTCTGCATTAGATTTGGCCAGTCTGCCTTTACTATAATAAACGTTGTCTTCAAAACCAACCCTTACATGACCACCGAGTACAATTGCCATAACGGCAAGTGGCAATTCGCTTCTGCCAATTCCAGCAACCGTCCATGTCGATCCTTCAGGGAGCTGAGATACCATAAACATTAAGTCTTCTGGTGTTCCTGGGCAAGCACCCGGTACACCCAGCACCAAATCAAAATGCATTGGTGTTTTTACAAGACCTTTTTTTGCCAATTTCTTTGCATTTTCAATCATACCACGTTCAAAAACCTCAATTTCAGGTTTAACACCCAGCTCCTGCATTCTTATGGCAAATTTTTCTATATAAGCTTCCGAATTCATGAAAACATCTGGGCCAAAATTACAGGTCCCCGCACTAAGTGTTGCCATTTCTGGTGACAACTCCACCGGCTGAAGACGTTCTTCAGGCGAATGCCAGACAGCACCTCCAGTAGAAGGCTGAAATATAATATTGCATTTCTCTGAAATGGCATCTTTTATGGCGCGATATGCTTCCTTATCTTGAGTTGGTTCACCCTTTTCGTCCCGAGCGTGTACATGTACAATTGATGCACCTGCTTTATAACATTCATAAGCTTCAGTCGCAATTTCATCAGCCGTGAGTGGCAAATTAGGCTGTTGTTCACGCGTAACTTCAGCGCCTGTCAAGGCAGCTGTTATAATTAACTTTTCCATAACACCCTCCTATTTGTTGCGCTGTTTGTCTTTTGGGACAACACAAGTGCCAACCGCTCGGCATACAACTATCGGCGTTTCCAAAACATCACAAGCAGATTCATTGAGATCAGGTCTGGGAACAATCACTTTTCGTGCTTCAAAAGTCATTTTTCTGGAGCTGTTTCCCAACTTGGTGATTTCACCAACAGCTTCAATATAGTCCCCTGCGTAAACCGGCGCTAAAAATTCAACACTTTCATAACCGGCAAACAAGCCCTCATCGCCATCTTGACGAATCAACAACTCAGTTGCAACGTCCCCAAAAAGGTTGAGCATCCGTGCACCGTCCACTAAATTGCCACCATAATGGGCATCATGCATGCTCATTCGGACTCTAATCATTGCTTTTTCTGACATAAGTATCCCTCCGTAAAAATAGTTTTCCCTCTTGCACCTCCTATTTTACAACAATCGGTCAGGAAATCATAGTGCTTGTTTTGATGCTGCTTCAACAAAGGCATTGAATAAAGGATGTGGTCGCGTTGGCCTCGATTTGAATTCTGGATGAAACTGTGCCGCTACAAACCACGGATGTTCCGGCAATTCAACTATCTCAACCAATCGTTCATCCGGTGACAAACCGCTGAACACAAGTCCCGCCGTTTCAAAATCACACCTATAAGCATTATTGAACTCATAACGGTGCCTATGGCGTTCATAAATTAAAGGGGCATCATATGCCGCATAAGCCTTGGTATCTGCTTTCACCTTACATGGATAAAGGCCCAACCGCATGGTTCCACCCATGTTTTCAAGGTCTTTTTGATCTGGCATTAAATCAATAACAGGTTCTGGCGTCAACCCGTCAAGTTCAGAACTGTGTGCGGCTTCAATGCCCATAACATTTCGTGCAAATTCCACAATTGCCATTTGCATTCCCAGACAAATTCCAAAATAAGGGACCTTATGTGTCCGTGCAAATTCAATTGCTGCCAATTTTCCTTCTATCCCACGATTTCCAAACCCACCAGGTACTATAATCCCATGCATTTTGTCTAATACGTCAGTCACATTTTCCCGATTCAAATCTTCAGAATGAATCCAATGAATTTCCACTTGGACTTGATTGGCAATTCCAGCATGCTTCAAGGCTTCTGCAACAGACAGATAAGCATCTCGTAATTCCACATATTTCCCAACAAGTCCAATGGACACCTTCTTTTTTAAATGCTGTTCGATCGTTACGATTTTTTCCCACGCAGACAAATCCGGTGCCTTACAGGACAACTTAAAAAAGTCGCAAACAATCTTTGATAAACCTTCTTTTTCAAGTGCAAGTGGTACAGAATAAAGTGTATCAGAATCCACGTTTTGAATCACGCGATTTTCTGGAACACTACAAAACATAGCAATTTTGCCTTTCAGCTCAGCAGTTACTGGTTTTTCAGTCCGACATACAATTAAATCCGGTTGGATGCCAATCCCTCTAAGTTCCTTAACAGAATGTTGTGTCGGTTTTGTTTTGACTTCACCAGCTTTACCAAGATAGGGCAACAACGTTAAATGTATATACATGACATTCTCATGCCCAACATCATATTTCATTTGACGAATCGCTTCTAAAAACGGTAAAGACTCAATATCGCCAACCGTTCCGCCTATTTCTGTTATCACAATGTCTGCACCCGATTCTCTTGCAGATACTTTGAGACGTTCTTTAATTTCATTGGTGATATGCGGAATCACTTGCACCGTTGCGCCAAGATAATCCCCGCGCCGTTCCTTCGATAAAACACTGAAGTAAATTTTTCCAGTTGTAACATTGCTGTATTTTGATAAATTAATGTCAATAAACCGCTCGTAATGGCCCAAATCTAAATCGGTTTCTGCCCCATCATCCGTCACAAAAACTTCCCCATGTTGGTAGGGACTCATCGTCCCAGGGTCCACATTGATATAAGGGTCAAATTTTTGAATGGTCACACTTAATCCACGTGCTTTCAACAATTGACCAAGTGATGCTGCTGTTATACCTTTTCCAAGTGATGACACCACGCCACCTGTTACAAATATGTACTTTGTCGCCATACCCTACTCCTTTCAAAACCAAGGCAATAAAAAAATAGTATACCCATATTAATAAGCCCAGTCAATACGCAAAAATCCGCATAAAGTAGTTTCTTTCACTCTCTTTTATGATAAAATAAAGGGTAACAATAATAAAGAAAAAAAGAGGTTGATTTATGCCCATTTTTAAATACGATAAACTGTCCATAAACTATACCCAAACAGGTGGGGGGACCCCTCTCCTGTTTTTACACGGGTGGGGTGCAAACTGTGAAAGTTTTAATTGCCTTACGACACATCTTAAAAACAATTATGAAATCATCGCACTAGATTTCCCTGGATTTGGCGCGTCAGATAAGCCTGATCGCCCGTGGTCACTAGATGACTACGTCAATATGACAGAAGCCTTTATAAAAGAACTTAAGTTAACTGAGTTCATCCCCATTGGGCATTCTTTCGGCGGAAGGGTTGCCCTACGCTTGTCGCAGCGTTTCAATTATAAAAAATTGGTTTTAATAGACAGTGCTGGTATAAAGCCTAAACGTAAATCTGACTACTATTTAAAGGTCTATGGCTACAAACTCTTTAAAAACATTGCACGAATTCCGGTACTTTCATGGATTTTAAAAGAACCACTTGAAGCTTACAGGCAAAAGTATTCAAGTTCTGATTACAAAAATGCAGATGTGGTTATGAAGCAAACCTTGTCTAAAGTCGTCAACGAAGATTTAACCTACCTTTTGCCAAAAATTACAGCTTCTACACTGCTCATTTGGGGATCTGAAGATGATAGCACACCACTTGAAGATGGTAAAACTATGGAAAAATTAATTCCAGATGCTGGACTTGTTGTCTTTGATGGTGCTGGTCATTTTTCTTATTTGGAAGAACCCGAACGGACGCTTATCGTATTGAATTCTTTTCTTGGAGGCTAATGCATGTTTTTAGACATACTTATAATCAGTGTTGTAACGATTGCTGCCTGGTATAAGACACATACCCACATTCACCATTTACAGCAAATCAGTTATAAAAATAAAAATTATATCAAGTGGCGATTTGGAAATTACACCAAGATTATAAGACCACACGAAGTGCTTTTCATAGGCGGCGTTTTTCTAACACAACTTACAGACACCTTATGGAGTCGACTTATAGGGCTGTTACTCATCCTGATTGACGTCTATTTTTTTCATCTTATACGAACGGCATATGCTGCGAAGAAGAAACTAAAATACACACCTAGGGTTAAACGCTTGCTTGTTACAAATGCCATTCAACTTATTGGTCTTATGACCCTTACTTTTTTCATGGTAACTTGGGCAAGCGTTATTTTGATTTTAGCCTTATATTTATTTGGATTTATAACCGTCATCGCATCGAATCTTATCAACAAACCTATGGAACTTACCATCAACAATTGGTACTACAATGATGCGCATAAAACTTTGGCTAAAGTTCCAAACTTAACCATAATTGGAATTACAGGAAGTTATGGGAAAACAAGTACAAAAAACGTTTTAAATGCAATGCTCTCTAAAGATTTTAATGTCTTAATGACCCCTGAAAGTTTTAACACCAAGATGGGCTTAACACGTGCCATACGGGAACATATGAAGCCTACCCACGAAATCTTCATTGCAGAAATGGGGGCAGATCACGTGGGTGATATAAAAGAACTCATGGAATTTGTTCAACCTTCACTGGGCATTATTACATCCATCGGCCCACAACACTTGGATACTTTTAAAACTTTTGAAAACATCGTCAATGAAAAAGGGAACATGTTTAGATTGTTAAAAACAGGGGGAACAGCTTTTGTAAATGTAACGGATTCCAATATCGTTGGACTGCCAAGAAGAAGCGACTTAAATTATGTCTCATTTTCTGCTCAACCAGACGGAAATATAGAGACACCTGATTTCAATATAGAATCTATCTCTGTAAACTCTAAAGGCTCAAGTTTCACCTTAGTGCACAAGCCAAGTGGCAAAAAAGTGAGATTAACAACCCAACTTTTAGGCCGGCATAATCTTGCAAATATTGTTGCAGGTGCTGCTGTCGCCATAAACCTAGGGATTCCAATGGATCGACTCCCTTATTTGACAATGGACCTTAAACCAGTAGACCATCGTTTGTCCATTAGACGGGTTAATGACCACTACACCGTTTTAGATGACGCTTTTAATTCCAATCCTGTGGGCTCAAGAATGGCCTTAGAAGTACTTGACCAATTTGAAGGCAATCAAAAAATCATCATAACACCAGGGATGATTGGACTTGGTGACCGTCACTATGAATTGAATAAAGCTTTTGGCGTAAACATTTCTAAAACTTGTGACTTTACAATTTTAGTCGGCAAGCACCAAACACGTCCCATCCAAGATGGACTTGAAGAAGGCGGATATAATCCAGCCAAACTTTATGTGGCAAAAAGCACACAAGATGCTTTTTCAAAACTATCAGAAATCGTGAAACAAGATGATGTTGTTCTGCTTGAAAATGACTTGCCAGATACATTTAATGAATAAAGGGGTTATGGAATGATTAATATCGGTGTTTTTTTTGGAGGACCCAGCGTAGAGCACGAGGTTTCCGTCATCACTGCACAACAAGCCATATCGCAATTGCTTAAAATGCCAGGCTATCAGGTTGTCCCAATCTACATTTCAAAAGACAATCAGTGGTACACTGGCGATTACCTATTAGAAGTTGAACATTTTAAAGATTTAAACAAAGTTATTACAGAATCTCAGAAAGTAAATATGGTAAAATCAAATAAGTGTGCCATGCTCATTAAAGACCCAATACCCAAGCTAAAAAGCGCCTATGTTACAAGTGTAGATATCGCTTTTCCAATTATTCATGGAACAGGTGGTGAAGACGGTACTTTACAGGGATTTTTGGAACATATGGACATCCCATATATAGGATGCAATGTTTTGTCTGCTTCAATGACCATGGATAAGATTGCGTCCAAACTTTTTCTGAAAAATTCTGGTGTCCGGGTCGTTGAAGGTGACTGGTTCTACACGCACGACTGGATCATGTATCAAAGTGCTATAATTGACGCTTTAGAAGAGAAACTCAATTACCCTATGATTGTAAAGCCCGCTGACATTGGATCCAGTGTCGGTGTGACACCTGCAAAAAATAGAAATGAACTTATTAATGCAATCGACCTTGCTCGGTTTTTTACCAACCGTATCCTCGTTGAACGTATGCTTGTAGGCATGCGTGAAATTAACATCTCCGTTGTAGGAGATAGCGAAAAACTTGAGTTATCTGTTTGTGAAGAACCTCTTTCAGCTTCCGATTTTTTAACCTATGAAGAAAAATATGTGAATTCCAACCAAACCAAAGGCATGTCTGCAGCAAAAAGAAAATTACCTGCTGACTTAACAAATTCCCTCAAGAAAGAAATTGAAAAAATGGCCGCTGAAGCATTTGTTGCTTTAGACTGTGCCGGCGTTTCAAGAATTGACTTTATGATTGATTCACAAAGTGGATTGCCTTACATTAACGAGTTTAACACAATTCCCGGATCACTCTCTTTTTACCTCTGGGAGGCAACCGGAAAATCCTTTAAAGAACTCTTAGAAGCTATGATTTCAGCTGCTCACAGAACATATAGACGGAAGAAATCACTCACGCGTTCAAATACCATTAACATATTATCCACTGCCGATTTAAAAGGCATAAAAAAATAAACGTTAGGAGGCGAACCAATGGATAAAATTCTAATTGTTGAAGATGATTTACAAATTCAAACCCTGCTCAAAGATTACATCAATGCCTCCGGTTACATAGCAATCACTGCCAGTGATGGTGAAGAAGCATTGATGAAATTTGAGAGCGAAACACCAAGCCTAGCACTACTCGACATCATTGTCCCTAAAATTGATGGCTTTGAACTTTGCCGTAAAATTCGAAACGAATCCAGCATACCCATTATTATGCTCAGCTCAAAAAAAGAAGATACAGATAAGATTTTAGCCTTGGGGCTAGGCGCAGATGATTATGTGGAAAAACCATTTAGTCCACGCGTGTTAATTGCCAAAATTCAATCGCATTTAAGAAGGGCCAATGAACTTTCGGGTAAAGGCTCTGTTGAAGTGCTCCAGTGTGGCGATTTGGAACTGGACATCAAAGCCCGAACTGTTAAAATTAAAGATCGATTTATCCCTTTTTCAGTTAAGGAGTTTGAAATTTTGCATTACTTAATGCTCAATAAAAATCAAGCGCTCTCTAGAGAAAAAATATTTGATGAAATATGGGGCTACAATGAATATGGTGATATTAACACGGTCACTGTACACGTTCGAAAAATCAGAGAAAAAATTGAACCCGATCCTTCCAATCCTACATTTATTGAAACCGTATGGGGAATCGGATATAAATTTAAGGGGTAATCATGTCAGACCATCGCTTACGACTCAACTTAAGAAGTGTCCTTGCACTTTTGATGATGGGCATTCTTTTAATGACCACTGCATTTTTATTTTTTATGATTTTTAACTACAAACTAGACGCCATTCAGACACAACGGATTCTTGAAAGTCCATTTTTGATGCTGGCTCTTTTTGTAACCATTTTAATTATTTACTTTATGGCCATTATCTTGTTGGTGACCAAATACATTTTCAATCCCATATCACAGATGAAAAAAGCAGCAGAACATATTCGATCAGGAAATCTCAATTACCCCATTGAATATAAAGGGGCAAATGAAATTGGCGAATTTTGTCAAGAATTTGATAAAATGCGTGTGCGCTTAAAAGACACAATTCTTGAGCAGCACGAGATTGAAAAGAGACGCAAACGCTTAATTGCCAGCATAACCCACGACTTAAGAACACCTCTTACGTCCATACAAGGTTATGTGGAGGCCATTCAAGATGGCATTGTAAAAGATCAAACAACTTTTGACCAATATATTGAAACCATACTCACCAAAACCAATCAGTTAAATCATTTAATTGATGACCTGTCCGTCTATACAAAGCAGGAACTTGGTGAGTTTACCCTTAATCTTGAGCGCATCAATTCAGGTGTCTTACTCAACGCTTATTTCAATCATAAATTCATGGAGTTCAAGTACAGCCCTTTGAATTTAGTTTTAAACAAACCTTTTATATCTACTTTTATATTGGTTGATCCCTACCGTTTCAATCAAATACTAGACAATATAATTGGAAACGCTACCAAATATGCTAAAAGTAAGATTGAAATCTGGACAAAAGTTGTGGATTATCATCTACAAATACAGATTAAAGATGACGGAGATGGCATTCCACAAGATGTGCTAGATCATATTTTCGATCCGTTTTTCATGGTGAACAAAGTAAAAGATCAAAAAGAAAAAGGTGGTTCTGGTTTGGGACTTGCCATTGTAAAGCAATTGACGGAAGGACATAGTGGCAAAATCGAAGTCACCAGCGAAGAAGGGAAAGGAACCTGCTTTACCATTGACATCCCTTTAGACCGCTAATGGAAGGAGATCTATATGAAATGCCCAAATTGCAGTTTTAACAACCCTGATTCTGCAGAAATCTGCAAAGTTTGCGGATATGAACTCCAGTCAACAACACAAACAGACGCTCAACTCAGGTCTCTTTTTGATGGCGATTCTACTGCTTCAGAAGAAGAAGATTTATATGAAATGGATGCGCCTCAAGAACCGAAAAGGAAATTCCCAATATGGGTGCTTTTACTGCTGGCGCTTTTGGTGTTAATTGTATTCCTAGCTGGACGTCTCTTAGGACCAGATACACCTGATGATGCCACCGAACCAACTTCAAAAGTTCCAATCGTCGTTCCAACAGACCGAACAGCTCCAGATCAAGTTGATCAATTTTTTGCTTTACTGCCTTCTTTTGTAAACCAAGATAACATCGCCATACTCAATGTCTTTACAAACTCAGAGGCGTCTTTAACACCTCTTAAAAACTTTTCAAAATCCGGCTCATTGGATTCAATAGATGCCTACGAACTTTCACCCATTCATGAAGCCCATGATGTTTCAGCCTATAAGGTCCTGACTGAAATGACACGGACGAATTCTGAAGGTACTTATACAGAAACCTATGAATGGCAATTTGAAATCACACAAGCAGATGGAAAATGGCTTATATCAGAGTTTGAAGTTTCCAATTTCGAAGAACCTGATCAAGTGCCTTCTGAAACAGAACCCACTACGGCGCCAGAACCCACAAGCGAACCTGAAACGACAACATCAGAGACCGCCCCTACTACCGAAGCAGCCACTGAACCCGTTCGGCCGGAAGGATTTATTACAACAGGTAATTTTACTGGTGGCACACTTTCAGATGGCCAAGACATTTACGCTGTAAGATATGGCCATCACGACACATTTGATCGACTTGTCTTTGACCTTTATGCTTGGACTGGAGCCGAACCTACTGAAACCGTGTCAGAGATAGGCCGCTATGAAGCAACTGTTACAAGTGATGGCAAACTTTTGACAATTCTAATTAGTGGTGCCCGTGGGGCATTTGCCAGTCGGTCAACTGTTGCGTTTCCAAATGTTGAAGCCATTGAATATTTTTATCCAAATGACGATTCAGCCGTGGGTATAAGAATTTTGCTAACAGATTCTGGGGCTTTTAAAGTATTTGAACTCAAAGCGCCAGGAAGACTCATTGTTGATTACTATATAGAAAACTAAGCGCACGTAAAAAGCCCGCATTTCATTCTTTTACTGAATGATGCGGGCCTTAATTATGTGACAATTTTATAAATTACAAATACAATTAAGAGTGGTATGCCTAGAAGTGTCACCAATCCAAAAGCAACTCCAATTGCACCAAAGACAAGGCCAATAATGCCACCAACCAAGCCTACAACCAATCCGACAATACCACCAATCAAACCGCCAAGGCCACCCAATATGCCCCCAATGATTTTAAACGGAACTGCCAAGATACTTCCAATAGGAATAAAGAAAGCAACTGCACCTGCAATCAATAAAAATGGAATCATTTTTTCAAAAGAATACCCTCTATTGTGCAAGAATAGTGCCACTAGCCCCATTACAGCGATAGCAAATATCATAATTACCTCCAACTCATCTGTGTGATTTATGACTCTATCATACCTTTATAACGTGTAAAACGCGTTAGTCACAGATTAGAATTTGGTAAGAATACATTTGATTTTCTAGTCTGTTACTTTTTTTGAGGCATTAATCTTTTTAATTTCTTCAGTTACAAGCGGTAATATCTTGTGAACATCACCTACCACACCAAGGTCAGCGACTTCAAATATTTTTGATCCTTTATCTTTGTTAATGGCAATAATGAGTTCTGCTTCTTCCATACCCGCAACGTGTTGAATTGCGCCAGATATACCACATGCAAAATAAAGATCGGGTCTTACAGTTTTGCCTGTTTGTCCAACTTGATGCGACGGATCCAACCAGCCACTATCAACAGCGGCTCTTGATGCCGAAACCATACCACCAATTGTATCAGATAAGTCGTAGAGTACTTCAAAATTCTCTTTTGAGCCAATGCCACGCCCACCTGACACTAAAATTTTTGCATCTTGAATATCCTGTTTTGCTTCCATAACTTGCTCAAACTTAAGGACTTCTACACACATTGGATTCTTTTCAAGCGATACAGGCATTTGAACCACATCCCCTGTTCGTGATGGGTCACGTTCCATTTTTGTCATAACACCTGGACGCACTGTGGACATTTGTGGTCTATGGTCTGGACAGACTATTGTCGCCATAATATTACCACCAAAAGCTGGTCGCGTCATCATAAGGAGTCTGTCTTCTGATATGTCAAGTGATGTACAATCTGCCGTTAAGCCCGTTCCCAGTCGCGCTGACACGCGTGGTGCCAAGTCTCTTCCAATAGAAGTTGCTCCAAACAAGACAACTTCAGGTTTTTCTCTTTCAATTATCTCGGTCATCACTTGTGTATAGGGTTCTGTTGTGTAGGTTTCTAAATCTTCATGGTCCATTATAACCACTTTATCGGCACCATATGCCACCAATAAGTTACTGGAATTATTAATTTTATACCCTGGAATTGCCGCGATTAAAGAAACACCAAGTTCATCTGCAATCTTTCGGCCTTTTCCAAGTAGTTCCAATGATACATTTTGTATTTCGCCACGTCTTTGTTCAACAAAGACTAAAACACCTTTATAATTTGAAATGTCCATGAGACCCTCCTAAACAATAAATTTCTCTTTTAATTTGTCTACAATAGCGACTGCCAGTTCTTTAGGGGTGCCTTCCACAATTTTTCCCGCTTGTTTAGCACCTTTTGTAAATGACTTTTTCACTTTTGTTGGAGAACCCTTTAGACCCATTTTAGAAACATCAGCATTAATATGTTCAAAAGACCAAGTTTCTACTTCCAAAATGCGGTGGGCATCCAAAATTCCTTTTACAGACATATAGCGTGCTTCATTCATTTCGCTTAAAGTTGTAATCAGGCATGGATACTTAACCTTAATCATCTGATAGCCATCTTCAAAACTACGCTTAACGACAGCATGATCTCCCATATGTTCATAATCAGATACATATGAAATCTGTGGTAATTTTAGGTGTTCAGCAATCTGAGGCCCAACTTGAGCTGTATCTCCATCAATTGCTTGACGACCAGTAACAATCAAGTCATACTCTAATTCTTTTATAGCAGCTGCAAGCGCCGTTGAAGTTGCAAGTGTATCTGCCCCTGCAAAAACACGGTCTGTCAATAAAATCACACGATCAGCCCCCATAGCATATGCTTCTTTTAGCGCCATTTTTGCTTGAGGTGGTCCCATTGTGAGCACAGTTACATGGGCCCCAAATTCATCCTTCAATCTAAGGGCCGCTTCGAGTCCTGCCTTATCATCTGGATTGATAATACTCGGAACACCTTCACGAATCAACGTTCCTGTTTTAGGATCCAACTTAACCTCGTTGGTATCCGGTACTTGTTTTATGCAAACGATTATTTTCATGTCTTATCCTCCATTACTTCAATTCAGCAGCCGCAATGACCATACGTTGAACTTCACTAGTGCCTTCATAAATTTCTGTAATTTTCGCATCGCGCATCATCCGCTCTACAGGATAGTCTCTCGTATAGCCATAGCCACCATGCAGTTGAACTGCTTTCGTTGTTACTTCCATTGCAACCTCAGAAGCCATTAGTTTTGCCATTGCAGCCTCTTGAGAATAAGGTTTTTTATTTTCTTTTAAATAGGCAGCATGATAAACAAGCATTCTAGCCGCTTCAATTTGCGTTTTCATATTTGCGATTTCAAATTGTGTATTTTGGAACGCTGAAATCGGTCTTCCAAATTGCTTACGTTCTTTAACGTATTTGACCGTTTCATTAAGAGCGCCTTGAGCAATTCCCAAAGCCTGAGCTGCAATTCCAATACGTCCGCCATCTAGCGTCATCATGGCAATTTTAAACCCTTTACCAACGCCACCAAGCATGTTTTCTTCTGGGACTCTGCAATCTTCAAAAATAAGTTCACAAGTACTAGACCCTCTAATACCTAATTTCGCCTCTTTCTTTCCAATTTTAAAGCCTTCAAACCCTGATTCTACAATAAAGGCTGTTATCCCTTTGAGACCAAGACTTTTATCTGTCATAGCAAAAACCACATATACGTCAGCTACACCAGCATTGGTAATGAAAATTTTACTGCCGTTTAAGACATAAGCGTCTCCATCTTTAATTGCTGTCGTTTGTTGCCCCGCAGCATCTGTTCCTGCATTAGGCTCGGTCAACCCAAATGCACCAAGTTTCTCACCTTTTGCAAGTGGCACTAAATATTTTTGTTTTTGTTCTTCTGTTCCAAACTCATAGATTGGTGCTGCACATAGCGACGTATGTGCCGATACCACTACAGAAGTCGTTCCGCAAGCGACTCCCAATTCTTCAACCAAACTTATATACTGTTGAACTGTTCCACCTGCACCACCATAGGCTTCTGGAAATGGAATGCCCAGCATCCCAAATCTCGCCATTTTTTTAACAGTTTCATAAGGAAAAACTTCCGCTTCATCAATCTCCGCAGCAATTGGTTCCACTTCATTTTTCGTAAACTGTCTAAACAGATCTCGCATCATGAGATCTTCATCTGTCATAATAAAATTCATTTTCGCCCTCCGTTTGTTAATTATTTAACTTATAAGCACAAAAAAATAGCAATCCCTCTGTCAATATTTTAACACTCTTTTCTTCTATTGACTATAAAATCCCTATATTGTCACGAAAAATTTACAAATCTCAAAACCACCAGAAGCATGCCCAATAAAATTGCAATAATAAAAAGGGGTTTAAGCCAACTGCTCTTTACATTGCGGTGGTATTTGTCTTCATACAAACGGTCATTTTTAAAACTTAAATCCCTTTCAAACACATGATAGGTCTCTGTTTGGACATCTACCACTTCCACCACTTCGCCACTGATAATATCCTGTGCGACTTTAGAATCTTTAAGCGGTACTTTTAACTGCATTTCATTTTCTTGTGACGCCAAGATGACACGTGTACGAATCCCAGAGTGCGTCAATTTTAGTTCCTCTTCTAAAAAACATTTTTCATCTGTTTCATTTTTTTTCGCCTTAATTTTCTGCCATTTATATAAGTCCTCTATCGAAGTTGGTTGCATAAAAGCCTCCTATTTCATCCGGCCAAGAAGCCATCTTGACACATACTCAAGTACAAGGGCAAGTCCAACTGTAACAAGTGCAAGTGCAAGCACAGTTTGCGTTTCTATGTTAATTCTAGCAATTTGAAAAGAACGACCCATTGAGTCCTTGGTTTGACTCAATACCTCAGATGCAATCACTACTTTTAAGCTCAAGCTGGCAATGGTTAATACACCGGATTGAATATAAGGTTTAATTGAAGGTATGGTAATCTGTGAAAGTGTTTTAAAACGGCTCAGCCTAAAAACATGTGCCATCTCCAAGAGTTTTTTGTCTATGTTCCGATAGCCTTCAAGCACATTCCCATAAATTACAGGAAAGGTGATAAGAACGGTTACAAAAACAGGTGCCCAATACCCTGACATCCAAAGGACAACATAGACAATTAGAACAATCGTTGGAATTGTTTTTATAAGGAGCATCAAAGGGGCCAGTAAATAGTCTATAAACCTAAACTTGCCCGAGAGCATTCCCATGAGAATCCCCAGACAAGTACTGATAAAAGTCACAATAAGAACTCGGCCCAAAGTGCCTACCAACGCTTTAAAAAAATCTAGATCTTTTAAAAGAATACCTGCGGCCTTTAAGGTTTCCAAAGGGGTTGGCAATATAAACGGCTTATTAAGCGCCACAGCACCCAAATGCCAAATTAAAACCAATACCCCTGTAGAAATACTGATGCCAATTTTTTTGTTATGAGATTCACGCGGATTATTCACCTCTGTAGTAGAAGTTTTCATCAGGCATTTTCCCTCCTATGGATTCTGGCGCATCTTGCATCAACAATTCAAAAAAATGTTCAACTTTTTCTCTATTCTCATAAGCATTTTCATGCCGAATATTCATCCCTGGAATTGCATTTAAAAAAACAGGTGTCGGAATTCCAAGTTCCAGTTGTTCTGCATAAGACGCCGCCATGTCAGGGCTTAGGTGAAGCCACAAACCTGAATCCGTAAGATTTTTTTCAAACGCATCGACCAATTCTGGATAAGCTTCAGCAATTGCCTTTCTCACAACCAAACCCGATTGTGGAAATCCACCATCAAATCCTGAAATTTTATCATATTCTTCTTGAAGATCAAAAAGCACCTTATACTCAACATCCTTAATTTTTAGCGTTGAGAGTACTGGCTCAGGCATAATTGTAATTGTAGACTTACCCGCTATAAAAGTTGGGCCCACTTCTGTTGTACCCGCCAAATAAATTAAATTTAAATCCGTCTCAGGGTCTAACCCATTGGCTGTCAAAAGGCTTCTAAAGATCAAATCCGGTACAAGCCCCTGTCCAATCATATAGACATCTTTACCCTTTAACGCTTCCCATGTGGATATGTCCTCAGAAGTGACCATATAAAGGTTTCCGTGTGTATTGACGCTGACGAACTCATAAGGAATTCCCTTGTTGTACAACTTAATTGCCAAGTTCGTTGGAATAATTGCAAAATCAACTTCTTCAGCAATAATTTGTGATGCTAATAAATCTGTGGAGTTTATACTTTCATAGTGGACTTTAAAATTATCGCCCATTTCAGGTTGCTCATAAATCATTTTAAGCATGGCAATGGTTGTGGCACCTTCTGGTGTAATCACTCGAATGTCTAAAGGTGGGGCCGTTTCTTCGACTTCTGTACTTTCAGCAATAGTCGCTGGCTGAGTTTCTAAAACATCTGTTTCAACCACCGTATCTTGACTGCAACCCGTTAGGACAAGTGCAATCAGCGCACCAAGTATCACTAAATTTTTTTTCATAAGTTTTCCTCCCAATACAACTGTAATTTTTTCTTAAATTGAACCTGCTCGTTTTCATCCAATCGCCTTGGATGTTCTACTTCTATAACATCCTTAAGTCCAACAGGATGTTTGCCTAGTATTGCGATTCGATCCGCCGTCCATAAGGCTTCCTCTATATCGTGGGTTACAAAAACCACTGTTATTTTTCGTTCACGCCATACGCCTAGCAGGGTTTCAATTATTTTTGCTTTAAGCGCATAGTCCAAGGATTTAAAAGGTTCATCCAATAATAATAAACTTGGTTCAATGGCAAAAGCTCTGGCAATAGATACTCTTTGACGCATCCCACCACTCAAAACATCTGGTTTTTGATTTTTAACCGATTCAAGATCCATTTCACTTAATAAATGGTTTAAAGCTTCAGATGAAAGCGTTTCATTTACAAGGCATATATTTTCTTCAACTGTAAGCCAAGGCAGAAGTCTGTCCTCTTGAAAGACATACCCTATACGATTTGTGCCTAGAATCATTTTTCCAGAATCTTGATGCACAATGCCTGCTAGGATATGCAACAAAGTAGATTTTCCTGCGCCAGATGGACCCAGTATACAATATATTTCACCTTCTTTAATGCTAAGATTCAGTGATTCAAGTACTTGCATCCCCTGATAGGCTTTTGAAATCTGATGTAATTCAAGCATCTTACCCTCTCCAATCGGTTTTCAATTCATTGTAGCACAAAAAAAACCGTGCAACAATGCGCACGGTTACGAACTGAAAATATAACGTTCAAGTTTTTCATTTTCCATTTTTATCACTTCAAAATACATCAAATCATTTTCAATAATTATGTTTTTATCAATTAGCAAATCTGAAGCATTGATAATGTTCACCACATGGTCCATTTTCCATTGGTTTTTAGAACGAATTTTTGAAATCCATTTAGAAATAAGCCCTATTTCTTCATCATGATAAAACGTTAAAAAAATACGCCCATTTCTGCGTAAGATCCTTCTGGCTTCATAAATCACTGCCTCTGGTGCCCATAGAAATCCTCGTGTACAATGGATTACTACTTTGTCAATACTTTCAGGCATAATATCCAATCTTTGGTTTACATAATCAATAGATTGCGTTTTTCCATCTGGCATAACCATTTTGACATGGCTATCGCGCCATATTACGATTTGATCTACACTTTGAAAAGCTGTAGGATTAATTGTTTTAATCTCATTAATTGTCATATGTCACACCGTCCCATCCTTGTAACAAAATTATCACAAGAAGGTTGGAAATACAATAAACGACTTGTTAAGAATGTCATACGATTTGGTAATAATTATCTGACTATTTCTAAACAATTGCTCTAAACCTTTTATTTGACACACCTTCAATTATGTGCTAAATTGAAATGAGATAGAGGGAGTAACTGCCCATAAGGGAATTCAAGTCGTCAGAACGGATTTACATCCCGGCTTGGATGATTGTAAAATCGTGTGAGACTCTACAATTCCGGGTGAATTGTAGGGTTTTTTTATGCCCGTGATCCCAAAAAAAAGGAGATTTTTATGGAAGAATTAATTCTGAGTTTTTTAACACCCCTACCCACACTGGTTCTGTTTCTTATTATTGCAGGAACACTCTTTACCTTAAGCAAGGGGGCCGATGTTTTAATTGATGAAGCTGTTGCAATTTCAGCTAAATTGCGGATACCAAAAGCAGTTATCGGTGCAACAATTGTATCACTCGGGACAACACTCCCTGAAGTATCTGTTTCAGTAATGGCCGCAATCAATGGCAACCCCGACTTAGCACTTGGAAATGCTGTGGGATCCATTATCGCAGATACAGGTTTAATTGTAGGTATTGCCGCAATTTTAAGACCTATCGTTATTGATTACAATGCCGTTAGAGTTCAAAGTTGGTTGCAACTTGCAGCTGGCGCTTTGCTCGTTGTATTTGCCCTCCCAATTTTTTCAAGCGGAAGCACAGGTGTTATCACACAGTCTATGGGATTCGTAATGGTTGCCTTTTTAGGCATATACCTCTACTGGTCCTTTAAAAACTCTAAAAAAGAACAACTTAGTGAAATCGATGCTGAAATCCAAGAACATACCAATGAGAATTTAATCAAACAATTGGTCTTCATGGCTTTTGGTATGGCAGTTGTTATTCTGTCGTCTAAAGTTTTAATCCCTGCAGTTGAAATCTCTGCAATCCGAATTGGCGTCCCTCAAAGTATTATTGCAGCTACACTCGTTGCCTTTGGTACCAGTCTTCCTGAGTTAACCACAAGCGTAAAAGCAGTCTTAAGAGGGCATGGAGACCTGGCTATTGGAAATATAATTGGTGCAGATATACTAAACGTTTTATTTGTGCTTGGGGTTTCTGCAGCAGCCACACCACTTGGAATTACAGTACCATCCAATTTCTATAGCCTGCATTTCCCAGCTATGATGCTTATATTGGTCTTCTTTAGAATTTTTACATTAAACAAAGGCCATACCCTTAACCGAAAAGAAGGCTTCCTTTTAACAGGCCTCTATTTGGCCTATCTGGCACTTAACTATATCTAAGACTATAAGTTAAGCCTCTATTTGCATTACGCCCTCATCGGGTTTAAGTAAATAGAGGCTTTTTTTAACGGGTCACAAACTCACGTCTGGTTCGAATCAATTTTTCAAATATAGCGTATACAATGACACCCTTAAACAAACTGCTGATACTGATGCTCCACCAAATGCCATTGAGCCCTAAAAAAGTCATCTGACTAAAATATAAGGCCATTGGAATCCTCAATATGTTAAAGGCAATTCCAATAAGTGCTGCTGGCTTAGTATGACCAATGCCATTGAACGCACCCGTCGTTGTGATTTCTATACACATAAAAAGTTGAGACAAGCCTAGAATTCTTAAATAATCAATGCCAAGTGGAATTACATCTGGCTCCCGAATAAAAATCATAAACAACCATTTTGCACCGAAAAACAAAATAAACGTATTAAAAATACCGAGTGCAAATGCAATTTTAATGGCTGTTCTATACCCTTTTACAACACGTCCATATTGACCTGCACCATAGTTTTGACCTACAAAAGCACTTAAGGCAACCGATATACCCGTTGCTGTCATCCAAGTGATGGATTCAATTTGAGAGCCCACTTTCTGAGTTGCAATTGGACCAGGTCCATACACAGCAATAATGCGTGCAATTACCATTGAAATCAAAGTGAAAAACCCACTCTGTAAAGCCGGCGCACTTCCAAGTTTCATAATCTCTTTAAACCTAGATATTTGAATCCCTTTAAAAAAGACAAAGTGGTCAAATAAAGCATGCTTAAACTTTATATTATACACAAAAAGAACAAATACAATGCCTTGTGCAATAACTGTGGCAACGGCTGCACCTGCAACCCCCATTTTTGGAAATGGTCCCAACCCCAAAATTAATATTGGGTCTAATACAATGTTAATCAAAAGGCCCGTAACATTGAACTGAAAAGGCGTCCTACTGTCACCTCTACCATTGAAAATCCCTGTAAAAACTTGATTTGAAAATGGAAATATCATCCCCAGGCCCACAAGTGCCAGATATAAAGTTGCCATTGATTCTACATGAGAATCGCCTGTATTAAAAAATCCAATTAAAGGATTTCTAAAAACCACTATCCCTAGCCCATATAATACAGCAATAATCCAAACCAAAGCCAAACCATTCCGGGCATATTTTTCTGCCTGTAGATCTTCTTTTTTCCCTGTTGTCTGTGCAACCCTTATTTCTGTACCTGTTTTTGATAGGATGATGAAGGCCTGTGAAAACCAAACAAAAAAACCTGCTATGCCGACCGCTGCAACTGCATCTGACCCTAAAAATCCAATCCAAAACATATCTGTCAAGTTATAGGCCATTTGAACAAAACTGGTTCCCATAATTGGCAAAGCCATAACAATTAGACTCTTAAAAATATCCCCTGTTGTTAAATCCATCTTTTTGCTTTTTATCACAACACACCTCACATGACTTAAATCTCAACCATTATACCACAATTGTTTTAGATTGTTTATGGTTTTGTAATACCCCTGTAAGCAAAATGCGCTATAATAATAAGGTAACCTGTGAAAGGAGTATTTATGCGGATAACTGTTTCTTTAAGAAATAAAAGCATCGTGCTTTTTATAATGATATTACTTGTCTTCACCACACTACCAGCTTTTGCAGCTATTTTAAATGATATTGAAGGTCACTGGGCAGAAGCTTCCATTGAAAAAATGGTTGAACAAGGCATTATAAAAGGGTACGATGATGGGTCCTTTAAACCTGATAATGAAATAAAACGCATTGAATTTATAGCCTTAATGATTCGGGCATCCAACATTGAAATTGGTACTGAAAATACAGATCAATATTGGGGCGCCCCCTATGTAAAAGCTGCCCTAGATGCCGGCTATCTTGACGCTGACACTTTTGGAAGTTCTGCTTTTGAAGTATACGAGGCTGAAATCACACGCGAAGAAATGGCTTATATTGTTGTCAGGGCTTATATGGTCCATGATTACACCATTGATTCAGACTTATTTATTAAAGCCAGTGACCATTTAACAGATTATAATACAGCCAGTTCACAATTTTTAGACAGCACCATATCATCCGTTGCACTTGGTTTAATAACTGGCTATCCTGAAGGCGTTTTTAAACCTCTAGGGAAAGCCACAAGAGCTGAAGCAACTATTGTACTGGAACGATGGCTCAATCTTATGGAGAATCCTGAACCAACTGGTCAAGTAGATGCGAGCCATACTTACTCTGAAAGCCACCCTTTTTCAACACTTTCTAGTACATTTTCCATTGCAGACATTGAAATAGGGGATGCTGCTTCATTGGTGACAGAAATCTATGGGGTGCCTGTGCGTAAGGACCTAAGCCCATATGGTTTTCAGTGGTGGGTCTACCATACAGATTATTTCGACTATTTTATGGTGGGGGTTAATTCAAACGGCATAGTAGTTGCCCTCTATACAGCCTCCGACCAACTGGATTCATCTGTATCCATTGACATGTACGATTCAAAAATGCAACTCACAGCAGCCCTTGGAAATCCAATAGACGTAATTACCAAGGGTAAAGATCAGTACCTTCAGATCAATGATGCAGAATCAGCTGTCTTCTTAAAAGACAATGTCTATTTAACCGCTTATTTTGACTTATCCCCTACAGGAAATGCCACTATGTTCTCAACATTTATTATTGACGCTGCTACTGAAAAAAATACAAACAGCCTTTATGGCAGTCTAAATGACTCTGTAAGAGTCGCCTATGAAAAGCAGGTCTTTGATCTCAACAATGTCTATAGAGTTGCCAATGGCAAAACCCTTTTGACATGGAACGAGACAATTGCTTCCACAGCGCGAAAACACAGTGAAGATATGGCGAAGCGTGCGTTTTTTGATCATACCAACCCAAGTAACTTTTCACCTTTTGATCGAATTGCTTCCGATGGTATTGACTTTACCATTGCCGCAGAAAATATTGCAGCTGGGTACTTAAATCCATTTGCTGCACATGCCGGTTGGGTTAACTCACCTGGTCATAGAGAAAACCTTTTGCGCAATATTGAAAACTTAGGTGTTGGCGTCTACTTCGGTGGCCCATATGAAATCTATTACACACAAAATTATTTTTCAAAGTGATTTTTGGATTCCTCCATTAAAAATGCCACCTGAAGGCTTACGGGCCCAAGGTGGCATTTTTTATTCTTTTTTCTGACATTCTGGACAGATTCCCAAGATTTCCAAGTGATGCTCAAGAATCTTATACTGTGTTTGTTGGGCAAGCTTCACTTCGTATCCAGACAGTGGACACCCTTTTATTGGAACCACAGCCTTGCATTTAACACAAATCAAATGGTGTCTGTGCTCCATATGGTTAATCTCATATGTTGCTTTATCTTCAAGAGACAAATTTGACTTCAAGACCAACCCTTTTTTCACAAACAAATCCAACACCCTATAAACCGTTGATAAATTTACCGATTCAGTGTCAGACATGCCCATATAGATTTGTTCTGCACTTAAAGGTTCTTCCGAATCGTGCAAATATAAGTAAACGCTTTGTCTTTGAGATGTGTTTTTTATACCCACTTTTTTAAAGATCGCCTTCATGGATTCAGATGTCATAAGAGCCCCCTTCCTCTACCTTTGAACAATGCCTTTATAGAGCATCATAATTCCTAAAATAATACCATTAATCATGACAATGGCAGCACCTGACGGCAAATTCAAAACATAGGACCCTAGTAAGCCTACGACAACAGAAAACACAGAAATAATAGCCGCTATAATAATTGTTGATTTAAAATTCTTTGAAATTTGAAGTGCCGATACTGTTGGAAAAATAATCATACTTGAAATCAACATGGTTCCAACAACGCGAATGCCCAATACAATTGTAACGGAAGTCAAAGTTGCAATCAAATAATTTCGCCGCTTAGTGGGAATCCCAATTACACTTGAAAAAGCTTCGTCATGGGTGATTGCAAATAAATCATTATAATAAAAAATTACTGTGAAGATTACACCTATAGCCAAAATAACGGAAAGCCATAAATCGGTCTTTTGAATGGCCAAAATACTCCCAAACAAGTAACTGAATAAGTCCACATTGAATCCGCCTGAAACACTTGAAATTAGAACGCCAAGCGCAACTGAAAATGAAGAAACAAGTCCAATGGCTGCATCCCCATGTATACCGGCTTTTTCATTGAGATTCATAATCAAAATTGAACTCACTGTGACAATTGGGATTGAAACAAAAAGTGGTGATGCGCCTAAAAAAAGTGCAATGGCTACTGTTGCAAAACTCACGTGGGCAAGTCCATCTCCAATCATTGAAAATTTCTTGAGGACCAAGAAAATTCCCAACATAGCACTGCTTAATCCAATTAAAACGCCAACAATTAAGGCGCGTTGCATAAAGCCATATGACAAAGCTTCTTGAATTAAATTAATCGTTGAGTTCATGATGATGCAACCCCCTCGCCATACTGAAATTTATATCAAATGCAGCACTTGACCCATAATAAACAAGTTCTCGGTCCAATACCATCATTTTTTTAGAATACCTTTTTATACTGGACAAGTCGTGAGACACCAATATGACAGTGGTCCCATCATTTTCATTGATGGACTTAATGAGTGCAAAAAATTCTGATCGAACGCGTGGGTCTAACGCACTGGTTGGTTCATCCAAAATTAAAAGTTTTGGCCTGCTCACCATTGCCCGCGCCAATAGAACTCGTTGTTGCTGCCCACCTGATAAATCACCTATTTTTTTATTTTTAAGGCCTAAGATTCCCAGTTTTTCCAAAATCGACTCAATGGCAAGCTCATCATTCTTTGTAATGCGTTTGGGGAATTTCTTTCCCCCAAGTAACCCAATTCCTACAATTTCTCTAACTTCAGCTGGAAAAAGCGTATTGCCAGTTACAGCAACTTGAGGCAAATAGCCGATACCAGTATGGCCTCTTCCAACACCTGAGTACTGAATTTTCCCCTTCTCAATTGGGACCAGGCCTAGAATCGCTTTCATTAGTGTGGATTTTCCAGACCCATTAGCGCCAACCAATCCAATATAATCTCCTGCCTGAACGTCAAAGCTTACATCTGTTAATACAATATTTTCACCGTAACGCACCGTTACATTTTCAGCACGAATCAAACTATTCATTATAATCCAGTCCTATCTTTAATCGGTCTAAGTTTTCATACATAAAGTCAAAGTACGTCTTACCCTGATCTTTCTCATCTTTGGTTACATTGTGAGCAGCGTGTAGCAAAAGCATTTCAACACCTGCTTCTTCAGCGATTATTTTTGCAATCTTAGGGTCAATTAACTCTTCAAAAAATAGAGCGTTTGCACCAGTTTCTCGAATGGTTTCAATGAGTTGTGCAAGCTTCTGAGGCGAAGGTTCGGCATCTGGCGAAAACCCTTCATAAGGCGAAATATGCTTTAAATGATACCGGTCCACAAAATATCCAAAAGCAAAGTGACCCCCAGATATTATCGTATCCGATTTTGAATTTTCAACCACATGGCGAATTGCCTCGTCCAAGGTTGTTAACTCTTGTATAAGAACGTCAGCATTTTCCTTATAAAACGTTTGATTTTCAGGATCTATTTGGATCACTGCATCCCGTATGGTTTCTACCATAACAATTGCAAAATTAGGATCTGTCCAGTAGTGAGGATCCATCATATGTGCATGTTCATCTTCATGTGTGTGTTCATCCTCGTGCACGTGTACATGACCTTCATGAACACTGGTTAAATCAATATTCTCACTAAGGTCCACAATGACACCTTCGTAATCCCCAACCAATCGCGTTGCCCAAGGTTCCATAACATCTCCAGTATACAAGAATAAATCCGATCCATAAAGTGAGACCATTTCTTGAGGTGTCGGCTCAAATGAGTGTGGTTCGATGCCTGGTGGTAAAATCAGTGTCACCTCACCCTTATCTCCAATAACTTGTCTGGCAAAATCATACTGAGGGAATAAAGAAGCAACAACAGTTAAAGTATCTTCATTAGAATTCAGTGGTTCTGGTGAAGCCACAGGTGTTTCTTCTTGGTCTACAGCACATGCTGAGATTCCCATACTAATCAATAGTATTATCAATAAAAGTCCTATCTTATTCATAGATTAATCTCCGTATAAATTTAATAAACGCAAATGCAAGTGATTTGCATTTGCGTTTATTATAGCACTTTCTCTATTTTTGTCAAGCGACTTTCTTTTTAGACACATTCAGTTCAATAATCAATATAGCTGCGAAAATAAGGCCACATCCGATAATCATAATTGGTGTCATCACTTCATTTAAAAGTAAAACACCTAATAGTGCTGCAAATACGGACTCAAGCGAAAGGAGAATGGAAACGTGTGACGATGCCGTATATTTTTGTGCAACTGTTTGAACTGTAAAACACAAAAATGTAGAAAAGACAGCCAAATATACAATTGCCACCCAAGCCCTTCCGGGTAACTGACTTGGGATTGGCTCCACTATAAGTGCCGTAATCACAAACAAAACCGCAGCCACTGCAATTTGTAGAAAAGCCAACTTAAAAACATTCATATCTTTCGCAAAGTACTCCACAGCAATTATATGTGCTGCAAAAAATAAGGCACATATAAGCGTTAGATAGTCACCAATGTTCAATGACGTAACACCATCAAGACCAATTAAACCAATTCCAACAAGTGTTATAAAACTGGCAGCAAAAACTTTGAGTTTTGGCCTTTTGCGGTAAAAAGCCCAAAATAGAAAGGGGACCATTACAACATAGGTTGCCGTCAAAAATCCTTGCTTTGAAGCTGTTGTATATTGTAACCCTAAAGTTTGAGCTGTAAACGCCAAAAACAGCAAAAGTCCAACCACACTTCCATGCTTTAAGTCCGACTTGCTAATTTTCCCAATCCATTTAAATAAAAAGAGATAGAGTACTAACGTCGCCAAAACAAATCTAAGTGCCATTAAAACCATTGGTGTAACCGTATTAAGCGCATCTTTAACAGCTACAAAACCACCACCCCAAACAAAAGCCACAAATAAAAGGCTTAAATCAGATAAATATTTCTTTTGTTTATCTCCTAGTTTCACCATTATGACGATTCCCCTTATCCCTATTATTTTTTACAAATTTCATAAGTTCTGTAAGCTCACTTTGCGTCAAGTACCGCCAAGCACCTTCCTTAAGACCCTCTAATTGAATATGCATAATCCGTGTCCGCTTCAATTTTACCACTTGATAGCCAAGCGCCGCACACATTCGGCGAATTTGTCTATTGAGTCCTTGATTTAAAGTGATTTCAAAGGTTTTTTCTGACAGTTTTCTGACTTTGCAAGGTTTGGTCACAACATGTTCTTTCTTAACTGGATTAAAAATACGAACCCCTTTGCCCATCCGCTTTGTAAAATCTTTCTGAAGTGGTTTATTTACAGATACAACATACCTTTTATCATGGTTATTTTCTTCTCTTAAAATTGCATTGACAATACTACCATCGCTTGTCAAGATAATCAGTCCCTCTGAATCCTTATCCAAACGCCCAACTGGAAAAATACGGTCCTTATGACCAATATAATCAATAATGTTCCCTTCAATGTGGCGTTCAGTGGTACAAGTAATGCCCACTGGTTTATTTAAAATCAAATAAATATGCTTTTGGGCAGGAACCACCAGCTGACCATCTACCAAAACACGATCAGATCCTTTGATATCTTGTCCTAAAATTGCCTTTACACCATTTACAAAAACACGGCCTTCCAAAATGAATTTATCGGCTTCTCTTCTTGAACATAATCCAGAAGCACTGATGTAATTGTTCAATCTCAAAATGATTACTCTCCCTTAATATATTAAATCTTACCTTCATTTGAATCCATACCAAGAACAATGCTATAATGAAATGATTGAGCAAACAACTTGGAGGATGCCATGACAAATCCCAAACTCGAATACACCCCCACAAACATTTTAGTTGATGGCAAATGCTATGTGCGGATACCCGTAAAAACCCATCTGATAACCCGTAAAGACAATTTGATGGAAGTGGTTCAAAAATACACACACGATTTAGTATTGCCAGGTGATATCATCTGTATTGCAGAAAAAGTGGTGGCGATAACGCAGGGACGTTCAATCCCTGTTTCTAAAATTAATTCAGGACACTTGGCTGAGTTTCTTTGCCGGACGTTCAGAAAGCGCGCTGGTTTATGTACACCTGAAACCATGCAAGTTGCTGTCAATGAGTGCGGTCGATTAAAAATGATTCGAGCCTTTACAGCTGGATGGATTCTTGAGAAATTAGGCAAAAAAGATGCTTTTGATGACATTGCAGGTTATAAGGCAATTGCTATTGCCCCACCTTCTCCTGATGATATTCCCCCATTTAATACACACATTATCATGGCTCCTCTTATGCCGGACTCTGTCGCTGTAGAATTAAGCGAATTATATGATGATGTAAAAGTTGCAATCATTCATAGAGATGCGCATAATCTAAAAATCCTTGGTGCATCACATGACAGTATGAATCGACGTACACTTCGAAAAATTCTAATAGACAACCCCTTAGGTCAACATTTGGAGCAAACGCCCATTGGAATAATTCGAAAAATTTGATTAAGCATAAGACATTCGGGTAATAATGATAATAATTATCATTAAATCGGAGGTGTTTCCATGGATAAAAGTCAAAAAGTCGAAAAGCTTGGTTCTAGTAAAACTGAAGCTTGGGCAGATACTAAGACACTTGAAAAAGAAAGTAAAGTTAACATCCCATCCCAAACTGCCGTAGAAGATGCAAAAGAATGGGTTGAAGAAAACGAAAAATAAAAAAACCGACAAAGAGACAGCTCCAAAAAATTTGGAGCTGTTATTTTTTTAAAATAAGTTGCATTTCATCAATCAATATTGCATAAGCCTCTGTAGATATTTTTGTATATCTGGTGTGATTTTCAACTAAAACTTCTATCAAATTGGAATCTTCCAATTTGTAAGTCCCAACAAGCCTAAGATTGACACATGTATCATGTAGATTTTTAGCAATCGCTTGAAAGGACTCCAATCTTTTGTTTAGCAAAACCAAAGACGCATCATTACTGAGGATTATTTGATGAATATACCGGATCTTCTTTGAAAGCATGCGTTTTGAATGGATATACTTTTCCTGTAAATCTTCTAATTCAGGCGCCACATACATAAACTCTTCAAAAAGCTCGCATTGACGGTCTAATTCAAAAGATTTCATACTGTCAGGATTTAAATAGGGTAATTTAACAGAAAGTCTTGAGAATCTAAATGGAATCATCCGCCGAACATCCAGCTTAAGCCTTGCCATTAAAGGTTGTTTTAAGTCTTCTAGTATATTTAAAGTTTGGCGATTCATAGAAGAGCCATAGCCGTCAATGAATACATCTAACTCTCGAATGCGTGACGTTTTATCAAAATATTTCTTCGATTGGATATCAAGATAGCGGTAATCTCCAGCACGCATAGCAGGTTTATAAAAATAAAGAAGGGCTCTAAATAATCGGATACTCTCCCGATAGGCATGTATACTATCATGATTAAAATCAAGCCTGATCATCTCTTTTAGTTTTTCATCCATTTCAGATAAATGGATTGTAAATAGTCCTTCTATTTCATAGGCATTCAATCCGTTACGCCCCCTGTTTTATAGTATGGATTTTGAACGCCAAACCACACTATTTTACCATATTTTTTAAAGCCAAGTCGCTCAACCAATGCGACAGAAGCGGCATTTCCTACGACAATATGCAAATAAGGCATTTCACCTTTTTGAATCACTTGATGAATCAAATGTTTTGAGAGCCATTCGCCAAGGCCTTTTCTCCTATGTGATTCTAAAGTATACATGATCCCTAGAGAACCATCCTCCCTTTGAACGACCCAAGAAACCGGCAAGCCCTTATATCTTGCACATTGAGTAGGTTGGTTTTCGATAATAGATTCAATATACCCAATCCCATCATCTTTATAGGTATAATGCTCAAAAACTTTTGAAATATCCGATTTTCTTAGAACATCCAAAGTATAAGCCTTTGATTCAAATGTATATTCAGAGGTCAGCCCCTCATATCCTGTCCCATCATAATAGTAAAGCCAACAAATTTCAGTCCAGTTTATTTTATAATTTGATTTTAACGCTTCATATTGTCTGATTGGAATACCTGCTAAACTTATTTCACCATGCATTGACCTTAATTTTAAATACCGATCAAAATGTTCATTGAATGTCTCTGGGACTTCATCAGAAGGAATGGCAAACCCATTATGTTCAGCCACAAAAAAAGACCCATCCTCATAAAATTGAACTTGATTCTTTGGGTTCCATAGTCTACCTTTAATATTTACATATTTAACAGATTCAAAGTTCATAGAATTAACCATCCTGTTTTTTATCATTATAACAAAAAAAAGATACATTTTTCAATGTATCAATGCATTAGGTAAGATTGTATTAATATAAAATGTGCCAAACTTCCGGCAAGAATAAACAAATGGAATATCTCATGAAACCCAAAAACGCCAATCTTTATCTTTTCGGACTTTGTTGCGTAAAATATGGCACCAATTGTATAAAAAAGGCCTCCTGCAATTAGCCAAAAAAATCCACCAAACGATAAAGCCTCTGAAAGCGGGTGAATAAATGCAACACTAATCCATCCTAAAAAAACGTAAATACCTGCCGATAAGACACGAGGCATATGGATAAATTTAATTTTTGCAACCATCCCAATAATTGCAAGTGTCCAAATTCCAGCCAGTAATCCATAGCCTAAAGCGCCTCCCAAGGCCACCATACATATAGGTGTATAGGTTCCAGCGATTAAAACAAATATCATTGCGTGATCTACTTTTTTCAATTTTAGAATCACCGAATCAGTGCCATTATAGCCATGATAAACGGTGGAAGCCGTATATAACAGGATCATACTGATGCCAAATATTGCCCCTCCAATAATGGAAATCAGATTTTCATTTAATGCCGCAGTTACAATCATTGTAATTAGCCCTGCTATCGAAAGCAATATGCCCACCAAGTGGGTCCATGTATTTACAGGTTCTCGCATGTGCACCTCCATTCAAGTAGTTTTAAATACTATATAACACTATATTGATATACTAACATGTAATTGTAAAAAGTACAAGACATGATATACTATATTTATATAATCTCTTGGAGGCGAACATGCAAAAAAACCAAATTAAAAAAATATTGGAATTCGTAGACCCTAACTACGAAATGATTCCGAACATTCCCCTTTACATGGATCAACTTTTAGACTACCTAAAATCAAGCCTTGACCCACTTGCACGAAGTGAGTCTGACTCAATTTTTACAAAAACAATGGTCAATAATTATGTAAAAGCAAGCGTTATTGCACCACCTGAAAAAAAGAAATATTCAAAAGATGCCATTGCAGATTTGCTTCTTGTCTACCATTTAAAGCAAGTGTTTTCCATTCAAGATACAAAAAAAATCATAGATCTTGCTAGGTCGGAAAATCAAATCTATTATACACTTTTTACAGAGATTCAGGCGCAAACACATGAAAAAATCAAAAGCGAAATTTTAACTGAAGGCAGTAAGCAAGCACAAATTGAACAATTATTTAAATTAAGCGTAGAGGCTTCATCAAAAAAAATACTGGCCGAGCGTTTACTCGACCAGTTGATTGAAACCCAAGAGTCTAAAGAATAAAATTGTAGGCATAAAGCCACAAAACTGTAGATAAGACTGTAAAACACTGAATCATAAAGACAAATGTCATTCCGGAAGTCCATCTAAAATCCTGCCTTGCACGTTTTAACATAGAAAAGGCTGGTAGCCACATCACTATAGCTGCATACCCTAAGTACCTAACCGCCTTAAATGATGCCATATCGCCATAAATCACTTGCCAGAAACCATATTGACTGGCTGCAACGTAAATTGCCATAAGTAAAGCTGAGTTCACAAGTGTAAAAATTAAAAGGACTGTTCTTGGGGTATCATGAATTCTATTGACTTTCATATCACGCCATTTTCTTAAAAAAACAAAAAGTGCTGCCACATTGAAAAACACACCCAGTGCCATTAGAAATACTTCCATGTAGAAATTCCTAAAAACAGATACCTTTTGGTAAACATCATTTCCGATTACCAAGGCTTCCAACTTTCCTTCGGCATCAACGTGAACTTCTGCCAACTGGTCTTTTTCTGAACTGTAAAAAAACCGATCTTGAATTTGAATATAGGGGATTTTGTCAATGGTGATTTTACCACTGTCGCCAACCACCTTGATTTGATGTATCAATTTTGTCAATTTTTCAAGTGTTTCCGGCGTTGCATTAACAGGTGCATAAATGCCAGTAAGTTGATCGAACTGCTCTGGCTTATCGGTTTCAATTCCCTTTTCACTTTCCGGAATGTGAAATAGCAATTGTAAGACTTGCCTTGTCAGTTCTGTCCGAGCTGCTACATCATTTGTATTATAGGCCAAAAATAGGCCAAAGTTCTTTTCAGGAATAAACAATAGTCTAGCCGTAGAGCCTGGAATACCACCATCTTGAATATAGACCTCTAAATCACCAAAATGTACAATTGAAAAGGCATTGCTTCTACCAGTGTAAACGCCAAATTGCCGATTAAACACCCTCTCTCTTATACTTTCCGATGCTTTTGATGTGATCTTTTCCATAAAGACAGTCATATCATTGGTCGTTGTAATGAAATCATCGGAAGCCAAAAATTTTGTTCTAAACGGACTTAAAGCTTCACTTCTACCGCCAGATATCGCGTAATTCTGTAGGAGCGCCATATCACTTTTAACCTCTTGTTTGTAAAAAGAGGCCGCCCCAGTCATCGCAAATTCATCTTCTAAAAAGTTTGCCATATGGGCTTCATAAGATGTTTTTGACAAACTTTCAATAAGGACACCCGCTAAAATCGAATTCACATTCGATGTCATAATATACCGATCAGATTCAATCACAGGATTCAGTTCATAAGCATCAAAAAAAGAAGCCACTTCTTCGGAAAATGGTTTTTTTTGCGTCACAAGAGGCAACTCACGATAAGCCGAATTCATACGAACACTTGGGATTCCAGTTGTATGCGTCAGCACATTTTTAAATGTAAGGTCCTTGAATTTGTCAAATGGCCCCTCTAAATAAACAGAAATTTCATCATCCAGCTGTATATTCTGCGCCACCATTAAATCCAGTAGGGCAAATGATGTAAACACTTTTCCTATTGCCCCTGTTTGAATCAAGGTCTTATCCGTTGTAAACGGCAAATTTGGCTGTAGGGCTGCACGCCCAAAGGCTTCTTCATACAAGCTGTTACCATCTTGTACGACTGAAAGTGTCAGCCCAGGTAGATAGTGTGTCACCATAATTCGATTCATTATAGCTTCCATTTCAAGTGGGTCTATTTCACTCGTCTGAGAAAACCCTATGGGTTGCGCACAGATTAAGATAAACGCCATTAGAATGCCAATAAAATTCTTCACAAAATGCCTCTTTCATTTATTGATTTTATACAATTTACTGACTCGATCCCTATAAGTCATGTCTAGTATGATGTCTTTTCCAACTTCTATTGAACCCTCTTCTAGTATCCCTCTCACCGTCTCATATGCTAAATCTGGAAAATTATTTTCCTTACTTAAGTGCGCCAGTAAAATATGCTTCGTTTTTCCAAAGCCAATTATTTCACGGGCAATATACCCTGCATCGTCGTTGCTAAGATGGCCGAACTCGCTTAGTATCCGCCTCTTAAGCACCATTGGATAATTTCCAGTTTTCAGCATTTCAATATCATGATTGGATTCTATCATTAATAAGTCACAATCTTTAAATTTTGCCACAACTTCATCTGAAATTGTACCAAGGTCTGTTGCAATTCCTATTTTTGTACCATCATTTATAAAAGCATAGCACAGTGGATCCACAGCATCATGTGAAATACGTGCACTTTGAACCATTATATCCCCAATCGCCAAATCATCAATATGTGGATAAAGTCGCAATAAATTTGGATCAATGTTGCCAATTTTGGACTTAACTGCATCCCATGTTTTTTCAGTCACAAAAAGAGGCATTTTATACCGACGCATAAGAACACCCAGGCCGCTTATGTGGTCTGCATGTTCATGTGTCAGTAAAATACCATCTATATCTTCAATGGAAATTCCAATATGTTCCAAAGATCCTTTAATATATTTGCCGCTCATTCCAGCATCCACGAGAATTTTCGTTTGTTCAGATGCCACAAGTTGACAATTGCCAGAACTCCCACTTGCCAGGGAACAAAAGGACAATGCCATATGTTACCTCTTTCTAAGGCGTCTCGACTGCCTGTATATAAACAATCTCACCTTTTACTGTCTGTATTCGATAATATGGAAGTGCTTCTCCAGAAATTAAATTACTCACTTGAAAACGACTGTCATTCAACTTATAAACCAAAGAAATGTCTTCTATTGAGTCGCCTTCACTTAAATAAGAAAGCGCTGAATAAAGTGCAGCATCCAATTGAATTATATCATATTTTGCCACATCAGTGCCATGAACCGTAACAGGCCAACTTAATTTGTAGCCTACAACTTCATCCTGATACAACCATATTAGAGTTCTATTTTCTTCAAGTATTAACCCATTAACTGTTTGGACCAACTCCACCAAACTGTAGTCTCCTAGCTGTCTGGCACTTACCAAATCATATTCAACCTCTACCGATTTCTGGGTAAAAAATTCTTCAGCCAACAAAATTAAAGCTTGACTTTCAGCTTCAGATAGTGTTTTAAACCACCTTAAATTTTGTCCCTTATCCTGCAAGACTCGGCCTTCATGTGCAGTGAGTGCCCATACGAATGTCATTCTATTATGGTACACAACCGAATTCTCATTTAAAAACCGATTCGATTCTGCTACATAACCTGGTCCCAAAAACAACTGAATTGTCTGCTCTGGTATCGGTATAAATTCTAATTCAACAGAGGAAACTGAAAGTGGAAACCTAAGTTCTTCCAAATCTACAGAACTGTCAATTCCATTTTGATGGTACAGGGTCATAACATCCCGAATATTTGAAGTTCTCATGGAATTAAATAAAATTAAATCTTCCATTATAATGAAACCCAACATGAGGTTGGTAATAACCAATAGTCCTATGATAATATTCTTAATCTTTGGCCAATCCATAAGCACCTCATTACCGATATGTTTTAATCAATGTCCCAGTGTAGGCATTAAACACGTAAACCCGTCCGCTAATTTCCACATGCCAAGCGGGTGTCATAACATCCATTACATTTACTTTCGTATAAACCAACTCTACATGTTCAATCGCACTTCTAATTGGGAAATAATATGCCATATTTTCAAGCGCTGAATCATAAATGTTGTTGTCTTGTAAATAATAAAGGCTTACTTCCAAATAGTTATTTTCAATACATTCATCAATTGCATACAACCGGTCTACACCTGTGTTGCCCAATTGCACAACAAATTTCTTTAAATCCTTATAAACACGCGTTACTTGGTCGCCACTAACGGTGATTTGAATTGGATTTCCACCTGAATTTTCTATGGCAACAGCATAATCCCCAATCTTATAATTGAAAGCAAAAGTATGAACGTCGTCTGTCAGTTGATAATCCGTTAAAAAAATATGCTCTGGAGAATACCCAAAACGCTCAAGTTTTCCAGCTGCAATGTGAAAAGCCTCGATGAACGTCAACTGTATTTCACTGGCGTTTTCAACTTCTTTTTGAAACACGATTGGACCACTCGGTGAAAGTGTTAATATTTTCTCCCCATAGCCGTACATGTATATGGTAGACCCACTTACATCTTTTAATTTTTTAACAAAATCCATTCTGTTCCCAAATACAGTTCTTGAAATGTCTCCAAATCCAGTAGCCGGTTCCTGATCCACAAAAACAATTTCATTTTGTATGCGAATCATTGGCACGACTTTTCCATATTGGAAGGGAATCAATTGGTAATTATCTTGATTATAACTTTCATCTACAGTACTTGAAAGACTGTACCTGTCCGAAATTTTTCGGTATTCAATAAAATCCGATTGTTCAACCTTTTCTATAACCTCACTTAAATCAAAAGCAATTGTGCCATAATCTAACTTATAATAGGTTTCCGTCACACCATCATAGACCAATACCAACTGACGATTTCGATTGTTTAAAATAAATTCAGTTAAATAAATATCTGAAACATCAAGTGGTGGCACTTCTAAACCATAGACTTCACAAAATTGCTGAATCGTTAAGTCTATCGGCATTTCAAGAAGTATACTTTGATCTTTAAAATATTGAATATACTCAAATGATTCAACAGCTTCTAAAGTTTTATAGTTCATAAAGACGTCGCGTAAAACGGGGTGTACGGATTGCCAAATTTCATTTTGAACCCGTGTGTCATAAACCCGTGTATATGAAAGACCCCCAAAGCTAATTTGATAACTTTGAGGGTTTATATACTTAGACAATTGAGTCGACTTCACTTCAACATCTGACGTATCGATGTTGCCTGCGAACAACCCATCATACATAACCCACTGTGTTAAAATCAGGGTTATGAAAAACAATCCAATAATCACCATGGACTTTATTTTCTCTTTGGAAAATCCCATGTAATGCTCCTTTATCAGTTCGCAGAATTTAATGGCATTAAAGGCACTAAGCTTGACTCCTTTACAGTAACTTTTAAATCAATTTGCTTAATCAGTTTGCCCTCTGAATCTGTAAATCTTAAAGCGTATGTGCCTACAGAAAGTGGCTTAAGTTCATCACTAAAGTTCATACGGTCTATCTGGTTACTGTAAATAACAGTTTCAAACAATTCAAGGTACTGTCCTGCAACTTGTATATACTCATTTTTAAGCAAAGTCTGCTCTGTTTTCAAATCCATCCAGTCCATATAAACTTCTAGTGCTTCAGGCGATAACTTGGACGCTTCTTCTGACCGTTCAAGCATGGAATCAAACCCATAGACACTATTAATCTCAAGTAAAGATGCTTGATTTTTGTCCATTTGATCTTTTATTTCAAAATATCGATTAATGAGCGTCACTTCAGTTTCATAAGTCTCAGAATCTTGGCTTTCTTCCATTGAATAGACACGATTCATTTGAACCGACCTATTGTTTAAAGCAGATCCAGGCATAACTCGCATAATTGAAACATTAAGACGGTCTCTAATCGCTTCCAAAATATCTAAGTTCTGATTCAATCGCACCAGAGAAACCTGAACAGGCGTTTCATCTACAATTGTATCTACTATATTTACATTTATAAAAATCGTTTTATCTGCCATTATTTCAGTAGAAATTGGCTCGGCAACGATGATATCTTCAGCAGATACAGACCGACCTTGTCCAGTCTCACTTGCAAAACCAAATGTGCCAATCATCAAACTCAATAGCACACATAATGAAATTGTGAGTGTGGTTTTACGAAACATCCTTTGCCTCCAAAATCAAAAATAGTTACCTTGTAATCCTTTTAATTATACACAATTTATATTACAACACCATTACATACGATTTAAAACACAATTACACATTTTTTCGGTCAAAGGGAAGTGATATGGTTACTTTTGTTCCAAAGCCATATTCAGAGTCAATGTGTATTAACCCACCGTGAGATTCAACAATTTCTTTTGCAATGGAAAGTCCCAATCCAGTACCACCAAGTTCTCTAGATCTTGCCTTATCCACACGGTAAAATCTTTCAAAAATTCGATTTAAATCTGTTTCAGGTATGCCAATTCCATTATCCGTTATAACAATATCAAAAAAAGTCTCCGTATGTCCTTCTCTTAAATCCACAACAATTTCAGACTTGGCGTCAGAATATTTTATCGCATTTGACATAATATTTAAAAGCAGTTGTTCAATTTTGTCACCGTCTAAATTAGCATTTACTTGATAGTCATGGTATCTCTTTATAAATACATGTCCCTTTTGATCGGCAGTTGCTTTTAGTTTTAAGATGCACTGATCCAACAACTGATTTATGTCTACTTTATTTAATTTCAGTTGAACAGTATCCGAATCAAAATTACTCAGTTCAAGTAAATCTCGGACCAATCTGGACATACGATCAGCTTCTGAATTCACAACCCCTAAAAAAGTGTTTTGCATCTCAGGATCATCCACCCCACCTTCAAGTAAGGTTTCGGTGTAACTCTTGATACTTGTAAGAGGCGTTTTAAGTTCATGCGAGACATTTGCAACAAATTCTCGGCGCATATTTTCCAGCTTTTCTGACTCCGTAATATCTTGAAGTACAAAAACGACCCCCATCTTATTTGAAGATTCGTCTAAAAATGGGGCAAAATTCACCTTTAAGATGCGTCTATTGTACGTGATATTTTTAGACCCAATACCATTGGTCAATTTCCCAGAACTGTATATCGATAGTAAGTCTCCAATGATATCTTCATCAAAGTCACCGTCTAGTGTTAAAAGGGCTCCAGCTTTAGGATTACAGTGTATGATTTGACCCTCTGCGTTAATAGCGATAAGGCCATCTTCCATATAATTTATAATTGCTTCAAGTTTGCTTTTCTCACTGGAAATTTCAGAAACGTATTTTTTCAATTCCCCTGTTAAGAAATTAAAGGTTTGAGAAAGTGTTCCAATTTCATCATCTGAATAAACTTCTACAGTTTGATTAAAATCTCCTTCGGCCAATTTACCAGCACGTTGTGTAATCTCATTAATTGGATCCGTGATGCTTTTTGAAAGAAAAAATCCAATGACAATGGCCAAGATCAATGACAGCATCAATGACTGAATAATAATCATACGCGTCCGTTCAAGAGTCCCGTATATATCATTTAAGTCATACCTTAAATACATAAGTCCTATTTGATCATTTCGATAAAAAATTGGATAGACTTTATCTTTGGTCCGAACCTCATTTGAAAGTTCGAAGTTGCGTTCCACAGTTTTGCCAATTAACCCTTCAACAACAAGTTCCGTATTTAAAACTTCTGAAACAGGCCTTCCAGTATTTTCTGTACTGGTTGCCAAAATTTCTTGAGTGCTCTGATCAACGATATAGATTTCTTCTCGCAACCCAATATCTGCATGTCTGTCAATGGTCTCTTTTAAAAGAACTTTTACCGATGACAAATCATCCGTTTCAATTTTTGTAAGTTCGGATTGCATAATTTTTGAAATATCATCCAATCTTGTGGAAACAATATCCAGATTATACGCTTCATATGCGCGCACAATAAATACGCCGGCAAATATCATTGCAACAAATACCAGCATAAAATATATAATTGTAAAACGCATACGAATGCTTTTAAACATATAGACGCCGCCTAATTCTTTTTAAAATAATAACCCACACCCCGCTTAGTCACAATATAAGTAGGATTGCTCGAATCTGGTTCTATTTTCTCTCTAAGTCGTCTCACTGTAACATCAACAGTCCTGATATCACCAAAATATTCATAACCCCAAACATCTTTTAAAAGTTGTTCCCTTGTAAATATTTGGTTGGCTTGTGTGGCCAGGAATTTTAAAAGTTCAAATTCACGTAATGTTAATTCAACAACTTCACCTTCTTTAGTCACTTCATACCGGTCTATATCTATGCTTAAGCCACTGGCTGTTACCACATGTCCACTCCCATTTTGAGAATCAACTGCAGCAATATCCATACGTCTCAAGTTTGCTTTCACCCGAGCAATCAATTCCCGCATCCCAAATGGTTTTGTTATATAATCATCTGATCCCAGCTCAAATCCAAGAACCTTATCCACTTCTTCTTCTTTGGCTGTAAGCATAATGACTGGCATGCTAAAACCCTCTCTAATTTTTCTGAGCACCTGAAAGCCATCCAATTTAGGGAGCATCACATCTAAAAGGACCAAGTCCGGTTGAAATTGATATACTTTTTTGAGCGCTTCTTCGCCATCAAAAGCAGTTTCCACGTCATATCCTTCTTTAACTAAATTAAATTTAATAATATCTGATATCGGTTTTTCATCGTCTACAACTAAAATTCTTTTACTCATGGTACGCCTCCTTCACTAGGACAACACTCTTCAATACAATTCTATAGGATATATTAAAAAAAAGCGAGTCTATGACCCGCTTTTTCGTTAAAATTTAATATAATTCTTTGGATTTTGCGGCACATTGTTGATCAAAATCTCTAAATGTAAATGTGGGCCTGTACTATTTCCTGTATTACCACTTTTAGCAATCGTCTGTCCTTGAAAAATTTTCTCGCCACGGCTTACTAAAATTTTACTTAAATGCAAGTATTTTGAACTTACATTTGCACCATGATCCACAAAAACATAATACCCCAAAGATTTGTTATAACCAACTGCAGTTACGACACCACCGTCAACAGCCTTTACACTGGTTCCAGTGGAAATTCCTATATCAATACCAGTATGGTAATCACTTTTACCTCTCAACGTTCGCCATCCGAAGTTTGAAGTAACTGGCCCCCTAGACGTCGGATGAATATAGGTTCCTGTTCCTATACGGGGTGGTGGATCTTTTGTCCCCTGATAAACCACTTTCGTCTGAGGCTCTTTTACCACTTCCTCTGAAAGCACTTTACGTACAATTTCACGTCCATTTTGTTTTAAAACTTCTGCTTCTATGACACGTTCACCATAAGAGCCGCTGACTTTTGTCTTGCTTTCACCCTTATACAAAGAACTTGTGGACTCATAGGTTACATCAAAAGCGATTCGATCTGAATAAACTTCATTTTCTACTGTTACAACTGTAATCAGAGGTTTTGGTACAACCAGACTGATCTCCATTCCAATTTGAAGGGCTTCCGGTTTTACATTGGGATTTGCCGCTTCCAAATCTTCAGGTGTAACGCCATAGTATTGGGCAATTACCCAATAGTTCTCACCTTTTTGAACTTTATGCGTTTTTTCTTGCTTCGTTCCTTTTCTAACATAAGTCAAGGCATCCGAAACTTCATCATATCCTTCAAAGCCAACGATGTCTAAATAGGCTGGCTTAATTGTCACATTTTCATAAAAATAAACTTCTAAAATTTCAGATTCAGTTCCAGATGTAAATTCTGCTTTAAGTGCATCAAGCATGCGTTCAGCTTCATTTTCTGTCCGGAAATTTGCAACTGGTTTTCCATTTGAAAGCACTTGATAGGTCTTAACCGATGCCGCACTTAACACTTTCACTTGAGGTATTTCTTGAACAGCATCTCCAACCCTCTCTGAAGGTTCAGATACAACGGCACCTTCAACACCCTGAAGTGTTGCGTGCTCAGTGGTAAGCGCCTCTTTTTCTAAATTTTCTGTTTCGTCTGATGCCTTGGGTGCGACACTAACCACATGTGTTGGCTGTTCATCCAAAGCAATTTGATCATTTGGTTTCAGCTTACCAATCCCATAAAGTCCTACAGCTGTTACAAGGACTGCTGCAGTTACAGAGGCTAAAACAATTTTATGATCTGAAATATACGGCAGGATTTTCGTTCTCAAAACCCCTGAAACACGTTCGGTAATCTGATGTACATCCATAGAAAAGTTAAATGATTTCTTAGTTTTATGAACATAAGAAGCTTGATGCTTCTTCGATTGATTCTCATTTGACTTAAATAGTTTCTTTACGCCATTAACAGCCAAGTAAGCTGGATAAAATAAAAGTGCAATCACACGTGCACCTGTTTCCGCAATTTTTTCACTGCGCTCTACTTTGCTATTGCCTTTGACATAGAACTTGGCGTTTGAACGTTTGTATTTGTGCTTGTTAGACGTTCGCTTTGGACTTTTCCCCATCCTATTCTCCTCATCTCTGGCTTTATTGTAATAGTATTGTAAAAATACCCTTTTAATTATAACACAAGTTTTCCCTTTGATAAATTAAATTTTATCTTATTCTATAATTTTTAGTGTTCCTTTACACTTTGATGTTATAATGATATCAAATACTTTTAGAAAGGACAATGTCTATGGGGTTTTATCAAAGTGAGACAACATTTGATCTCGGTGAAATGAGTGTCGAAAATTTATTCATTACAGATTTTATGCCCTCTGCCAGTGGAACTTACGTCAAAGTCTACTTAATGGGCCTCATGCTCTCAAAATCCAGTACCGATGGGCTGCGAATGACACAAAAAGGATTAGCTTCTCTGCTGAACCTCCCAATACAAGATGTTTTAGATGCTTGGGTTTACTGGGAAAAACAGGGCATTGTCAAATTGATTAAAACAGATCCAGGCGATGAACCAGATGTGGAATTTATTTCAGTACGAGAACTCTACATCCAATCCAATTTTACCTCTAAAATGGAAAAACCCATTTCCAAACCAAACACCAAAAGACAAACACCTTATAAAAAACTCTATGATTCTGTTGAAAAAGTAATCGGACAGACACTTTCGTACACATTATATCGTGACATTGGAGATTTTTATGACAATTATTATCCCGATGCCACCATTATTACAAAAGCTTTTGAAATCACATATAAGGAACGGAATATAAGAGATATTAAAGCAGTCCGCAACCTATTAAATAAATGGTTAGAACTAGATCTTAAGGATTTAACAGCTATTGAAACCTATATTAAAAACACCAACACAAGATACAGTATGTACAAAGACGTTCTAAAAACTTTGGGGATCCCATATCGCTTGGCAAATGAAGCGGAAATGGAATGTATTGACAGATGGTTGGATGATTACGAATTTTCTTTAGACACTATTTTAGACCTTATTAAAGCCTTTGCGCTTAAAACCAATTCCCTAAATTTTAATTTTTTAGAAAATCGGTTTAAAAACCTCTACGATCAAGGCATAAAATCTTATTCGGATTTTACAAAATTAGAAAGCAAAGACAAAAATAAGCCTAAGCCCAATACACATAAACGAAATCAACACATTGTGGAAAAGCATAGGTCCTATTCCGAAGAAGAACTAGAGGCCTTACTTTTGAACAAAAAAGAATAGAAAGGACCCTTTTATGGACGTAACCCAGCAAAGAGTTTCAGATATTATGGATGACTATGCAAGACAACGAGATCAAAATGCTATGGCTTTAAAAGAACGTAAACAAGTCTTGTATGAAAAGTACCCTGAACTTGCAGAAATTGATCTGCAAATGAGTCAGATTGGCGCTGAAATATCAAAATCTATTTTAAAAAAACCACAAAATATTGAGATTATGCTCATGGAACTCAAAGCCTCTCTAGAACAACTCAAAAAAAGACGGGCCATGATTCTAATCAACAATAAAATCAGTCCAAACGCATTGGAGCTAACTTATAAGTGCGACAAGTGCAAGGACACCGGCTTCACAGAAAACAATAAAAGATGCAGTTGCTTCACCCAAAAACTCATCCAACGGGCATATGGCATGTCTAACATTGAAAAGCAATTGTCTGTTCAAAATTTTGAACACTTTGACCTAACTGTTTTTTCGCTTGAAAAAAGCGCTAAGGACGCAATATCACAAAGAGACAATATGAAGCAAATTTTGTCAGAAGCCGAATCATTTGTTCAGGATTTTCCCAACAGTCAAAATCTTTTTTTCTATGGTGCAAGTGGTCTTGGGAAAACTTATCTCTGCAATTGCATTGCCAAATCACTTTTAGATTCAGGTCATTCTGTCATCTATCAGACACCTTTTAGCATTATCAACATCATTGAAAAGAAAACTTTTACTGACAAATCAAATACATTTGTACAAATGGCCTATGCCCAGCTCACTGAAGCAGACCTCTTAATAATAGATGATCTGGGAACTGAAACACCAAATTCCTTTACCATAAGCGAATTCTACAACATTATTAATTCTCGCATTCTTGCAAATAAAAGTACCATCATATCCACCAACATAAAACTGTCTGAAATATCTTCATTCTACAACGATCGAATTGATTCCCGTATTAAAGGCCACTACAAACTGCTTAAATTTTTTGGTCCAGATATCCGTTGGGAAGTATAACTGTTCGCAACATCACATATAAAATAAGAACCTATAAATTCAGAATCCTGAATCCATAGGTTCTTTTCTTTTAAAACAAATTCCCCCGCACGATGGTTTCTGTTCTCTTTGGTCCAACAGAAACAATTTTAACAGGAAGGCCAACTAAAGCTTCTATGCGGCGCACATAATTCTGCGCATTTTCAGGGAGCGCTTCAAATGACTCAATACCAGAAATATCTTCTTTCCATCCTGGAAGGGTTTCATATATCGGCTCACATTTTGCCAGAACATTCAAGCTCGCAGGAAAATGTTCAATGACTTCGTCCCCATATTTATAAGCTGTACAAATCTTTATTTCATCAAATCCAGTCAAAACATCTACTAACATCAAAGCAATACAGGTCATACCATTCACACGTTTTGAATAATTCACCATAACCGTATCAAGCCAACCACATCTTCTTGGCCGACCCGTGGTCGTTCCAAATTCATTGCCCGCAACCCGAATACGCTCGCCAACCGCATCATCGAGTTCTGTTACAAAGGGCCCGAGACCAACTCGTGTTGTATAAGCCTTGGTAATGCCTATAACTTCGCCAATTTCACCCGGTCCGATTCCAGAACCAATTGTAAAGCCACCAGAAGTTGGATGGGAACTGGTTACATAAGGGTATGTTCCATAATCAAGATCCAACAAAGTACCTTGAGCACCTTCAAGAAGCACTTTTTCATTTCGTCTTAAAGCATCATAGACAATAACTGATGTATCGGCAACAAAAGGCTTTATACGCTTAGCATATGCCGTATATGTTGCGACCAATTCATCTTCAGGTAAAGGCTCACCACCATATATTTTAACGATAATTTCGTTTTTAGACTGAATCCGGCTTCTGAAAAGAGGCTCAAATATTTCTGGATCAATAAAATCACACATTCGAATCCCACTGCGTTCTACTTTATCCATATAGCATGGGCCAATACCTTTTTTTGTAGTACCAATCATGTCCTGACCACGAGCTTCTTCAGCCAGTCGATCAATTTCCCTATGATACGGGAAAACCACATGGGCACGATCTGAAACTTTTATAGAATCCACAGATAAACCCTTGTGCTTTAGTCCATCAATTTCATTTAAAAATCCCTCCGGATCAAATACGACACCATTGCCAATAACATTAATTGTATCTTCATTTAAAATACCAGATGGTATCAAATGCAAGGCATACTTCTCTTTTCCGACAACAACCGAATGTCCGGCGTTATTACCACCTTGTCCTCTTACAACAACATTCGCTTCTCTCGCCAGATAATCAATGACTTTTCCCTTGCCTTCATCGCCCCATTGAGCGCCTAGAATCACAACTGTAGACATAACTCACCTCATCCTTTTCTTTCATTGACATCGTAACAAATGTGTTCATCAAAGTCAATAAAACCACGAATTATTTCTAAAATTTACAATTTATTATTCGATTTTTCAATCAAAGCCTCTATCGCCGGCTCAACATGCCATTCTCTTTTAAAGGCTTTATAAGTTTCAAGTGCTTTTTCTTGAGTTGCATCAGTCCCTTGAGACTTATAAGCCCGTATCAAAATATTTTTAGGTGTATGCGCCAAATCAATAAACTCAAGTAATTGAACTTCATAACCTCTAGATTCAAGTGCAGTCGCTCTAAGTGTATCTGTTACAAGTGTCACTAATTTATCTTTAACAACACCATGTTTAAGCAGCGGCATCATGGCTGGATGATCAATCTGTTTAAAAAGCTCATGCTGGCAACAAGGCACTGCAAAAATAACACCGGCACCCCATTCCACAGCCTTCACAAGAGCTGCATCAGTCGCTGTATCACAAGCATGCAATGAAACAACCATGTCTACTCTTTCACTCTGATTATAGGTTCTGATGTCTCCTTTTTTAAAAATCAATCCCTTGTAATTCAAAGCATTTGCAGTCTCGTTACAAAATTCAATAACATCTGCCTTCAAATCAAGACCTACAATTTCAACATCTAGTTTTAATGTCGTCACCAAATAATAATAGAGGGCAAATGTTAAATAAGCCTTTCCACATCCAAAATCCACAATTCGTATCTTATGCGACAAATCTAATGCCTTAAGGCTATCCGACACGAACTCTAGGTATTTATTTAACTGCCTAAATTTATCATATCTTTTTTTGAACACTTTCCCACTCGCATCCATAACACCAAGATAAACCATAAAATCACAAGGTTCACCCTCTGGGATTAAGTAACGTTTTACCCGATTATGAGTTGGCTGAGTTAAAAACTTAGAGGGTGGTTTTTTCAAGATCTTCTCCTTCATTTTCTTACTGTATAAAATTTGATAATCTGCACTCGAAGTGAAAAAGACCCCTTGTCTGAAGAAAATACCCAGCAAATTTTCCAAATATGAAATCAAAGCATTGGCATCCATATTGTCGTGAAAAACCTTTGAATCCACATAAGAAGTTACCTGATACTTAAATTCATCTTGTACAGTAACAGGCCGAATTTCAATTTTATGTGCAGCAGATTCAATGCCTTTTTTTAAATTGCTCACAACTCCTAATATCAATTCTTTATTTTTTATACTTTTATATAAGTCTTGTTTCATAGGCGCCTCCAAAAAAATCATGTATAATAGAATTAGTCCTATTTCATCTCTTATTATATCACGGATGATAACCTGACACTGAATCTCGCAAAAATTTGATGCTATAAATCATTATATGGGGAGGCTATTAAAATGATTGAAACCAACATTCCAAAATATCAGGAAGAACTTATCAAAACACTTCAAACATTAGTTAAATTTAAAAGCGTTAAGGATGCCCCGGGTCCAAATGCCCCCTATGGGGTAGAAATTTCAAAGACACTTGATGCTGCCCTTGAAATTGGCGAAAAAATGGGGTTTAAGGCTGTTAATGTCGACCATCATGCAGGATATATTGAATTCGGAGAAGGTAAAGAAATGCTAGGCATTCTTTGCCATCTAGATGTCGTCCCCGAAGGAACCGGTTGGTCACACCCACCTTATGCAGGTGTTGTAGTTGACGATCGACTCTATGGCCGTGGCACTTTGGATGATAAAGGGCCAATGGTTGCCTGCCTATACGCCATGAAAATATTAAAAGATTCTGGCTTTACACCTCAAAAAAGGATCCGCCTTATTTTGGGAACCGATGAAGAAAGCGGCAGCAATTGTATGAAATATTATTTAGAAAAAGCAGAAAAACCCACCGTGGCTTTTAGCCCCGATGCGGACTTCCCTGTAATCCATGGCGAAATGGGCATTGTCCTTGCAGAATTCACAAAAAAATTCGGTCCACAAGATGAGGATGGCGGGATTAAAGTTTTAGAAATAAAAGGGGGGACAGCCCCAAATATGGTTCCAGAACTTGCAACAGCAAGTGTCGTTTCACCCTTTGATTTAAGTGAAATTGTAGCACTTTATGACAAAGCGGATTTGGTCCTCACACAAGAAGGTTCAGTTTCTCATATTAAGTGTCACGGCGTAAGCGCTCATGGCAGCACGCCCGAAAAAGGTGTGAATGCCATTTCTCAACTGATTCAATTTTTAAGTATATTAGATTTACAGATTGGCGATACTTCCGATTTTATAAGATACATTGCTGAACGAATCGGAACTGAAACCGATGGAGAATCCTTGGGAATTGCACATAAAGACTATTTTAATGCTTTGGTTTCAAATTTAGGCATGCTTCACATCACGGAGAATTCTGGGAAAATGGTCCTAAACATTAGATATCCAATTACGTATAAAGAAAGAAAATTAAAAAAAGCTATCGATTCTGCCATAAGAGGCACTGGAATCGAGCTTACAAATTGGCATTGTGCACCGCCTCTATTTTTTAAACCAGATCACCCTTTAGTAAAAACTTTAATGACCGTCTACAAGACGTGCACGGGCGATGAAAATGCAAAACCTATTACCATTGGAGGCGGCACATATGCACGGACAATGCCCAATGCAGTGGCCTTTGGCGCCTTATTCCCGGGGCAGGAAGATACCATGCATCAAAAAAACGAATACATTAGAATACCTGATTTAATGAAAATAACAGAAATATATACACAGGCTATTTACGAACTTTCTAAATAGGCCCACCATTCCAAAAACTGTTCAGTTGATCTTGAAATGTCAGCAAACTTGTAAATGTCTTGCCCCAATCTTTAGGAAGCAGGCGTCTGTAATAACCAGAGGTGTACCTCTGATCCACTAGGAGGATTACACCTCTGTCTGATTGAGACCGAATCACACGGCCCGAACTTTGCATCACTTTGTTAATGCCCGGGAACTGATAAGCAAATTCAAAACCATTTCCGCCCGATGTATCGAAATAGCGTTTAATCAATTCATTTTCAAAGGATATCATAGGAAGCCCAACACCTACAACCATAACACCAATTAGGGATTGTCCTTTTAAGTCAATCCCCTCCGAAAAATGTCCGCCCATAACCACAAACCCAATAACGGGTTTTTTATTTTCTTCAAAATCAAACTCTGATAAAAAAGCCTCTTTCCCCTCATCTGTCATATCACGTTCTTGTCTTAAAATGTTCCAATCCCCCTGATAGGTTTTTACAAACAAAGTGTACGCTTTTTCCATATAGTGATACGACGGAAAAAAAACCATATAATTTCCCCGTTTAGTGCTCACCATTTGAAACAGGTAGCGCGCGACATTTTCAATAGATTCATCTCGATCTTTATACTTAACAGAAATATCTTTTGAAAAAAGCATCACCCTATTTGCCTCATCGAAAGGAGAGGGTAAATCTAAAGCTTTCGCATTTGAATCTCCCAGCAGCATTTTTTTATAATAGGACATAGGTGACAAGGTTGCAGAAAAAAACACAACAGCACGGGCGTTTGAAATAAACCTTTTCAAATTCTCCGCAGGGTGAATGCAAAATAACTTATACACCATCTGTGGCAGATGACCGTTTTTTATGTAGGTTAAATAACCCGCACTGTACAAATCACTAATTCTCAAAAATCCTAAAAAGTCAAAATAAAGGTCCAACACAGACTCATAATACGACACATTTTGATTCTCTGTTAGCCATTTTTCAATGACTAATGCCCGTTTTCTTACAATCGGATCCAAAGTGTCATCTCCAGTTTCCGAAACCCATTCTCCTGTTTCATCACAGTTCTTCCGAACTTTTAGAAGTGCTCGGTTCACAGCTTCCAAGGCGTTTTTTAATTTTTTATCCCGATCTGTAAGTTCTTTTTTAACGAAATTTATTTTCTCACGACTGAGTTCTGCAGAATACATATTTCGCGCACGATCTACCATATTATGGGCTTCATCCACTAAAAAAACAAAGTTTTCTGTTGGCATGTCAAAAAAACGTCTTAAGTAAACACGCGGATCAAACGCATAATTGTAATCACATATGATAACATCTGAAAAAAGTGCCAAGTCTAGAGAAAATTCATAAGGACAAACTTGATGTTTTCGAGCATAAAATTCAATAGAAGTCCTCTTATAAACATCTTCATGCGATACAGCATCCCATAGCGCATCTAAAGTACGATCAAAATGACCTTTAGCGTAGGGACATTTATCTGGATTACATATCACGTCATCATTTATACAAATTTTATCCTTTGCAGTCAAAGTCACCTGCTTTAAAAAAACGGATTCAGAACTGCTTCTAACTCTTATTGTTGCTTCTTCCGCAACTGTTTTTGCAATGGTTTTAGCCGATAAATAAAATATCTTTTCGGTAAAATCAGCAGGCATTGTCTTTAACGCCGGGAAAAGCGTCGACATGGTTTTACCAATTCCTGTAGGCGCTTGTGCAAATAATATCTCACCATTTTTTATTGTATTATAAACCGACACCGCCAGTTCTCTTTGCCCTTTACGATAAGCGCCAAACGGGAAATCTAAATTTTCAATGCTAGAATTGCGTTTAATGCGCCAATCCATTTTAAAAATTAACCACTTTTTATATAGGTTAATGGTGTGGTGTAAAAAGTTCATTAGTTCCGTCGCTTGAAAAACCTGTTTAATGCGCTTCACAGCACCAGAATCGAAATCCGCATATGTAAGTTGAATGCCCATTTCGTCTAGGCCATGCAGTTCGGAATAAATAGCACCATACATTTTAGCTTGAGCCCAATGGACTGGATATGTATCTGCATCTATTTTATCTAAAAATACAGAAGTCCCTTTAATCTCATCAATAATTTGCAGATCCGGTGTCGACAACACGCCATCCGCCCGCCCACTCACAGTCAGATATATTTCTCGATCCAAATCAATGCAAACTCTTTTTGAGAGAGGCACTTCTGCTTCATAGGCATCTCCTTGAGATTTTTGAATTTTTTGATGCACTTTTATACCATCTGTCATACGGCTCTTACCAGTAAAGCGTGTATCCAAGTCTCCAGATTGATACACAAATTCCACTAAGCCGCGAACAGATATTTTACCTTCATATCCCATAAACAACTCCCCCCCGTGAACGTATGTTCGCTCTAATTGTACCACATAACCCAATAAAAAAGAACCGGTTCATACCGGTTCTTTTAAATCAATCATTCAAAGCAACATATTTTTTTTCTCTAGAAAGTACGGTTCTAGAATATGAGGTGGAATACGTTTTATACGCTTCATAATATTTTGCTAAATTTGTAGGTCCTCTATTGTATTCAGATAGGATGCGTTCATAATTAGAACCATATGAATCCATCAGCAAATCCAAATACTTTATTCCAAGCGCCAAATTATACTCGGATTCAAATATCCGCGATGGATCGTATTCAAGTCCCAGTTCCTCACCAAATTCAGTGGCCAACCACTTTTCTGTCCCCGGAATAATCTGCATATAGCCTCTGTCCTGATCTGCCCCGACGATTTCACGGTCAAAATTACTCTCAAGGTCAATAATAGACAAAACCAAAGAATAAGGAATATCAAAACGGTCTGCATATTTAACAAGTGATAAGGCACCCTCATAATCCAAGGGCGTTTGCTCTGAAATTGCCTTAACATTTTCCAATTGAGTGGTTTCAAATGCATCCAAATCAATAAATCTGGATATCTGCTTAAACTCTTCCACAATTGGCGCTTGCGCTTCAATTACGGCATTCGCCTGTTCTACTTGTATAATTAAGTTATCAATTTCTTCATCTCGTGCAGCAAGTGACTGTGACATCCGCTCACTCTCCGCTCTTAATAAGTCGATTTCATTTGTTGCTTCTAAGAATTTTTCTGCAGTTGATACCAATCCAACCCCGAGAATCACCAGAACAACAAGCAAAATCTTATTTACTGATTTCATAAGTTCACCTTTCCTTAACATGCTTTATTAAAAAACAGAATGAACACGGCATGGCCATGTTCATTTGACTTTTCAAATTATAGCACAAGTTCATAATGTGTCAATTAAGAAAATGTAACTTATGTTGGTTTAATCCAAACCACTCGAGAATACCCATTTTTTTCCACGCTCTAAAACGTTGTAAATTCAGCGTTATTCTATGCTAGGGTTAAATTGCACTAAATTGTATTGTATATTTACCACAATTAAATTCCCATTTTTTTACTTTTTAGGTGTTAGATTATTGTATGCCTGCATCTTTCTAAGCCTATTGGAATCAATTTGAGTGTCTGAATTCGTAGTACTTTCCGACTTGATTACATAGGACTCTGGTTGTTGTAACACTTGTATCATATAAGCTATTGTGTCTGTAACTTGTGACGCTTTTGCTTTTTGATAAGCACGTTTTATTTTATCAAAGTCATTACCAGAAATTGCCAATATGATGTTGGCTTCTTTGAAACTTATTTTTTCCTGTACCAATTCAATCACCTGGTCTACCATGGCAGCATTTTTTTCCTTTTGACTTTTAAAAACTGGTACAGGTGCATCTGGTGCTGAAGAATCTCCAAGAAGGTAAGCCGCCATATCTCTAAGTCGTTCTGTTTCAGAATCCTCATCCGAAGCCAAAATTTCCGAGCGAGAAGCCTGAGAATCAGCTGTAAAAAAACCGGGTTTAAAGTCATCTTCAAACGTATCGGGCACTTTTGTAATTTCATCGACTCGGTCTTGGTCTCGAATCACTTTACTGCCATACTTTTTAGGGGGATTTGATTGATAATCTTTCTCCAAATATCCTTTTAAACGCAAAGAGTCAAAAGCACGTTTAGCAGTTACTTTTCCACACCCCATGAACTTTGCCAATGCTTCGGATGTGAGTTTTGCATTTTCATCCCTACTCATTAAAACCAACAAACACATTTTTTCATAAACATCTAATTCTGTATTCTCAAAAACTTCCCTTTCAATGGTTTCCCAAAACTCCATCTGTGCCACCTTTCAGGCTTAAATCAATTTGATTCTATGAAAAACTTTTTTGCCTTTACGAATCACCACGTCACCCGACTCAAAATCCGAAATATCAAGCGTTCTTGCAAAATCTGTTACAACACTGTCATTGATTGCCACACCATTTTGTTGAATCAACCGTCTACCTTCACCTTTTGAAGGGATTAGTCCAATTTCAAGCATCACATCCAAAATCCCCATACCCGCTTCAAAAAGTTCTGTTTTCATTTCAGTTGTTGGCATATTCTCGTTCTTTGTTCCATTAGAAAACAGTGACCGTGCAGTCTCAAGTGATTGTTCTGCCGCTTCTTCTCCGTGAACAATTTTTGTAAACTCATATGCCAGCACTTCTTTGGCCCTATTAATTTCAGACCCTTCAAGTGCAGACAGTTCTCTAACTTCATCCATTGGTAAAAACGTTAACAGCTTTAAGCAATTTTCAACATCTGCATCTTCAATATTTCTAAGATATTGGAACAATTCGTAGGGCGACGTTTTTTCCGGATCCATCCATATAGCACCTGATTCCGTCTTCCCCATTTTTTTCCCATCACTGGTCAACAACAATTTGAATGTCAACCCATAAACTTGGTTGCTTTCCATTCGACGCACCAAATCAACACCTGCAATAATATTAGACCATTGATCGTTACCACCCAGTTGCATTTGACAGCCCAGTTCGCGGTTTAACTCTAAAAAGTCATAGGCTTGCATAATCATGTAGTTGAATTCAAGAAAACTCAATCCTTTTTCCAATCGCTGTTTAAAGCATTCAGCTGTGAGCATTCTATTTACTGAAAATTTACTTCCAATTTCACGGATAAATGGAATATACTTAAGTTCATCCAGCCACTTGGCATTATTTGCCACGAATCCATTTTCGCCATCAAGATTCAAATATTTCTCCATTTGTTTTTGTAGGGCGTTTCCATTTTCCACAATGGTTTCAGGTGTAAGCATTTTTCGCATATCCGTTTTCCCAGATGGATCGCCAATTTTTGCAGTCCCCCCACCAATAAGGGCAATGGGTCTATGCCCAGCATTTTGCATGTGCATCATTACCATAATTTGAATAAAATGTCCAAGATGCAAACTGTCTGCAGTTGGGTCAAAGCCTATATAAAACGTAACACGTTCTTTCTCCAGAAGTGCTTTTACTTCTTCCTCATGCGTAATCTGTTCTATATACCCTCTTTCCATTAACACATCATATACACTTTTCATAAGTCACCTCTCACATAATATTTGACATAAAAAAAAACGGGCCTCTAATCCTCGAAGGACGAGAGTACCCGTGTTACCACCTTGCTTCATGATTTAAAAAATCACCTCTATCCGCTTAACGCGCAGTTTCGTGACAGTTTCCTGTCAAGGCTAATGACACGTATTTCAAATCGAATACCGGACCCGCTTTCACCAACCGCAAGCCTCTCTACAACTCAATATCCGCTTCTACTTAAATCACTTAACGCCTTATGGGACAAGCCCATTATCAAATTACAATTACTATAGTAAACTTAAGTCTTTTTGTCAAGGTTTACATGAGTTCTTCCACATGAATAGACCTATTTTTGATCAAATCAACAAACTTTTCACCCACTTGGACAATTGGTCTCGTTGGATAATTCTGATCTACAAACACAATTTTGCCCACATCCCCAGTTGTCAGCCGAACATTTTTCCCTGTATAATACTCAGACAATTTTTTTGTGAATACATAAACCACTTCAGGATCGAAAAGTTTACCGCTGGACCACGACAAATAATCTGCCGCTAAAAGTGGTGACACGCCTTTTTTATACGGGCGGTCGGTAATCATTGCATCGAAAACATCACACACCATTATAATTTTTGCAAAATCATGAATTTGTCCTTCTCTTAGCCTGAGCGGATACCCAGAGCCATCCATACGTTCATGATGATGCAAAGCAGCATACTTTATATTTGTTGTAACCCCTTTGGTTTTAAGCAGAATACTATAGCCCAATTGAGCGTGTTTTTTTAGGAGTTCAAATTCTTCAGGCAATATATGCGTCTCTTTTTTCAACAAATAATCTGGAATGTTCATCTTTCCAATATCATATAAGAGTCCCGCTTCGCCAAGTTCAACAAGTTCTTCATGAGAGTACCCAAGCCACTTTCCAACCATCGCAGCTAAAATAGACACCCTAAGTGAATGTTGAAACGTATAATCATCGGAAGCCTTAAGTTGATTCAACCTCATCAGAACATCGTTATTTCGAATCATATCCGGCAAGATATCTTCAACGTTTTCTCTAATTTGGTCTAAATCAAGATCCCCTGTATCTTGGAGTTTTTTAAACACCTCCTTGGTAGATTCAAGTGTTTTTTCGTGACGCACATCTATAGGAATATTGCCTTCTCCTGTAAGAACGTGAATCTCCATATTTCGATTAACGGCACTTCTTTCAGTGGGTTCATAGACATGACCATCTACTTCTTCAAGGTCCTTAAGAAGTTTTTCAATATCAAATGCTTCACCATTTTTTCGAGCTTCAGAATTCAATTTGTTGACGTCAAGGTCCACCGTTTTAACCAGCTCGTCGTGATCTTCCAAAATTACAATAGATTCATACGACATATTGCTCAGCAATTCAATATGACGGTCTGTAAGTGCTGTCCCCTTGCTCAAGAGTTCAACAACACCACTGGCATCAATAATAGATTCTCCTAAAACCATGCCTTTTTTCAGTTGATCTGTTCTGAGTCTTTTCACAATCGTTCACCATCCAATACTCAATCCGTTAAATTTCATCCTTGAAAAATATAGTGATCATCCCCGGGCCACAATGGGCACCTACGGCACATCCTAAAGCGTTAATTATAAATTTCCCCGTTCCGTAAACCGTTTCAAAATGTGCTTTAACTTCGTTTGCTGTCTCACTATTTAAAGTGTGTGCAATGCCCACAGTTTGCCGGTCGAGATTTTTTCCATTTTCAGAAATAAAGTCATAAATTTTAGAAAGCATTTTCTTTTTACCTTTTGCTTTGTCAAATGGCACCAAAAACCCATCCTCTACTTTAAGAATTGGTTTTATATTAAGAAGATTCCCAAATACCGCTTGAGACTTGCTCACACGGCCACCTTTTAGCAAATAGTTTAAATCATCCACAGAAAAAACATGCTTCATATGCACAATATCTCTGTTAATCTTTTCCATCACCACTTCAAAAGTCTCACCTTGTTGTACCATTTCAGCAACTTCTGCAACAATAACACCAAGGCCTAGGGAAACACACTTAGTGTCTACAATTGTCATATTGAAATTTGGAAAAGATGCCTTAACAGTTTCGTATGCCAATACTGATGTTTGGTATGTACCAGATAAATTTGATGAAAATGCCAAATAAATGTACTCATCTCCTGTTTGAGCAAATTTTTCAAAATGCTCAATAAAATGGTTCAATGGAATTTGTGCTGTCTTAACTTCTGCACCCTTGAGCATGGCATGATATAAATCATCGGGTTTAATGGTAACTGAATCTAAATGTTCTTCTCCGTTTATATAAACAAGAATAGGTAAAATTTCAACACCTAGTTTATTTGCCAATTCTTGCGGTAAATCTGAAGCACTGTCTGTTATGATTTTAAGTGCCATAAATTCCTCCCCCCATTTTTATATATTATAACATGTTCTCATTTAACTTGACCATACGATAATGGTCTTCCCACACGTCATTAATCTTAAGATAAGACTTTGATAGGCCTTCATTCCTAAAGTCCAATCTTTTTAAAAGTGCTAATGACTTAATATTTCTAGGCATAACAGTGGCTTCAATCCGGTGTAACCCGTAGGCCTTAAATGCTATTTCAGTTACAAGTGTAAGTGCCTCTGTCATATACCCTTTTCCAGTCCAGTTTTCATCGAGTTTATACCCCAAATAACAGGATTGAAAAGCACCTCTAGTAATATTTGTAAGAGAAACAGATCCTATAGCGTAACTCAAATTGTTTTTTAGAAAGAGCCAATAGCGTACCATGTGGCCTTTAAGAAAGGCATCCTCCTCAAGTTCAAGCATCTTGGTTTGAAAAGAGTCTGTATAAAAACCTTGTGGTTTTTGAGATTCCCATGGCATTAAAAAACGCTCGTTTTTTTTGTAAAACTCTAAAACTACGCTTGCAAATTCAGGGGTTAAAACCCTGAGTTCCAGCCGTTCGGTCTCATATACCCGCTTGATCATTTGAGTGCCCCAATAACATCGACAATACAATTCGATAAAGTTGCAAATTCTTCTATACCAAGTGTTTCAGCCCGCAATTGAGGTGATATTCCTGAACACGCGAGCGCCTCATTTGCCTGATCTCTTGTGAGTCCTAAAAACCCACCTGTCAATGCATTCAGAAGTGTTTTTCGTCTTTTCCCAAAGCCATCTTTTACAGTCATAAAAAATACAGTTTCATCTGCAAGTTTTACTGGTGATTTATCTCTGACCTTAAGTCTAAGTACAGTTGAATCCACATTCGGTGCTGGCATAAAAGAATCTCTGGAAACACGCGTTACAATTGAGGGTTCTGTAAAATATTGAACGGCAACTGAAAGTGCACCATAATCAGATGTCGATGGAGAAGCCAAAATTCGATCTGCAACCTCTTTCTGAATCATGATAACCAAATCTGTCACGGGTATATGTTCTTCTAGAAATTTCATTATAATTGGTGTGGTTACATAGTAAGGCAAATTTGCCACAAGTTTAGGCCTTTTAGTCTTAAAATGCCTTTCGAACAAATCCTTTATATCAATCTTGAGAATATCCCCTTCAATAATATGAAGATTTTCATGGTGTCCAACTGTTTCAGATAAAACTGGCATCAGTGTCTTATCAATCTCAACTGAAACAACCTGACCTGCTGCTTCACAGAGCGTATTTGTCATAACCCCTATACCTGGACCAATTTCAAGCACAGCATCTTCTTTTGTAATATGAGCGCCCTCAACTATTTTATCCAAAACATGTTCATCAATAATGAAATTTTGGCCATAACGCTTGCTAAATTTAAACCCGTAACGATCCATAATATCCCGGATGGTTCTAGGTGATGTTAATTTATTCATTTTCACCCACCTTTACAATTGTATCTTCATAAAGTTCTCTTGTTATGCCATAGTGATTCAATCTGTTTAAAAATTGTTTGGCATTACAGTAGCCAATTCCAAGTATTTTTCCTACTTTGGCACGTTTCTCTGCCGCATCATTCGAACCACTAAGACCATCACGGATTAAGTCTGCTTGGCTAAATATATTTTCGCTTAAAGGGTTTACAGTTTTAACTTTTGAGAGGGCATCCATAATAATTTGAGGCGATGCATTTTCAACCCCTATATCCAAACCCGCCCTTGCGTCCTCTCGACTGATAAAAGCATGTTTACACCCCGGAACTCGAGCATTAATCCGTTTTCGAATTGTTTCACCTGCAAAATCAGGATCTGTAAGCACAATGACACCTACCGTAGCCGCCGCTTTTTCAATGCGTTTCCACGTGCTTTCGCGTATGCCAAAACCATGTGTAATAATACAATCGCACTGAACTACTTTTTTTACAGCAGATTCGTCATCTTTTCCTTCTACTACTATACTTTCTTTAATTCTCTCCATATTCTTCTTCCTATTCTATTGAAAAAAATCTTTTTGCATTCTCTAATGTTTTTTGCGCAACACTTTCTTCCGAAACATTGAGTATTGACGCAATTTTTGAACATGTATACCGCACATATGCAGGCTCATTTCGCTTTCCCCTATTAGGTTCCGGTGTTAAATATGGCGCATCCGTTTCAATCATCAAACGGTCAAGTCCAATTCTTTCTACAACTTCAACCGTCTTTCGTGCATTTTTAAAAGTAACTGGGCCAGCAATGGAAATAAAAGCACCAAGTTTAACATACTGAACAGCCAGTTCATGAGACCCTGAAAAACAGTGCATCAGCACACCCGTATCAAATGCACTTTCCAACTTCAATAGTTCTAGAACATCTTGATTGGCATCTCTATCATGTATGATAATGGGCAATCCAAGACGTTTCGCCAGCTGAATCTGTTCTCTAAATACTGTTTTTTGTATAGATCTAGGGGATAGATCTCGATAATAATCCAAACCAATTTCGCCTATAGCCCTTACTTTTTCATGGCGGGCCAATTCTTCAAGTTTTTTCATAAGATCGGGGGTTACCGTTTCCGCATCATGCGGATGAACACCCACGGCAGCATATATAAAGTCATAAGTTTTTGCAAGCTCAAGCGCTGCCACACTTGATGCATAATCTGCTCCTGGATTCATTATAAATGCAACGCCATTTTCCCGGGCTCTCTCAATGACTTGTGAACGGTCCTTATCAAATTGTGATGCATCCAAATGTGCATGTGAATCAAATAGCATATTTTCCTCCAAATCTCCAATTACCTTTATTTTACCATAGATCAAAGAAAAAACCGCATGCTTTTCACATGCGGTTCCAAGTCTTAAGACACTTGAGTGCCACTTTTCATATCTACAGTCAATAATTTTAATGAATCAGAATCACTTGCAGCCAAAATCATACCTTGAGATTCTATCCCTCTAAGTTTAACCGGCTTCAAATTTGCCACCCAAATTACATTTTGACCAACTAATTCTTCAGGCTTATAGGCACCAGCTATACCTGAAACCACTTGGCGAACTTCAGGTCCAATTTCCAGCTGTAACACCAATAATCGATCTGCTTTTGGATGTTTTTCAGCTGAAAGAACTTTTGCAACTTTAAGGTCTATTTTTGCAAAATCATCAATTGTGATTTCAGGTTTTATAACAAGCGGTTCGGGTTCTGGCATTGCCACCGCGTCTCTTGCCTTAATTTTTTCTACTGAAGCCATAATTTCCTTTTCATCCAGTCGTGCAAACAAAACACTGGCTTCTCCAACATATTTACCAGATCGTGTACCATCAAATCCTTCTAAAGAAGACAAGGCTCTAGCTTCCGCATTGATTTGATCTAATATTTTATTGGCAGTTTCAGGGATAAAGGCTTTTAATAGAACACCTGCAAATCTTATACTTTCAAGCAAATTGTAAAGAACCGTTCCCAATCTCTCATGGTTCTCAGGATCTTTTGCCAAAATCCATGGCGTTGTCTCATCAATATATTTATTACTCCTTCTAAGAAGGACCCATATTTCTTCTAGAGCATCTGCTATGTGATAAGCATTTACTTTTTCAGCAACTCTTTCTGGCGTTCCAAGTGCAAGTTCAATTAGGTCTCTATCTAAAGGTTCCATTTTAAGCGGTCTTTGAATTTCACCATTAAAATATTTTTTTACCATAGCAACAGTACGATTCACGAGATTGCCTAGAACATTGGCCAAATCTGCATTAATACGATTGATCATCATCTCATAGGTAATTGTGCCATCCCAAGCATAAGGCATTTCTCTAAGCACATAGTACCTAACCGCATCTACACCAAACAAATCTACCAAATCATCTGTATAAATGACATTCCCTCTAGATTTACTCATTTTATCCTTGCCTGTTAAAAGCCAAGGATGCCCAAAAACCTGTTTCGGAAGTGGCTCTCCAAGTCCCATTAAAATAATTGGCCAATAAATGGTATGAAACCGTACAATATCCTTTCCAATCACATGGACATCTGCAGGCCACAACTTTTTATAGTGATCCGATGAACCCTCTGGGTCATATCCAATCGCTGTAATATAGTTTGAAAGCGCATCAAGCCATACATAAACCACATGTCCTGGATCAAAGTCCACAGGGATTCCCCATGAAAAAGAAGTTCTTGAAACGCACAAATCTTGGAGGCCTGGTTTGATAAAGTTGTTCAACATCTCATTTTTTCTGGATTCCGGCCAAATAAATGTAGGATTCGCTTCTATGTGTTCTTCAAGCGCCTTTTGATATTTTGAAAGTTTTAAAAAATAGGCTTCCTCACTTGCTTTTCCAACAGGTCTACCACAATCAGGACAATTCCCTTCAACCAATTGCGACTCCGTCCAAAAAGATTCGCAAGGTGTGCAATAGAGTCCCTCATATTTACCCTTATAGATATCGCCTTTTTCATAAAGGGTTTTAAAAATTTTTTGAACCGTACGAACATGTTTCTCATCAGTTGTTCGAATAAACTGGTCATAGTTTACATTCATAAGGTCCCAAATTCTCTGGATTTCACCAGCAATTTCATCAACATGCTGCTTGGGTGTTTTCCCACTTTCTTCTGCTTGCTGCTGAATTTTTTGCCCATGCTCATCGGTTCCTGTCAAAAAATAGGTCTCGTACCCCTGTTCTTTTTTGAAGCGTACCAAAGCATCTGATAAGATAGCTTCATAAACATTCCCAATATGTGGAATCTTTGAAGTGTATGCAATTGCCGTCGTTAAATAAAATTTTCCCTTTTCCATTTAGATCACTCCTCTATTATAATAATTCAAAAAATAAAAAAACTCCCATCCCAAAGGGACGAAAGTAACAATTCCGCGGTACCACCCAGATTCTGCAACTGCAGCGCTCATATGTGCGATAACGTGCACAGACGTCTTTGCCTAGCTTTTGCTCAGCAAAGAAGTTCCAGGGCCATCTTCACTACTTCTCAATCATCGACTTTCACCATCCGTCGACTCTCTATAGATTTCTCCGTAGTTACTCTTCCTTTCACAACCTTTTACATGCCTTAATAATTTAGGCAAATTGTAACACAACTTTGAACGAAGTGCAACTTTTTTAATTGAAATATGAATTCTAATAAAAATCAGTTGCAAGGGTCTATACTTTATGATATTAATATACTTGCTAAATTCATTTAGGAGGTGAGACCCATGACTCATAGCGTAAATCCTGTTTTAGACGCTTATGCTAAAGGAAAAATCAATTCCATCAACATTGACACTGACTTTGAGAAAATTTCTGTTGGCATTAGCAACAAGGACCATTTGATTCCTGTTGAAATCATCTTTGAAGACGTTAAAGCATTTTATTATATAGATCACGATCTTAAAAACGAACTTGACATATCCAATGAAAATTTAAACATCATCTCTTATGATGATTTGGGCTTTGGAGAGTTTGCCACTGTTAAAACAAATTCAGACGAGGATATTTTCGTCTCAATTCCAAATTTCGCAGTTAATTTAAACGACTCCTCTCTGTACATTGATGCCCATAAAATTAGAATCAACAATAAGGCTTTCAGCGTTCGCTAAACTTGTTACAAAATCTTTTTTAGGGTATAATGTCACTAACATGAATTCTGAGGAGGCCACAAATGGACAGCCAGATGATTTTCACCCTGAAAGATTTTTTAGTGTTTGTACTATGGGGATGTTTAGTCCTCTTACTCATTTACGTCATTCTGATTTTAAGACGCGCTTTATTGATTGTAAAGCAAGTCAACAAAATCGTAGAAACCAATCAAAAGAGCATTGACGCGACACTGGATATTGTCCCTGGACTTGCCAAAAATGTTGAATCCATAACAGAAGAAGTGGCACATGATGTTTCTGCATTTAGATCTACTGTAGACAATATTGCAGAGACCACACATTCTGTCTCGTCATCTATTAATGAAAACAAAGGCATGGTAGAGGCGTTATCTTCAACAATGCACACTGTAGCCCTTGGCAAAGCTTTTTATGACAAATATTTCAAGAGTAAAGTCAATGATTTTCAAGATGTCGTTGACGAAGTGGATGACGTCATGAATTCAAAATAATTTCTAATTGTTTAATTCTACCATTTTTATTGACATTTGGTAAATTTTATATTATGATACATTTTGTAAAGCGTATTTAGCTAAGGAGGAAATTATGAAATCCACGGGTATTGTAAGAAAAGTTGACGAATTGGGTAGAGTTGTTATTCCAATTGAATTAAGAAGAACACTGGCAATTGGCGAAAAAGATGCACTTGAAATCTTCACGGAAGGCGATACCATCATACTTAAAAAATATGAACCTGCATGTGTTTTTTGTGGTCAAGCAAAAGGTGTTAAAAACATTAAAGGAAAAAATATTTGTCCAGCTTGTATGGATGAAATCAAAAACGCATAATTTAAAGTCCGAATCCAGCAGATAATTGCTGAGTTTCGGACTTTTTTTATCGGTTTAAAATCGAATACACTTCCGTTTTTTTCAAATGACGCTCCGCGGCTACTGTTTTCATAGCACTCTTTCGATCCATTCCCTCTGCAAGAAGCATGTCATAACGCTCCTGAACACTGAGCTCTGTATAATTTGATTCCGTTTTCTCTTCATTTTCGGAGTTGCCCTCAAGCAAGAGGACAATTTCGCCCTTAATTGTTTCACCCTCATAGAAGTCGATTAGTTCTGACAATAAACCTCTACGAAACGTCTCGTAGCGTTTGGTAAGTTCACGGGCAACTACAGCATTTCGATTCCCCATACCCTCTAATAATAATTTCAAGGTTTCTTTCAGTCGATGTGGGGATTCATAGAAAATTAAAGTTCTCTGTTCAAATTTAAGCCTTTCAATATGTTTTTTCTTTTGGCGTTTATCCCGACTTAAAAACCCTTCAAATACAAACTGGGCTGTCGAAAACCCAGACCCAACGAGTGCTGTTGAAAAAGCTGTTACGCCCGGTACAATTTCAAAAGGTACATTTTTTTCAATGCAAAGAAGCACCAAATCTTCACCTGGGTCAGAAATACCTGGCATACCGGCATCTGTTACCAGTGCAATTTTTTGTCCACTTAAAGCTTTTTCTATTATTTCAGGACCAGCTATGCTTTTATTATGTTCATGATAACTGTAAATAGGCTTCTTAATGTCAAAATGATTCAACAATTTCAAACTTTGCCTGGTATCCTCAGCGTATACAACATCACAACCCTTAAGGGCATTCAAAACGCGTAATGTTATATCCTCTAAATTGCCTATTGGGGTTCCACAAAGCATCACTTTTCCACTCATCTTGTACCCTCTTCTTCCTTTGTAAAAGCGGTTATATTTTCCATGCCATATATATCATAGATTTCATCTGTGAAATTTCCTTCTGGCGTGTATACCACAAGTGGTTCCAAAACAGTTAGTTCTGAATTTCCACCTTTTACACACTTAATCAAACAAATATTAGGTTTTTTATGGGCATACGGCTGAATCATCCGCAGAACCTTTGGCTCCAAGCCATACTGCCGTGCTAAAGCAAATATGTCCACTAACCTTGAAGGCCTGTGGATTAAATAGAAATTCCCTCTAAATTTCAACAACTTAGAGGCTTTATCCACAATGTCTTCCAAAGTACACAAAACTTCATGTCTTGAAATTGCTTTTAAGTCAGACGGATTTTTAAGACCGCCTGATCCCGTCATATAAGGTGGGTTAGAAAAAACAACATCCACACTACCCGCCCCTATATAGTCCAGTGAATCAACTAAATTTGCATTTACAATCTCTATGCGTTCTTGCAAATTATTTAAAAGGACACTTCTATTTGCCATATCTGCCATTTGTGATTGAACTTCAAATGCCATAATTTTCCTAAACGTTGCCTTACCTGAAAGTAAAATTGGAATGACACCCGTTCCTGTTCCAAACTCCACCGCTACATCCTTGGCTTTCAGTTTAATAAAATTACTTAACAAAACAGCATCAATGCCAAAACAAAAACCAGAAGGGTCTTGAATGACTTTTAATCCATCTAATTGGAGGTCATCCACGCGTTCATGTGCATGTACCAAAACCATCTATTTCTCCATTTCTAATCCAAATTTACAATAAAAACGCTTGAACTCCAACTGAAGTCAAGCGTTTTTCTTTAATCTTCCAATTTCTTGAGTTCACGAAAATCAACAGGTTCATCGTTATTGTTTGATTTTGAATGCTTAGAAGAACCGCGATTTATGTGTACCACTTCAATCTGGTCTTTCTTATAGGCAATTAGATCTTCGCCCAGTTCTTCCGGCTTTTCCTTAAGTATATGGCGCACTTTTATTTCCTCAAGTAAAATATTGGTGTCAAATACATAGGCAGGACCGTCAGGCGTCTGAACCCTGTCTCCACGATTTGGCATACCTACTCTTATTTGAACATAAGTGTCATGTTCGTATTTCAAACAACACATCAAACGTCCACATAGTCCTGATATTTTCACAGGATTCAATGAAAGATTCTGATCTTTTGCCATTTTAATGGAAACTGGTGCAAAATCACCAAGCCAACTTCCACAACAGATTTCACGGCCACATGGACCTAGTCCTTTTACCATTTTTGATTCATCTCGAACACCAATTTGTCTTAGTTCAATTCGCGTTCTAAAGACAGACGCAAGATCTTTTACCAATTCTCTAAAGTCTATTCTGCCTTCTGCTGTAAAATAAAAAATCACTTTATTGTTGTCAAAAGTATACTCCACATCCACAAGTTTCATTTCCAACTTATGTGCGTGAATCTTTTCTTCACAAACACCAAAAGCTTCTTTGGCTTTAGCCTTATTTTCCAAATGAACGGCATCGTCCGTATCATTAGCAACTCTTACAACCGGTTTTAACGGACTTACAATTTCACTTTCAGAAATATTGCGTTTCCCAATAACGCATTCACCATACTCAATACCACGAGCTGTTTCAACAATAACGTGATGTCCTTTTTCAACATCTATATCACCTGGATCAAAATAATATATTTTTCCAGCTTTTTTAAAACGCACACCTATTACAGGAATCATTTTCCCTCCTCATATTCTATAAAATGAAACAATAAATTATCAACAGTAAGGTCAAAATTCATGTTGTTTTTTATTTTTTGTTCAACTTGATCTATGGTTAATATAAAATCAATCATGGCCTTCTTTGAGAGTTGACCACTTGATTTCATCAATTGTCCTCTTGTTTCAAGTATAGTTAAATTCTCTTTATGAATCAATTCTTTATTTCCAGTTTCACGATAAATCATTAAATCCCTCAATAAAACGGCCACCATGGATAAAAACATAGGAAAATGCTTCTTTTCCTGCTTGGCATAAACACCAAATGCCAGCAAACGTCCAACATCTCTGTTTTCCAAGCTTAGTACAAAATCCGCCGCTTGATTTAATAACGTTTCATATGCTACGTCACTGCTTTCAACTTCCATTTCACCATTAAATCCTACAATCTGACATCTGGATTTAACAGTTTCCAAAAGGCCTTCCATGTGCTTTGTCAAAAAAATCAAAACTGCATGCGCCGGTGGTTCCTCAAGTACTTTTAACAATCGATTCTGTGCAGATTCAGTCATTAAATGACTCAAATGTACAATGGCAATTTTTTTCTCGTTTTCAAAAGGCTTGATTATCATAAATTCCTGTAAAGCTTCAATTTGCGCATTCTTAATCGATGCACCATCTGGTTCAACCACCATTAAATCTGGATGATTGTCAGAATTCACTTTTACACAAGACGAACAGGAATCACAACCTGTGTGTTCCTGTTTACATAAAATTATCTTTGCAAATTGTCTGGCAAAAGCCAAATGCTCAGTTCCTGAAAAAATATAACTGTGAGACAGTTTATCTTGTTTAAGTGCATTTACTAAAAAAGACAACTGTTCGGAGTATGCTTGCATGTGACACACTCCTATAATTTGATGTAGTCTTCAACATCAACAACAAATACAGTAGCACCACCAACTGAAATTTCCAGTGGCATCCCCATAACACTATTGTCACCCATTAATGAAGTGGTCGTTGTAATTTCTTTTCGAGTTCGACAAGTCTCTTCAATAATTTTTGTTGCAACTTCAACGCGCTCTTTTGGTGTTCCTATAATAAGTGTTGTATTCCCTGATTTTAGAAAACCACCTGTAGACGCTAATTTTGTTACGCCAAAGTCATTCGCAGTGAGTTTTTTTACGAGTGCATGTGCGTCTTCATCGTGTACAATTGCTATAATGAGTTTCATCGTAATGCCCCCTTTTATAGTTTATTAGTATAATTATACCACAAATTTAACCTTTAATTCACAGTTCCAATTTTTTGAATTGGCATGAATCGAAACAACACTTTCCCTATGATGTCTGATTCCACAACAAATCCTAAATCTCTGCTGTCATAACTTACCATTCGATTATCACCCATCATAAAATAACTGTTTTCTGGAACAACCTGATAGGGAACATCTTTTGTTGTCTCGCTGTTCACATAAGGCTCCTCTAAAGTTTCTCCATTAACTTTAACAACTCCGGAAGTTATTTCTATGGAATCGCCAGGACCAGCAATCACACGTTTTATTAAATTTTTACGTTCACCTTCTTTATGAAGGAGTTTTTGCAGGACATTTAATCCCTCATAGTCAGCTTCTGTGAGTGTCAACTGAGACTTAAAAGATACAATATCTCCATTTTCAATCTCACCAACTTTTAACATGAAAAGCATGTCCTTCTCCACCAATGTAGGAAACATGGATGTGCTGTATACAGTCGTTGTGGCAAAGAAAATATTCAACACAAGAAAGACCACAACTGTTGTCAAAATTGCTTGAAGCCACTCAAACAATTCCTTTTTTAATTTTCCCATCTGCTTCACCTCAATATTCTAATCGTTTGTGTTTCTTTTTGTATAAGTGGCATTACCACATCCGTTATCTTTTCGCCAGGAACCACAATAGGAATTCCAGGTGGATATGGAATTATATAATCTTTAGAGATTCTTCCAAGTGCAGTTTCACTTGATACCGTCTCCCAGGCCATCATTCGAACTTCTGAAGCACTATAAACTCTATGTTCTTTTTTTGATATAAAGGTGTAAATTTCATCAAAATTAAGTCCCGTGTCTTGAGGCTTTTCTTTAGAAATTGATGCATCAATTTCTAAAAGCGCACTTTCAAGGAAATCCAAATCTTCAGAAGTCGTTGCCACACTTGTCATTAATAAACAAATTTGATCAGAAGCATACTCAGATTGAATACCGAATTCTACACGCAATTTTGAGTCTATTGCTTTACCAGAAAGCCACTTTGAAAAAATTATAATCTTTGTAATTTCTTGATTGGGTAACCTCTTGATCTCAAGCGCTTTAAGCCTGGACATTTTTTCATAAAAGCTAGACAAACGATTTATCAAATCTTGAACAAGCGATGCCCCTTTCGTTTCCATTACAGATAACATGGCATCAACTGAAGCCATTAAAACATAAGAAGGGCTACTTGTTTGCAAAGATGCCAAATACCACATTACATTTTCCAATTGATGGTCTGTCAATAAAGCATCTTTACCAACATGTAAACAGGCTGTTTGTGTCATTGCCGGTAAGGTTTTATGAAAACTTTGAATCACAAGATCGGCACCCAAATCCAAAGCCGATACGTGTGACGTGTCAAAAAATTTTAAATGTGCCCCATGTGCTTCATCTACAATAACAGGAATCCCGGCTTTATGAGCGCACTCAATCAACGGCTTTATGGGGTAACATATGCCTTCATAGGTCGGATAAGTCAACATAAGCGCAGATACATTCTCAAGTAGCGGCTCCAAAATATATTGAGAAATGCCTGTCACAATACCGCGTTCATTGTCAAAAGTTGGGGCGATATAAACAGGCTCCAGTCCACCAATTTCTACAGCATTATAGACGGATTGATGGGCATTTCGATTCATGGCAATCCGGCCATTTTGGGGCACAATCCCAAGTATTGATGCCAATACACCGGATGTGCTCCCACCCACTAAAAGTCTGGATCTACGTGATTCATATAAACTTGAAATTGATGCTTCTGTTTCCAAAATACACCCACTGGCATTGTGCAAATTGTCTGCACCTGGTATTTCCGTTATATCTTTCTTTAAAAAATCTTCCAGTAAGTTTGAAATTAAACGTCCACCTTTATGACCGGGCATATGAAAGGATATCAGATTGTCTTGATTCATCTTTTCAAGGGTTTTCAATAATCGCATCCTGGTATCCTTTCTGATTCTTATTTCCGTTTTGAGCGTGACTGAATTGATGTTACATTTTTTTGCTTCATTTTATAATATTTTAAATCTCTAAATAAATCCAAAGTCACGTAGAAAATAACCCCAAGCATCAAAGCAGCAAGCATGATTACAAAAACCCATTCAATAATAGACATTTGCCACTCCATTTATTCTATCACAGTTTTACCACCAAGATAAGGTCTTAGGGCATCAGGCACTGTCACGCTGCCATTTTCATTTTGATAGTTTTCTAAAATCGCGGCTAGAGTTCTTCCAACTGCAAGTCCAGACCCGTTTAATGTATGCACAAAGTTAACCTTTTTTGTCTCTGCATCCCGATACCGAATATTAGCGCGTCTTGCTTGAAAATCCTCAAAATTTGAACAACTTGAAATTTCCTTATATGCATTGTAGCTTGGTAACCAAACTTCAATATCATAAGTCATGGCAGAAGAAAATCCAACATCACCACTGCATAATCTTACAACACGATAAGGCAGTTCAAGTCTTTTTAGAACTTCCTCAGCAGCCATTGTCAAATGCTCAAGCTCTTCATATGAGGTTTCAGGACGCACAAATTTAACAAGTTCAACTTTATTGAACTGATGCTGCCGGATGATACCGCGGGTATCCCTTCCAGCTGATCCCGCTTCTTTTCTAAAGCAAGGTGTGTAAGCTGTATGATAGATTGGAAGCGCCAATTCATCTAAAATTTCATCCCGATATAAATTCGTTACAGGTACTTCTGCTGTTGGAATTAAGAAAAAGTCCTTTGCAGGAATATGAAACATATCATCTTCAAATTTAGGAAGTTGCCCTGTTCCCGTCATAGAATCTCGATTCACCATAAAAGGTGGCAATATTTCAGTAAAACCATGTGTCTCAGTATGCAAATCTAACATAAAGTTTATCAAGGCACGTTCCATCCGTGCACCGATTCCTTTTAATACCGTAAACCGTGTCCCTGTAATTTTAGTCGCTCGCTCAAAATCCAAAATATCCAGATCAGTGCCCACATCCCAATGCCCTTTAGGGTCAAAATCAAAAGTTCTTGGTGTTCCCCATGTACGTACTACGGGATTTTCAGTATCATCTTCTCCAACTGGTGTATCCTCTTTCAAGGTATTTGGAACTTCTAAAAGCAGTGTGTTCATTTCTTCTTCCACCCCTTTTACATCCGCGTCCAATCCTTTTATTTTTTCAGAAAGCGCCTTCATTTCAGCAAACAGTGTTGTTGTGTCTTCACCTGCTTTTTTTAATGCTGGAATCTCTTTTGACATTTTATTTTGTTGACTCTTAAGTTCTTCAACTTCCCCAATAAGTGCACGTCTTTTTTCATCCAAGGCATGGATCTGAGGCAATCCATAATCCCCTTTCCCTCTTAGACTCACTAATTTTTCAACTGTTTCATACTCATTCCGAATACGTTTTAAATCCAACATAGCGTCCCTCCTATCCGATCTTTTTTTAATCAAAAAAACAAAAAAACCTCACATCCCAATTAGGGACGAGAAGTTAACCCGCGTTGCCACCCTTATTGATGCAAAGCATCCACTCAATCAAGTTAACGCCTTGAATACGTCTGGTATTACCCAAAAGCTCAGAGGTGGATTCCATGCATCTTGCAACCGATTTTCACCAAACACCGGCTCTCTTAATGCTGATAACATGTACTATGTCTCATCAACGCCATTTCGTTTCAATCATTATACATGAAATCTTAAAAACCGTCAATCCAATCATTTTTCTTCATTATATTGAATACCCGGTTCTCTATTTTAGCGAGTTCAATTTTTAATTTTTTATTTGGTACTTTTAATGCTTTAGCAATATCTTTTGGGGCCATTCTTGGTTGTTGAATGCCATAATGTCGTACAAAAATTGCCGCTTGTCTTTCGTCAAAAACAGCTTCCTCAAGTATAGCCTCTAATTTTGAATTTATAAGGTCGATATATTCAGGATTTGAATTCATTTTGACGCTCCTTTTCAAGCCAGGCCACTAAATTTTCAGATTTAATTCGGTAATCAGCACCTTTTGTATTTTCAATGGAGAGGCATCCCCATTCAGTATGGTCATTTAACATATCTCTTTGTATTAGAACATTTTTGAGGTGTTGAACAGTCCCTTCATTTCCATCAAATATTTTAACATGCCCACTGTAGTAGGCTTCAATATAAGGTTTTAGAAAAATAAAATGTGTGCACCCTAAAACCACGGCTTCCACTGGCACTTTAATCCGGTCCAAAACAGAAGTTACAACCTGTTTTACATGTTCTTGTTGCCAAAGCGCATTTTCCACAAGTTCGACCCACTCGGGTACGGGCAATCTTAAAAGACGATGGGCTTCATCAAACATTTCAGCAAGGGCATTGAACTTCTGCTCTTTTAATGTCATTTCAGTGGCAAGAACCAATACGCGTCCTTTTGTATTTAAAAGGGCAGGTTTAATTGCCGGTTCCATTCCAATTATAGGTAAGTTATATTTGGCTCTAAGCCTATCCGCCGCAGCACTTGTAGCCGTGTTACAGGCTATAACAATTGCTTTTACATCTTCTGTAAGCAACTGATTGCAAACATTTTCAGAAAGTTGAACAACTTCCTCTTTAGTTTTGATACCATAAGGCGCATGCAAAGAATCACCAATATAAATTAAATCTTCAGCAGGCAAAATCGTACGAATCATATCCGCTACCGATAACCCGCCCAGTCCGGAATCAAATACCCCTATTTTACTGTATTTGTCCATATACGTCACCGCCATTTCTTATCTTGAATCATTATAACACAACCGTTGTAAACGTAAAGAGAGTTTTGTATAATACCTAAATTCTACGTCGTTTTACGAAAACCATTAAAAATCGATATTTTCGCTGAACCTACGAAGAATTCAAGTAGTTACTCCTACATTTTAACAT